>NZ_JBFRDU010000019.1:0-109397 GCF_052113965.1 Rhizobium sp. RAF56
TCGGATACGCAGAGCGACATCGGCGTGCATTGACGCTCTTTATTCCGCCGCCGGCGGCCTCGACAGTGCCTTCTCTCGCCGCGCAATCACCGCAGGATCGTTCATGAAATCCGTCCTTGGCCCAGGCTTGCGACCCCGCTTCTGATAGCCGTTGGCTGTGCTACCGTCTCGAATGCCGAACATATGATCCGTCTGTCCGGTGCGCCGAGGCCCGCTCTTGCTCCGCTGCTGCTCGCGCCCCGACTGCATCTCGGCCACGATCGACAGCATGTCGTCCAGCCGCTTGTTGTCGACGACCTCGGCGCGATGCACCGAGCGCAACGTGTCGAAGGTCCTGTAGGGCAGGGCAAAGCTCTTGTGCATGATCTCGAGCCGACCGTCCGGATAGTCGCAGACGATCACCTTCTGACCGGCCAATGGCCGGGAAATCTCGGTCGGTTCGAGGATGAACAGCACCTTGTCGTAGCGTAGCGTCAGGGATTGCGACAGGGTGCGGACCTCCTTGCGGCACATAGCGCCATCAAGGTTCTCATGCTCGGCCAACGGTCGGTGCATGTCCTTCGGATTGCGCGGCGGCTTGCCGAAGCGCGCGTTGAAATCTGCAATGAACTCCGGCGCATAGACATTAGCAGCCTCGATCGTGTCGATACCGCGAAGCCGCATCTCCTTGACCAGCCGATCCTGCAATGTCTGGTTGGCACGTTCCACCCGACCCTTGGCTTGCGGAGTGTTGGCGCAGATAATGTCGATGTTCAGTTCATAAAGCGCCCGGCCGAACTGCGTCAGGCCACTCGTCCTGTCTTTCTCCGACGCATGGGTCGAACGAAAGATGCCGTGCTTGTCGCTGTAGAAGGCCAGAGGTTTGCCCCATTGCTGCAGATAGGTCTTCGTTGCATGCAGATAGTCGAACGTGTTCTCCGATCCGGCAAAGCGAAGATGTAAGAGCTTGCCGGTGGCATCGTCGATATAGACCAGCAGGGCGCATTTGCGTCCACGGTTCTCGAACCACCAGTGATGCGACCCATCGATCTGTACCAGTTCACCAAAGCAGTCGCGCCGGCCGCGTGGCTGGAAAACCCGTTTCTTGCGTTCCCGACGCGAGATCCAGATACCGGCCTCGGTCATCCATTGCCGCAGCGTCTCCTTGGCAACTGAGATCCGGTGCAGCTCGATCAGCTTCTCGCGCGCCAGCGTCGGACCGAAATCCAGATAGTGCTCGCGGATCAGATCCAGCGCTGCATTGCGAAACTCCTCGCTGTGGCGCCGGTTGCTCGGCTGCAATCGCTTCTTCGAAACGAGGCCAGCTGACCCATCCCGGTCATAGGCCTGTAGCAACCGATGGACCTGACTTCGACTAAGCGCGAGCAGCTCGGCAGCCTGGACGACGCTCAGGCGCTCGTCACGAATCTTCTGGATGACTTCGAGGCGATGCAATTCTTTCTGCGACATGGTGATCAAACAGGACATGACGACTCCGACCGCTCATGGTCTCGACCAGGCTGAAGATCGTCATCCTTGCTCCCAACGTTGGCATTGACCAGAACGTCGAGAGGCGAGACTGTCGCATCTCTAACTGGCCCAACTGTCGCATTACTAAATAGCCGCTACACCATAAGATCAGATAATCTGTCTTATGGAACATGCGGTCGGCCGCATACGCTTCCGTGACGCGACGGTTCTATCTCTAATCGCCAGGCTGACACGTGAGCCCCGCGACGGATAAGCCGCCGAACCTGTCGGCTCAGCGGCTTATCCTTTTCACTCGTGCCTTTTCATTCCGCCGGCAGCGCCGGGGCGAAGAACTCGGGCTCGTTGCCGAGGCTGCCATTCATCGCGGCGGCGAAACGCGCCGTGTCGAGTTCGTTTTCCCAGCGGGCGACGACGACGGTTGCGACCGCGTTGCCGACCAGGTTGGTCAGCGCCCGGCATTCGGACATGAACCGATCGATGCCGAGGATCAGTGCCATCCCGGCGACCGGAACCGAGGGAACGACCGAGAGCGTGGCGGCGAGCGTGATGAAGCCGGCACCGGTGATACCGGCGGCACCCTTCGAGCTCAGCATGGCCACCAGCAACAGCAGGATCTGGTCGGCGAGCGTCAGCGGCGTGTCGGTCGCCTGGGCGATGAAGAGTGCGGCCAGCGTCATGTAGATGTTGGTGCCGTCGAGGTTGAACGAATAGCCGGTCGGAATGACGAGGCCGACGACCGAGCGCTTGCAGCCCGCCCGCTCCATCTTCGCCATCAAGCCCGGGAGCGCTGCTTCCGACGACGAGGTGCCGAGAACCAGGAGCAGTTCTTCCTTGATGTACCTAATCAGCGCCAGGATCGAGAAGCCGTTGTATCGCGCCACGGCGCCCAGAACGACCAGCACGAACAGCACGGCCGTCAGATAGAAGGTGCCGATCAGCATGGCGAGGTTGGCGATCGAGCCGATGCCGTATTTGCCGATGGTAAAGGCCATTGCGCCGAAGGCTCCGATCGGAGCGGCCCTCATCAGGATGGCGACGAGGCGGAAGATCGGGGCCGTCAGCGCCTGCAGGAAATCGATCACCGGACGGCCGCGTTCGCCGACCATGCCGAGGGATATGCCGAACAGCACGGAGAAGAACAGCACCTGCAGGATGTCGCCCTGCGCGAAGGCGCCGACGATTGTGTCCGGGATGATGTTCAAGAGAAAGCCGGTGACGCTGGCATCATGCGCCTTCTCTGCATAGGCGGTGATCGCCTTGGGGTCGAGCGAGGCCGGATTGATGTGCATGCCCGCGCCGGGCTGCACCACATTGGCGACGATGAGGCCGAGGACAAGCGCCAGGGTCGAGAACACAAGGAAATAGAGCATCGCCTTGCCGGCGACGCGGCCGACCTTTTTCAGGTCGGACATGCCGGCGATGCCGGTCGCGACGGTCAGGAAGATGACGGGCGCGATGATCATCTTGACGAGCTTGATGAAGGCATCGCCGAGCGGCTTCAGTGACGCGCCCGTCTCTGGATAGAAATGACCCAGCAGCATACCGGCGGCGATCGCCAACAGCACCTGGAAATAGAGATGTTGATAGAACCGTGCAGGTTTCTGCGGTTCGGCTCCGTGGGGTACGGCGTTCATGTTGCTCCTCCTTCACACCCCGCCTCTTCAGGTCTCCCGAGGTGCTTGCTGTGGTCTCCGCAGCGCAACCTGGCTGCTGTCCTAGGAGTAGCAACGCTCATGCCAGATCGGATCACCTGTCATAAGTAGTTGATATAAAATAGATTTATTTTTGTGATGCTTTCGCACCGCTTCGCTTTGAGCGAGTTTCCGCCAACGCCTCTTTCCCTTTGTGCGGATTCATGCACAGAATGGCCTCCCTCTTTTCCGGCGCGCCATGAAACAGACGAGCTCGATACCTTCCCTTGCCGGGAGCAAGACCTGGTTTGCCTTCGCACTCGTCGCGGCGGCGGTGGTAGCGGTTGGCCTTTATGCGGCGGGTCTCTACGGGCGGGGGACAGCGATCGATGGCCTTCTCGCCCAGGGCCGGACCGACGCCAATCTCAAGGTGGCGCTACTACGCGCCGTCATGGAGCGGCCACGCGCCCTGCCCGTATTGCTGGCCGAGGACCAGCAGGTCCTGGCCGCTCTTGAGAACGATGACCACAGCCTCGTCGATGCCCTGGACGGCAAGCTCGAGGGCCTGGTCGGCGACACGAGCGCCTCTGTGCTCTACGTTACCCGCAAGGACGGCGTTGCCATTGCCTCAAGCAATTGGCGCGGCCCGTTGAGCTTCGTCGGCATCAACTATTCTTTCCGCGAGTATTTCCGCCGCGCCATGGAGGCGGGCGCGGCCGAGCACTTCGCGCTTGGCACGGTCAGCAAGCGGCCGGGGCTCTACATTTCACGGCGCGCCGAAACGGCGGGCGGCAAACTCGGCGTCGTCGTCGTCAAGATGGAGTTCGACCAGCTCGAAAGCGATTGGCGCGAGACCGGGCGCCCGGCCTATGTCACGGATATCAGCGGCGTGGTGTTGATCACCAGCGTCCCCTCCTGGCGTTTCATGGCGGCAGCCCCCATTCCCCCGGACCGGCTGGCGGCCATCCGTGACAGCCTGCAATTCGGCAACGCGCCGCTGGTGCCGCTGCCGATCACGCAGATCGAGACCCTGTCGGATGACGCCGCGATCGTTTCGGCCATCCTGCCGGGCACGAGTGCAGCAGAATATCTGCGCCTGCGCACGCCGGTGCCCACCACCTCCTGGCAGCTTGGATATCTCCTGCCAATTGAAGCCCCGGTTGCCGCGGCGATGCGAGAGGCGCGGTTGCTGGCGCTCTCCCTGCTCGTACCGGTGCTGGCGCTGATCGCCTTCCTGATGTTGCGGCGGCGGGCGATCGCCACGCGGATCGCCCGCGCGCAGGCTGCCCGCGAGGAGCTCGAGCGCCGCGTCGTCGAGCGTACCGCCGACCTCAGTCTTGCCCGCGACCGCCTGCAAGCGGAAATTGCCGACCATCGCAGCACGGACGCCAAGCTGCAGGTGGTGCAGCAGGATCTTGTCCACGCAAACCGGCTCGCCATTCTGGGC
Organism: Rhizobium sp. RAF56; assembly: GCF_052113965.1. NCBI lineage: Bacteria > Pseudomonadati > Pseudomonadota > Alphaproteobacteria > Hyphomicrobiales > Rhizobiaceae > Rhizobium > Rhizobium sp. RAF56. Next base: position 4,549 of record NZ_JBFRDU010000019.1, read on the forward strand.
CAGGTCGCGGCCGGCGTCGCCCACGAAATCAACCAGCCGGTGGCCACTATCCGCGCCTATGCCGAGAATGCCCGCGTTTTCTTGAGCCGCGGTCAGCAGACACCGGCAGACGAGAACCTCACGGAAATTGCCGCCCTCACGGAGCGGATCGGGACGATTACCGAGGATCTGAAGGCGCTCGGGCGCAAGGGCCGCACGCCGCCGGAAGCCGTCGACTTGCACGGCGCGATCGACGGCGCGATCGTGCTCTTGAAGAGCCGTTTCGCCGGAAGGCTGGAGGCGCTGACCGTCAAGGCGCCGCGTCCGGGACTTGCCGTCACCGCCAATCGCGTCCGCCTCGAACAGGTGCTGATCAACCTTTTCCAGAATGCGCTGGAGGCGCTGGAAGGGCGCAGCGACGCCCGCGTCGACGTCTCGGCGGAGGAATGCGGTGACGAAGTGGTCATTCGCGTCGCCGACAACGGGCCAGGCATCCCGGCCTCCATTCGCGGCTCGCTGTTCACGCCCTTCAACACCTCCAAGGAGAAGGGTCTCGGACTGGGGCTCGCTATCGTCAAGGATATCGTCGCCGACTATGGCGGCCACATCGAGGTCGACAGCAGCGATGGCGGCACCTCCTTCCTCATCCATCTGCGCAAGGTGACGCCATGAGCGAACCAACCCCCGTCATCCTCATCGACGACGACGTTCAGCTTCTGAAGGCAACCGCCCAGACGATCGAACTAGCCGGCTTCGGCGTCTCGCGCTTCTCCAAGGCTTCGCAGGCGCTTGCCGTGCTCGACGCCGGCTTCGGAGGGGTCGTCGTCTCCGACATCCGTATGCCAGACATCGACGGGCTTGAGCTCTTCGAGCGCATCCGCCGGTTGGATCCCGATCTGCCCGTCATCCTGATGACCGGCCACGGTGATATCCCCATGGCCGTCGCCGCCATCCGCAACGGCGTCTACGACTTCATCGCCAAACCCTTTGCCACCGACCAACTGGTGCAGAGCCTGCGGCGTGCGGCCGAGAAGCGGCGCCTCGTTCTCGAAAACCGGGCGCTGCGCGTCGCCGCCGAAACCGCACATGACGACCTGCCGCTGATCGGCCAGACGCCGGCGATGGAGCGGCTGAGGCGGACCCTGAGGCAGATCGCCGATACCGATATCGATGTGCTCGTCACCGGCGAGACGGGCAGCGGCAAGGAGGTGGTCGCCACGCTCCTGCATCGCTGGAGCCGGCGCGCCAAATGCAATTTCGTCGCGCTGAATTGCGGCTCGCTGCCAGAAACCCTGATAGAGAGCGAGCTATTCGGCCACGAAGCAGGCGCCTTCACCGGCGCGCAGAAGAAGCGCATCGGCCGCATCGAGCATTCGAGCGGCGGCACGCTCTTTCTGGATGAGATCGAGAGCATGCCGCCCTCGGTTCAGGTGCGCATGCTGCGTGTGCTGGAGGCCCGCGAGGTGACGCCGCTCGGCATCAATGCGCCGAGGCCTGTGGATCTCAGGGTGATTGCCGCCGCCAAAGTCGATCTCGGCGATCCCGCCGAGCGTGGGTCGTTCCGCGAGGACCTCTACTACCGCCTCAACGTCGTGACCGTCTCGATCCCGCCACTGCGCGAGCGCAGCGACGACGTGCCGCTGCTTTTCGGCTACTTCGCGAGCCGCGCGGGCCGGCGCTTCAACCGCGAGCCTCCGGCACTTTCGGCCGCAGTCAGCCGACATCTCGCCACCCATTCCTGGCCGGGCAACGTCCGCGAGCTTTCGCATTTTGCCGAGCGTTTCGTGCTCGGGCTTGAGGGCGACGCGAAAGCCGTGACCGCTGACGACAATGCGGGTGGCCTGTCGCTTCCCGAGCGTGTCGAGCGCTATGAGGCCGAGATCATTCGCGAGGCACTGTCGGCCAACGACGGCGACGCGCGCCGCACGATCGAGATGCTGGGTATTCCACGCAAGACATTCTACGACAAGCTGCAGCGCCACGGCATCGAACGCGTCGCCTTCGAGCCGGCGAAAGGGAGCTAGAGACCCTCGAGCGCGCAGGTCCTCTGACCACATGACAGGATCCGCGTCGCTCACACTCCGGGATTATGTTCTTCCTTGCTCGCAAGGCGTATCCTTGCGTCCTGACGCGTTGCGCCCGGCCCCGTAGGCCTCGCGCAGCGGCGGAGCACTGCCGATTGGACGAGGAGGACGCCATGTTTGCCGCATCCATGAACGCTTACGAGACCTGGCTCAGGAAGCAGCTTGGCGACGACTTCGTCGAGGACGATCTCAAGACGAAGCATTTGAAGATGCGCAAGGATGCGTTTTCGTTCCTGCGGGCAACCTATTGGCGCTGGGCCGAGACGATCCTCGATGTCGTCCCGGAACTGGCTGGCGCGCCTTCCGTGCTATCCATCGGCGATACGCATCTCGAAAATTTCGGGACCTGGCGTGATGTCGAGGGTCGATTGGTGTGGGGTGCCAACGACTTCGACGAGGCCGCTCCCATGCCATTTCCGCTCGATGTCGTCCGGCTGGCGGCAAGTGCGCTGCTTGCCCGCAACGACGGCGGACCGTCGGCTGAAGACATCTGCAATCCGATCGCCGAAGGCTATCACAAAGGCCTTGAAGCGCCCCGGCCCTACATCCTCGAAGCGCGCCATCGCTGGCTGAGAGAGGCCGTTGTCCTGTCGGAAAAGGAGCGGGAGAAATTCTGGGAGAAGTTCATGGCTCCCGAGGGCGCCGAAGCCGAGCCATCTCCGGTGCCGGCCAGCTCCAAATATGTGGCAGCCCTTGCTTCCGCGTTGCCGCCGTCGGAAAAGGAACCGACCGTCATGCGCCGCACCGCCGGCACAGGCAGTCTCGGGCGTCCCCGGTTTGTGGCTTTGATCGACTGGAACGGCGGTCCGGTCATCCGCGAGGCCAAGGCGCTGGTCACCTCGGCCTGGTCGCTGCATCACGACAATGCCGCAAGCCCGATCCTCGCGGGCACGGTGGCCGGCGGACGCTTTCGCGCCCCGGACCCGCACTACCGCGTTTTCGACGGCATTGTCGTTCGCCGCCTCTCGCCGAACAGCCGCAAGATCGAGGTAAAGGATTCCGTCGGCGAGTTGCTGATGCCCGAGATGCTGGAAGCGATGGGAAAGGAGATCGCCAACTGCCATGGCGGCGATGCCGAGCGGATCATGGCGGTCGCCGGCGATATCGCCAGGCGGAGATCCGACTGGCTGGTGGATGCCGCTCGTGCTGCGGCACGGGCCACCGAAGCGGAATACCGGGAATTTGCCAAGTAGCCCCTTCACATGCCGATCTTCTTGCGCTCGCTTATGCGCCACGCACGCGGCGTCTGCCCTGTCTGCTTCAGGATGAAGCGGGAGAAATAGGCTGGATCCGTAAATCCCAGCCGAAAGGCTACCGTTTGCACGCTGGAAAACGTGAACACCAATTCGCGTTTGGCCTCGTCCATCACCTTGCGGATGATCAGATCGTGGGCGCTGTGCCCGGTCGAGCCCCGCACCACGCGATTGAGGTGTGTGGGAGAGATACCGAGCTGCCTGGCGTAGAAGGAAACAGATTGATGCGAGCGGAAATGCTGCTGGATCAGGCCATGCAGAACCTCCATCCGCCGCTCGTTCTCATCTGCGGAAGGCGCGTCCTGCTGCACGGCCGAAAGCCGTGCCGCCAGCGTCAAAGCCGTGGTGAGATAGGCCTGGAGCAGATCGTTTCGGCCGGTGGCGCGCCGCTGAAACTCCTCCGCCAGCCGGCGAAGCGTATCCGCGACATAGGACGCGTCCGCGTCCTCGATCGAAAGCGGCGTCAGGCGCGGTTCGGCGAGCCATGCGCCGAAAGGGCTGCGTTCGCCGGGTGAGCTCTTCAAATGGGTGACGAGGGTGGTGAAGACAAAACCGTCGATATCCTTGGAGAAGCGGAAGCCGTGGCCAATGCGGGGCGGCACGGTGACGACGGCAGGTGGGCGGATCGGGTGAACGACGCGCTCAAAGACTGCGTCTCCGGACCCGCTTTCAATGTACAATATCTGAAAGAAACGCTCGTGCCGGTGGGGCTGGATTTCCCAGTGATGCAGGCTGCTTCGCGACGGAATCGTTTCGCAATGCAGCCAAAACTCTGGTGGATCGCCTTCGTTTTCACCGTATAGCTCATAGGTCGGAACGGGCTGCTTCATCGGGACCCTTGCCGCGTTGATGTTCGATTTGTGCAATTTCTTGGCGGATAAGTCCATTGTTGCGTCGGGTCGCCTGCGCCAAAATCAATGAACGCAAGCGCGGGAGGCATTATGCGTACTCAAGTTGTTATCATCGGCTCCGGCCCGTCCGGACTGCTGCTTGGGCAGCTTCTGACAGGCGCCGGCATCGACAACGTCATTCTCGACCGCGTCGGCAAGGATTACATTCTCGGCCGCGTTCGCGCCGGAGTGCTTGAGGAAGGCACTGTCGGACTGCTCGACAAGGCGGGTTCCGGCGAACGCATGCACGCCGAGGGCCTGCCGCATGACGGCTTCTCGCTCACTTTCGACGGCCGCGATCATCGCATCGACCTTTTCGGCCTGAGCGGCGGCAAGCGGGTCATGGTCTACGGCCAGACGGAGGTCACCCGCGACCTGATGGAACAGAGGGGAAAAGCGGGCGCCCCCACCATCTACGACGCCACCGATGTCGAGCCCCGCAATTTCGACGGCGAAGCGCCCTTCGTCACCTATGTGAAGGACGGCGTCTCCCACCGTATCGATTGCGATTTCATCGCCGGCTGCGACGGCTATCATGGCGTCAGCCGCAGGTCAGTGCCGGAAGGAGCGATCAGGACATTCGAGAAGGTCTATCCCTTCGGCTGGCTCGGCGTGCTTGCCGACGTGCCGCCCGTCGATCACGAACTGATCTACGCGAACCACCCGCGCGGCTTCGCCCTCTGTTCGATGCGCTCGCTCACCCGCAGCCGCTATTACATCCAGTGTTCGCTGGACGAGAAGACAGAGGACTGGAGCGACGACCGCTTCTGGGACGAACTGCGTTGCCGTTTGCCTGCCCACCATGCCGAAGCACTGGTGACCGGCGCCTCGTTCGAAAAGTCGATCGCGCCGCTGCGCTCTTTCGTGGCCGAACCGATGCGTTTCGGCCGGTTGTTCCTCGTTGGCGATGCCGCCCATATCGTGCCGCCGACGGGAGCCAAGGGTCTCAACCTTGCGGCCAGCGACGTCCACTATCTCTTCTCGGGCTTGGCCGAGCACTATCGCGACCGCTCGGACGCCGGCATCGAGGCTTATTCCGCAAGGGCGCTGGCGCGGGTCTGGAAGGCGGTCCGCTTCTCTTGGTGGATGACGACGATGTTGCACCGTTTCCCCGACACTGGCGATTTCGGCCAGAAAATCCAGGAAGCGGAGCTCGACTATCTGACCCATTCCCGCGCCGCCTCGACGGCGCTTGCGGAAAACTATGTCGGCCTGCCATTCTGAAGGCTTGCTCGCTCCGCCGAGGCGATGGGCTAAGGCGAGGATTCGTCAACCCGTCGCTCGTCCCTTCTCCCGGTCTGAGACCTCGCGCGCGGCTTCCCGAATCGTCTGCATCAGGATCGCCTGCGGCATCGAAGGTACGCCGTCGGTGCGCATCGTGAGGCCGACCGGTCCGCGGGTCTCGGCCGTGTCGATGGGCAGCGCGACAAGGACACCGTCCTCGATATCGGCGGCAACGACGCCCGCCGAGATGATCCAGACCGCATCGCTGGCGCGCACGAAGGCACGGCCGAAGGCGTCGGAGACCGTTTCGATCTGATTGGGAATGCTCGCAACGCCGTTGGTGATCAGAAATTGCTCCACGAAGGGCCGGATGATCGAAGCGCGCGTCGGCATCAACACCGGATAATCGCCGATCGTGTGGAAAACCGCGCCGGCTGACGAAAGCAGCGGATGGCCGGAGCGCACCACGAACAGGACCTGTTCGGAATAGAGATGTTCGAAGGAAAAGCCGGTCATCTTGTCCGGTGCCGCCAGCCGGCCGACGACGATGTCGAGATCGCCGACGCGCAACTGCTCGAGCAGCACGGAATTCTCGCCCGTCACGATCTTGATGCGGCTTCCGGTCTCTTCCTTGAGGAACAGCGTCATCGCCCGGGGCATGATCCGCGTCGATACCGTCGGCAGTGCGCCGACGCGGATCGGCGGGGCGTTGCCGGAGCGCTCCTGCGTGACGGAATCGAGCCCCTGGCGCAGCGCCGTCAGCGCCGCCCCCGCATGACGCAGAAACACCTCGCCGTAACGCGTGATCTTGATGCCGCGACCGTCGCGCTCGAAAACGTCGACGCCCAGGACCTCTTCCAGTTCCCGGATGGTCTTGGTCACCGCCGGCTGGCTGACGCTCAGCAGTTCAGCCGCCTTCATGACGCTTTTCTGCCGCGCCACCTCGACAAACGTCTGGAGATGGCGAAACTTCACGCGGCTATCTATCATGGGTATCATAACCTGGGAGTTAACTAAACGCCAAAAAATATCATTTTACCTAACCAGATTAAAGCATCAAATTCCTGGGTGAGGAGAAAACAATGCAGTTCGCGCGCATCAACGACACCACCATTCACTACCAGATCATCGGTGCGCTCGCCGACAAGCCTGTCATCGTGTTTTCGAACTCGCTCGGCACCGATTTCCGCATATGGCGCGACGTCGTCGTCCGGTTGGCGGGCGATTTTGCAATCGTTCTCTACGATAAGCGTGGCCACGGCCTCTCCGACATCGGCCAGACCCCCTACACCATCGAGGACCATGCCTCCGATCTCGCCGCCCTGCTCGACCTGCTATCGGTCAGACAGGCCTTTATTTGCGGGCTTTCGGTCGGCGGGCTGATCGCGCAGTCGCTCTATAAGAACCGCCCCGACCTCGTGCGCGCGCTCATTCTCAGCGACACCGCACACAAGATCGGCACCGCCGACAGCTGGAACGCCCGCATCGACAAGGTCAAGCAGGATGGGATCGAACCGATCGCCGACGCCATCCTGGAGCGCTGGTTCACGCCCGCCTTCCGGCGACCTGAGAACATCGCCTTCGTTGGCTATCGCAACATGCTGATCCGTCAGCCCGCCGCCGGCTATGCGGCGACCTGCGAGGCAGTGCGCGATGCCGACTATACGGAGGCTGCCAAGCACATCGCCGTGCCGACGTTGTGCGTTGTCGGAGACCAGGACGGCTCGACGCCGCCGGATCTGGTCCTGTCGACCGCGAAGCTCATCGCGAATGCCAGCTACGAGGTGATCCGCGACTGCGGCCATATCCCCTGCGTCGAACAACCGGCGATGCTGACTGAAATCATCCGCGCCTTCGCCGCATCCGTGACTGAGGGAGAAAGAAGCCCATGACCGAAACCCCGCTGTCTTCCGACCGCTATCGAGAGGGTATGGCCACGCGCCGCGCCGTGCTCGGCGACGTCCATGTCGATCGTGCTCAAGTGGCGACCACCCCCTTCGACCAGCCCTTCCAGGAATTGATTACCGAGGGCGCATGGGGCACGGTCTGGTCGCGCCCGCAGCTAACCAAGCGCGAGCGCTCGATCGTTACGATCGCCCTTCTCGCAGCCCTCGGCCAGGACGACGAGGTTGCCATGCATGTGCGTGCCACGATCAATACCGGCGCCACGCGCGACGATGTTCGTGAAGCACTGCTGCATGTGGCCATCTATGCCGGCGTGCCGGCTGCCAACCACGCCATCAAGATCGCAAAGCAGGTTTTCGAGCAGATGGACGCGGAGCGCGCCCTTTAATCGAGGTGATCATGTCTGATATTGCCAACAAGCGGCCCGAAACGGGCGCCTTTTTCCCCCGCGACAGAGAGTGGCACGCGCCGGCGTTCACACCCGGCTACAAGACGTCCGTTCTGCGCTCGCCGCAAAAGGCGCTTCTGTCGCTCGACAGCACGATTTCGGAGATCACGGGTCCGGTATTCGGCCACTCGATCCTCGGCGAACTCGATAACGACCTGATCCACAACTTCGCCAAATCCGGCGAAAGCGCGATTGGCGAGCGCATCATCGTCCATGGCCGCGTGCTCGACGAGCGCGGCCGCCCGGTTCCCGGCGCGTTGCTCGAGTTCTGGCAGGCCAATGCCGGCGGGCGCTACCGCCACAAGAAGGAAAGCTATCTCGCGCCGCTCGATCCCAATTTCGGCGGCTGCGGCCGCGCCATCACCGACGAGCAAGGCTACTACTGTTTCCGCACCATCAAGCCCGGCCCCTACCCCTGGCCGAACGGCGTCAACGACTGGCGCCCGGCGCATATCCATTTCTCGGTCTTCGGTCACGGGTTTGCCCAGCGTCTGATCACGCAGATGTACTTCGAGGGCGACCCGATGATCTGGAAATGTCCGATCGTAAACACCATCCCCGATCGCCGCGCCATCGAGCTGTTGATCGCGCCGCTCGACTGGGGCAATACGATCCCCATGGATGCGCGGGCCTACAAGTTCGACATCGTACTCAGGGGGCGGCGCTCGACCCTGTTCGAAAACCGGTTGGAGGGGAACTGATGGTTCAGGAGCTCGGCTACCTCAAGGAAACCGCGTCGCAAACCGCGGGTCCCTACGTCCATATCGGCCTGACGCCGAATTTCTGCGGTATCGGCGGGGTCTATGACGCCGACCTCGGCGCGACCATGGTCAACGACAAGACACTCGGCGCGCGCATCACCGTGACCGGCCGCATCATCGACGGCGCCGGCGCGCCGCTGAGGGATGCGCTGGTGGAGATCTGGCAGGCCGACGGCGCCGGCCTCTACAACAGCCCATCCGAACTGCGCGGTGCGGCCGACCCGAATTTTTCCGGCTGGGGCCGTTGCGCGACGGGTGCCGAGGACGGCGTCTTTGCGTTTCACACCATCAAGCCCGGTCCCCTCCCCTTCAAGGACGGCCGCAGGATGGCGCCGCATATCAGCTTCTGGATCGTCGCGCGCGGCATCAATATCGGCCTCAGCACGCGCATGTACTTCCCCGACGAAGGTGCGGCGAACGACGCGGACCCGCTGCTCAACCGCATCGAGCATCGCCACCGGGTCGCCACCCTGATCGCCGGCGGTGCCGCGCCCAACTATACGTTCGACATACACCTGCAGGGCGAGCAGGAAACTGTGTTCCTCGATATCTGAGCCGATGATGAGCTTTTCCGCTTTCGAGCATCCCTACCTCTCAGGCCTCCTCGGCGATGAGGAGATGGCCGCGCTGTTCTCCGCTGCCACCGAAATCGAGGGCATGCTTGCCTTCGAAGCGGCAGTGGCGCGGGCCGAAGCCAGATATGGCGTGATTTCGGAAGCGGCGGCGGAGCGGATCGTTGAGGTTTGCCGCACGTTCCAGCCGGATATCGCCGCGCTCAAGACGGCGACCGCCACCGACGGCGTGGTCGTGCCGGAACTCGTCAAGCAGCTGCGCGCGGCGGTCGGGACGGAATTCGACTCGAAGGTACATTACGGCGCCACAAGCCAGGATGTCATCGACACAAGCCTGATGCTGCGCCTTAAACGGGCAACCGCGTTGATTGCGGCAAGGCTCGCCGAGATCATTGCGCAGTTCGAGCGTCTGGAGCGGGCTTTCGGCGCGCGGCCCCTGATGGGGCATACGCGGATGCAGGCGGCGATCCCGATCACCGTCTCGGCGCGGCTTACCGCCTGGAGCGCGCCGCTCGAGGCCTTGCACCAGCGCTTGCGCTCATCCGAACCGACCCTCTACGCCGTGCAATTCGGCGGCGCGGCGGGGACCCTTGAAAAGCTTGGCGATCAGGCGGCGGCAGTGCGCGCGGCCCTTGCCGGCGAGCTTGGCCTTGCCGACCATCGGCAGTGGCAGAGCCAGCGCGGCCGCATTGCCGAAGTCGCGGGTATGGTCTCGGAGATATCAGGCAGCCTTGGCAAGTTCGGCCAGGATGTCGCGCTGCTGGCAAAGGCAGGCGACGAGCTGTCACTTGCCGGCGGCGGCGGCTCTTCGGCCATGCCGCACAAGCAGAACCCGGTCGCCGCCGAAGTGCTGGTGTCGCTTGCGCGTTTCAATGCGGTGCAGCTTTCCGGCATTCACCAGTCGCTGGTCCACGAGCAGGAACGCTCGGGCGCGGCCTGGACCTTGGAATGGCTGATCCTGCCGCAGATGTTTGCCGCCTGCGGTACCGCCTTGCGGCTCGCGCTTCAGCTGGCGGGCCAGGTCCGCGGGATCGGATCCGAGGAACCTTGAATGCCGAATTCATAACCAATAGCTTATGTTTTTTGGCGCTATTTTCATTTTACATTACTATTTGGCATGTCAAACTGAAACTGCTTTGTAAGCCAGGAAATGTCGGTCCAGGAGAGGACTGGCCCTGCGGAGGAGGAAGCATGAAACGGATTATCGCTGCCGCGCTTGCGGCTATGGTGATGGGTGGCGCCGCCTACGCCGACACGGTCAAGGTCGGCGTGATCGGACCGTTCTCGGGGCCGTTTGCCCTGCAAGGCAAGAATTTCAAGGCTGGCATCGACGCCTATATGGCGCTCAACGGCAACAAGGTCGGCGATCATACGGTCGAAGTAATCTACCGTGACGTGCCGCAGGCGGATCCGGCGCAATCGAAGTCGCTGGCGCAGGAACTCGTCGTCAAGGAAGGCGTACAGTATCTTGCCGGCTTCTATTTCACGCCGGACGCCATGGCGGTCACGCCTATCCTGAAGCAGGCCAACGTGCCGATGGTGGTTATGAATGCCGCTACCTCGGCGATCGTCACCAAGAGCCCGCTCGTCGTTCGCACGTCCTTCACGACGGCGCAGAACTCGGCACCGATCGCGAAGGTCGCGGTTGATCGCGGGGTAAAGAAAGTCATCACTATCGTCAGTGACTACGGTCCCGGTGTCGACGCTGAAACCGCCTTCAAGACCGCCATGCAGGCTGCCGGCGGCGAGGTCGTGGAGTCGATCCGCTTGCCGCTCTCCACCAACGACTTCAACCCGATCATGCAGCGCATCAAGGATTCGGGCGCGCAGGGCCTCTTCGCCTTCCTGCCGTCAGGGCCGCCGACGCTTGCTTTCGTGAAAGCGTATAACGAGACCGGCCTCAAAGCTGCCGGCATCCAGTTCTTTGGCACGGGTGACCTGACGCAGGAGTCCGACCTTCCGGCGCTCGGTGACGCCGCACTCGGCATCCTCACCACCTTCCACTACGCGGTCTCGCACGACTCGCCGGAGAACAAGGCCTTCGTCGCCGCTGCCCAGAAGGCGCTCGGTGATGCCAAGGAGCTGACCTTCCCCTCCGTCAGCGCCTTCGATGGCATGCACGTCATTTACAAGATGATCGAAGCGACCGGCGGCAAACAGGACGCCCAGAAGGCGGTCGACGCGGTCAAGGGCCTTGCCTGGGTCAGCCCGCGCGGTCCTGTCATGATCGATCCGGATACCCGTCACATCACCGAGAACATCTATCTGCGCGAAGTGTCGAAGGCCGCCGACGGCACCTACTACAACAAGGAAATCCAGACCTTCGAGAAACAGGGCGATCCGGGCCTGAAGAAATAACCTCCTTCGACCAATGAAGTACACGCACCGCGTCTCAGCACGGTGCGGTAAAGGGGATCGGAACAGCCGATGCAGACAGTCTTGAGCATAGCGGTGGATGCGCTCGCCTATGGCATGGTGCTTTTCGTCATCTCCATCGGGCTTTCGGTCACGATGGGGCTGATGCGGGTGACCAACCTCGCCCACGGCGCATTTGCGATGATCGGCGGCTATATTGCCTCCTACGCCGCCCGCGATCTGGGCCTCGGTTACGCCGCAGCCGTGCTGCTTGCAGTCGTCGGCACGGTGATCATCGCGATACCGCTGGAGCGCCTGCTATACCGCCGCATCTATGGCGCGCCTGAACTGACCCAGGTTCTGATGACCATCGGCATCACATTCTGCATCATCGGTATTGCCAACTACGTCTTCGGCCCGACGCTTAAAACCATCCCGCTGCCGCCCGCCCTGCAAGGGTCGATAGATCTGGGCTTCCGCACGATCGGCACGCAGCGCGCCTTTGCGATCCTGTGCGGTCTCATCGTCGCGCTCGGCCTCTGGTTTGTCATCGAGCGCACCTCTTTCGGCGTCAAGCTGCGCGCCTCCGTCGACAATTCCGCGATGGCTGCAGCGCTCGGCGTGCGGACGGAGATTGTCTATGCCGTCTCGTTCGCGGTCGCGGTCGGCCTTGCGGCCTTCGGGGGCGTGGTCGGGGCCGAGTTGCTGCCGGTCGAACCCTACTACGCGCTGCGCTACATGGTCACCTTTCTCGTCGTTGTCTCCGTTGGCGGCACAGGTTCCATCCCCGGCGCGCTCATCGCCTGCCTGCTGCTCGGCGGCATAGATACGGCCGGCCGATATCTCATGCCGGAATATGGCGAATTCTTCTTCTATCTCGCCGTCATCGCAATCATCTGCGTGTTTCCGCGCGGGCTCGCCGCAAGGGCAAAGTGATCATGGCACTCACCGCTACTCCCGAGACCCTTGTCGCCACCTCCAAGCAGCGCCATTCGCTTGCGCGGGATTTCGCCGGCATCGTTGCAATTCTCGTCCTTGCGGGGATCGGGTATCTCTTGTTCCCCGACAATCTCGCGCTTCTTACCCGCATCCTTGCGATGGCACTTCTCGTCCTGTCGCTTGATCTCGTTACCGGTTATTGCGGTGTGGCCACGCTCGGCCATGCCGCCCTCTTTGGCGCCGGGGCCTATGCCGCCGGCATCGCCTCGGCGCATTATGGCGTTACCGATCCGCTCGCGATGGTCGCCTGCGGCATCGTCGGCGGCGCGGCCGCCGGCCTCCTCTGCGGCGTGATCATACTGAGAGCGCACGGCCTGCCGCAGCTGGTGCTGTCGATCGCCCTCGTCTATCTCTTCCACGAATTTGCCAACAAGGCTTCGGACTGGACCGGCGGCAGCGACGGCTTGTCGGGCATGACCACGGGACCGCTGTTCGGCGCCTTCGAGTTCGATCTCTACGGCCACACCGCCTATTTCCTCGGCGTCGGGCTCGTCCTGATCGTCTTCGTGCTCTTGCGGCTTCTCGTCCGCTCACCCTTCGGCATGCTCTGCCGGGGCATCAAGGAGGATCCTTTGCGCATCCGCGCCATGGGCGCTTCGCCCAAGGCGGCGCTCATGAAGATGTACGTCATCTCGGGCGCCGTGGCCGGTGTCGGCGGCGCGCTGAACGCCCTTTCGACCCAAGTGGTCGGCCTCGACAGCCTATCCTTCACGCAGTCGGCCGAAGCACTTGTCATGCTGGTGCTCGGTGGTACCGGCTCGCTCTTCGGCGCCCTCACCGGCACCGTCATCTTCATGCTGTTCGAGGACTACGTCTCGGCGGCGAACCCCTTTCACTGGCTGACCATACTCGGCCTGCTCCTGATCGCCGTCGTGCTGTTTGCGCCAAAGGGCATCTATGGAACGGCGGCTGCCTATGCCGCGCGCCGCATGGAGGATCGCCCATGAGCGCCGTTTTCGAAGTCAGGCACCTGAAAAAGGCGTTCGGCGGCCTGACCGTCACCAACGACGTGTCCCTGTCGATGGCGCCGGGGGACCGGGTCGCGTTGATCGGCCCGAACGGCGCCGGGAAGACGACCTTCGTCAACCTCGTCACCGGCAATCTGCGGCCGGATTCGGGCGTCGTGAAACTCAGCGGCGAGGATGTGACCAAATTGGATGCGATCGGCCGCGTCAGGCGCGGGCTGGTGCGCTCCTTCCAGGTCACCCGACTTTTCCTGGACATGACGTCGGCGGAGCATGTCGCGCTGGCGATCCTGCAGCGCTCCGGGCGATCTGGGCGGATGTTCGGCAATTTCCTGAAAATGCCCGACGTGATGGCGGAAGCCAGCCACCTTCTGGAGACGCTCGGCCTTGGCGCGCTTATGCACCGTAAGGTGCGCGAGATCGCCTACGGTCAACAGCGGCTGCTTGAAATCGCCGTGGCGATGGCGCTCAAGCCGAAAGTGCTCTTGCTCGACGAGCCCGCCGCCGGCGTGCCGCAAAGCGATACAGCGCGGATCGAGCAGGCCCTTGGCGAACTGCCGGCCGATCTCGCGGTCCTGATGATCGAGCACGACATGGATCTGGTTTTTCGCTTCGCCAAGCGCGTCGTCGTGCTTGCGGCCGGCGCGATCATTTTCGACGGCGCGCCGTCGGATGTCACCAAGGACGTTCGCGTCCGCGAAGCTTATCTGGGGAGCTATGCCAATGCCGGCCACGCCGCTTGAGGTTGAAAACCTGTCGGCCGGCTACGGCCCGACACGGGTTCTCGAAGGCATCACGTTCACCGTTCCGGCGGGCGCCCGGCTCGCGGTCCTCGGACGCAACGGCATGGGCAAGACGACGCTGCTAGCAACGCTCGCCGGCCAGACCCGACGCTACGACGGCAGGGTCCGGCTCGGCGATACCGACGTCACCGGTCTTTCCAGCGCGGGTCGCGCGCATCAGGGTCTCGGCTACGTGCCGCAGACGCGCGACATCTTCCCGACGCTGACGGTCGAGGAAAACCTGTTCGTCGGCCTGAAGGGTCGACCGAAGACCGCGCTGGAGGAAGCCTACAGCATGTTCCCCCGCCTGAAGGAGCGCCGTCGGAACCTCGGCACGCAGCTTTCCGGCGGCGAACAGCAGATGCTTTCGACCGCCCGCACCATTCTCGGCCAGCCTTCGGTGTTGCTGCTCGATGAGCCGCTGGAAGGGCTTGCCCCCGTCATCTGCGAAGAGTTGATGGCTGCCTTCGCCGAACTGGCAAAGACCGGCGACATGACCATCCTCTTGGTCGAGCAGCGCATACAGAGCGCGCTCGACTTCGCCGATCACGTCATCGTGCTGGAGCGCGGCAGGCTCGCCTGGTCCGGCACGCCGCAAGCGCTGGCCAAGGATCACGATAGCGTCGAGCGACTGCTCGGCGTCGGCGGGCTGCACTAGACTAGACTTAACACCCCCCGGTGCTCCATTTCTTGGACGCTGTCGCGCGGCCGGACTGGCGCTCAGCTTTCTTCCGGCCGATGGCCGCCGACAGCGCGCGTCAATTCGTCGGCCGTCCGGCGCACAACGGGTCCCAGTATCTTCAACCTCTTATCATCGATCCTGACCGTCGGCCCGGATACCGATATACCGCCAATCGCCTCGCCATATTCATTGAAAAGCGGGGCGGCAATGCAGCGCATGCCGAGCGTATGTTCCTCGTCATCGACGGACCAACCCCGGTTGCGGATCTCTTGGATGTTCTTGATCAGCGACGGCAGCGTATCGAGGGTGCGTTCGGTAAAGTGCGTTAGCGTCTTGCTGGCAAGCAACTTGGCGATTTCCGTGTCGGACCATGTCGCAAGGATCGCCTTGCCGATACCGGAGGCGTGGATCGCCCCCCGGCGGCCCGGACGGAAGAACGCCCGCATCGGAGCGTGGCTTTCCACCTGCGAGATGAAAACCACGTCGCCGTCATCCTCGATGCCGATATTGGCGGTCTCGCCGCTCTCGTCCATCAGCCGCTTCAGGAAAGGACGGCTGATCGTACCGAGCTTGCGGAAGCGCAAGAAAGCGTTCCCAATTTCGAAGGCTTTAACCCCGATTGTCCATTCGCCTGTATCCGGATCATGGGCGACCATGCCGTGACTGGCGAGCGAGGTTAAAAGGCGGTGGATCGTTGAAGGCGCAAGGCCGGTTTGATCCGTCAAGTCCGTTAATGTCGCGCCGTCCCGCTGCGCCAATAGGCTGAAGAGCGCGAGACTCCTGTCCAATACCTGGACGGAGGAAGTCGAAGAATTAGCCCCCGGCTTGCGGCCTCTTTTGCCTTTTGTCTGCTCCACGACTGCGCAACCTCCGGATTTCCCTAGCTATATGCCATAGCGGCCATAGCCCGCCTTGGCCAGTAGCTTTTAGAAACGTTGTCAGCAATTTCCACTTTATAGAAATCATTTCCATTTTATTGTTGACACATGGCATCCATGGATTACATTTCCAGAAATAGGAGGAACGACCCATGGCAAAAATGCGAGCTGTCGATGCAGCGGTTCTGGTGCTGGAGAAGGAGGGTGTCGATTGCGCCTTCGGCGTCCCGGGGGCCGCCATCAATCCGTTTTATTCGGCCCTGAAGGGCCGCGGTTCCGTGCGCCACATTCTCGCCCGCCATGTCGAGGGCGCGTCCCACATGGCCGAGGGTTATACGAGAGCAAAGGCCGGCAATATCGGCGTTTGTATCGGCACGTCGGGCCCGGCCGGTACCGACATGATCACCGGCCTCTATTCGGCCTCGGCCGATTCGATCCCGATCCTGTGCATCACCAGGTCAGGCGCCGCGCGCCCGGCTCGACAAGGAGGACTTCCAAGCAGTCGACATCACCAAGATCGCGGCCCCCGTCACCAAATGGGCGGTCACGGTCATGGAGCCGGCACTGGTGCCCTTCGTCTTCCAGAAGGCGTTTCATCTAATGCGCTCTGGCCGGCCCGGACCCGTCCTCATCGACCTACCGGTCGACGTCCAAATGGCCGAAATCGAGTTTGATCCGGCGACCTATGCGCCGCTTGCGCCCTACAAGCCAGTCGCAACCCGCGCGCAAGCCGAAAAGGCAATCGCAATGCTAAATGCGGCGGAACGGCCACTGATCGTAGCTGGCGGAGGCATCATCAATGCGGAAGCGTCAGATCTCCTGATCGAATTCGCCGAGATCACCGGCGTTCCGGTCATCCCGACATTGATGGGCTGGGGCACGATCCCGGACGACCACCCGTTGATGGCTGGTATGTGCGGGCTGCAAACGTCGCATCGCTACGGCAATGCGACGCTTCTTGCGTCCGATTTCGTCTTCGGTATCGGCAACCGCTGGGCCAACCGTCATACCGGCAACATTCCGACCTACACGGAAGGGCGAAAGTTTATCCATGTTGACATTGAGCCGACGCAGATCGGCCGCGTCTTCGCACCCGATTTCGGCATTGTCTCGGACGCGGGCGCCGCGCTGAAGCTTTTCCTCGATGTCGCCACCGAATGGAAGGCGGCCGGCAAGCTCCGTGACTGGTCAGGCTGGGCAGAAGAATGCCGCGATCGCAAGCGAACGTTGCTACGCAAGACCCATTTCGAACAGACGCCGCTCAAGCCCCAACGCGTCTACGAGGAGATGAACAAGGCCTTCGGCCGCGACACCTGCTACGTTTCGACGATCGGTCTCAGCCAGATCGCCGGCGCACAATTCCTGCATGTCTATCGGCCGCGCAACTGGATTAATTGCGGCCAGGCCGGCCCGCTCGGCTGGACGTTGCCGGCAGCGCTCGGCGTGCGCGCCGCAGACCCCACCCGGACGATTGTCGCACTTTCAGGGGACTATGACTTCCAGTTCCTGATCGAGGAATTGGCTGTCGGAGCGCAGCATAAGCTACCCTATCTCCATGTAGTCGTGAACAACTCCTATCTCGGGCTTATCCGCCAGGCCCAGCGCGGCTTCGACATGGACTTCGAAGTCAGCCTCGCCTTCGACAACATCAACGCCTCTGGCGACGCGGAAAAGGGTTACGGCGTCGACCATGTAGCCGTCGCCGAGGGCCTCGGCTGCAAAGCGATCCGCGTCAGGAGCCCCGATGAGTGTGACGATGCCTTCGATCGGGCGCGGGCCTTGATGGAGGAGCACCAGGTGCCGGTCGTTATCGAGTTCATCCTCGAACGTGTCACCAATATCGCCATGGGTGCCGACATCAACGCGGTCATCGAGTTCGAGGAACTTGCCGAAGGTCACGAGGACGCACCGACCGCGATCGCCGCCTTGATCAATTGAAGCGACTACTAGCGAAGGAGTAACCGCATGAGATTTGCGGCAAACCTGACTATGCTGTTCAACGAGGTGCCGTTCCTCGATCGCTTTGCGCTCGCCGCCAAGGCGGGATTCGAGGGAGTAGAATATCTCTTCCCTTACGAATTCGAGAAGACGGCGCTTCGCGCGGCCCTCGATCGCAACCGCCTCGTTCAGGTGCTACATAACCTGCCGGCCGGCGACTGGGCGCGAGGGGAGCGCGGAATCGCTATCTTCCCGGACCGGATCGACGAATTCCGTCGTGGCGTCGCGAGCGCAATCGACTACGCGAACGCTCTCGACTGCAACCAGGTCAACTGCTTGGTCGGCATCGCGCCGGACGGCGTGGCGGACAAAGTGCTGCGCGCGACGCTCGTTGCGAACCTCAAGTTCGCGTCCGCAGAACTCGGCAAAAGCGGCATCCGCCTTTTGATTGAGCCGATAAACCGCTTCGACATCCCGAACTTTTATCTGAATACCGTCGAACAGGCATCCTCGATCATCGACGAAGTCGGTAGCGGCAACCTCTTCATCCAGTACGATCTCTATCACCAGCAGCGGACTGAGGGCGAGCTGATCGGCACGTACCAACGCCATAGCGCCCGCATCGCCCATGTCCAGCTCGCCGACAATCCCGGCCGCCACGAACCGGGCACCGGCGAGATCAATTACCCCTTCGTCTTCGACGCGTTGCGGACGGCCGGCTACGACGGCTGGATCGGTTGCGAATACAAGCCGCGCGCAACCACCGCTGAGGGACTCGGCTGGCTCGGCGTCGAACGCGCGCGCCGCCAGTCCGCAGACATCATAAAGATCAGGAGCTAAGGGCGATGGCATCCATCGGTTTCATTGGATTGGGCATTATGGGCATGCCAATGGCGCGCCACCTTCAGGATGCTGGCCATACTGTCATCACCTCGAAATTCGTCCGCCCCCCGCATCAGGAGCTCGTCGAGCACGGCCTTGAACTCGTCGAGACGCCGAAAGCGCTTGCCGAGACGGTGGACACGATCATCCTGATGCTGCCTGATACGCCCCAGGTAGAGGACGTGCTCTTTGGCGAAAATGGCGTCTACTGCGGCCTCGCCAAAGGCAAGCTCGTCATCGACATGAGTTCGATCTCGCCGATCGAGACGAAGGAATTCGCGAAAAAAGTCCGCGAAACCGGGGCCGAGTACATCGACGCACCTGTTTCCGGCGGCCAGGTCGGCGCAAGGAACGCGACACTCAGTATTATGGCGGGTGGCTCCCAGGCGTCCTTCGAGCGTGCCCTGCCGCTTTTCCAGTTGATGGGGAAGAATATCACACTCGTCGGCGACTGCGGCGCTGGCCAGGTAACGAAGGTTGCCAACCAGATCATCGTGGCGCTCACCATCGAGGCAGTCTCGGAAGCACTGGTCTTTGCCTCAAAGGCGGGGGCCGATCCGGCGCGGGTGCGGGAGGCGCTCATGGGCGGCTTCGCTTCCTCACGGATTCTCGAGGTTCATGGCGAGCGCATGATTAAGCGAACCTTCGAGCCGGGCTTTCGGATCTCGTTGCACCAGAAGGATCTTAACCTGGCGCTCCAAGGGGCAAAAAGTCTCGGCATTTCGCTGCCGAACACCGCAACCACCCAGGAACTCTTCAACAGCTGCGCCGCCCATGGGGACGCCGGCCTTGATCATTCGGGCCTCGTGCGCGCGCTTGAGCGAATGGCGAACCATCAAGTCGCCTGATCGTCAAAGATACGCATGATCCAAGGGCGGAAGCATCCATCCATCGAGTGATCATGTACCCGGGCGGCAGGAGGGACGCACAGTCGTCGTCGGTGCCGGCAAGGGTGCGGCACAGCTGGCTCGTGCTTTTGAGGCGGCGTGGCAAGGACCACTCTAGCTTACTCGATTGCCTTCGCCGTCGAAGACGTGGAGGTATTGCGCCGGAAAGGCGACGTTGACGGAGGGGCCCGCCTTCAGCGCGTCGCGGTCGAGCGTGAAGATCTTGAACGGCAGTCCATGCAGGCTCAGATGCAGGATGATGCCGAAGCCCGTCGGCTCGATCAGCTCCACTGTCGCGTTCATGCCGCTACCGTCCCTCGTCATGACCACGTGCTCCGGCCGGATGCCGAGCGTCACCGCGGCATCGGTTGCAAGCGGCATGGGCTGTGCAATCGATATCAGCGTGCCGTCCCTCAGGCGGATGCCGATGCCGCTAGGGGCGGTCTCGTAGCGTGCATCTAGGAAGTTCATGCCGGGAGAACCGATGAAGCCGGCGACGAAGAGGTTTGCGGGGCGGTCGTAGAGTTCGAGCGGCGTGCCGACCTGCTGGACCACCCCGCCGTGCATGGCAACGATCCGATCCGCCAGCGTCATCGCCTCGATCTGGTCGTGGGTCACATAGATCGATGTCGCCTTGAGGTCGGCGTGCAATTTCTTGATCTCGGCGCGCATCTGTTCACGCAGACGGGCGTCGAGGTTGGAGAGAGGTTCATCAAAGAGAAAGGCCTTCGGCTGGCGCACGATGGCGCGGCCCATGGCGACGCGCTGGCGCTGGCCACCGGAAAGCGCCTTCGGGCGGCGTTCCATCAGCGGATCGAGGCCGAGTTTCGACGCGGCACTCGCCACGGCGCTTGCGATCCGCTCCCGTGGCGTCTTCTTGAGGCGCAGGCTGTAGCTCATGTTGTCGGCGACACTCATATGCGGATAGAGCGCGTAGGACTGGAACACCATGGCAATGTCGCGATCCTTCGGTGCACGCTCGTTGACGCGGATGCCGGCGATGCGAATCTCGCCGTCGGTGACCTCTTCGAGGCCCGCGATCATCCTCAGAAGCGTCGATTTCCCGCATCCCGAAGGGCCGACGAGCACGATGAATTCGCCGTCCTTGATGTCGAGATCGACACCATGCAGCACCGGCACCTTGCCGTAGGTCTTCTTGATGTTGCGAATGTCGATGGATGCCATTGTTCTAGCCCTTGACCGCGCCGGCCGTCAGGCCTTGCACGAGATAGCGTTGGATGAGCAGGAAGAAGACGCCGGCGGGGATCAGCGCCATAACGCCGGCGGCCATCATCTGTCCGAAGTCGACCGAGAATTTCGACACGAAGGTCAACAGCCCAACCGGGAAGGTCGCTGCGTCGTTGCCTGAGATCAGCATCAGCGCGAAGAGCAGCTCGCTCCAGGCCGCGGTGAAGACGAAGCCGAGCGTCGCTGCGATCCCCGGCAGTGTCAGCGGCAAGATGATCTGGCGGAAGGCTACGAACTGTGTCGCGCCGTCGATCATCGCCGCCTCCTCGAGATCCTTCGGAATGCCGTCGAAGAAGGACTGCATCAGGAAGGTGGCGAATGGCACGTTGAAGGCAGTGTAGACGATCACGAGGCCCGTCAGGCTGTTCGTCAGATGCAGCGGCGAGAGAATCTTGAAGATCGGCGCAACCAGCATGACCAACGGGAACATCTGTGTCAGAAGCATCAACCCCACGATCCAGTATTTGGCCCGGAAGGTGAAGCGCGACAGCGCATAGCCCGAGAGCGAGGCGCAAACGGTCACGGTCACGGCCGTTGCCGCCGAGACGATCAGGCTGTTGCGGAAGAAGGTCGGAAAGGCGCTGTGACGCAGCACGAAGCTGAAATGCTCAAGCGTCGCATGCGACGGCCAAAGCCGCACGCCTTCCGTGTAGAGCAGGTCGTTCGGCGTGACCGCGACCTTGAGCAGCCAGAACAGCGGAAACAGCGCGAAGACGATGTAGACGAGCAGGGCCAGCCGGTGAGCGAGCGTGAAAGCCGCGGTTCTTGCTCTCATGGGCTCAATCCTTGTTTAGGAGCGTCTGCCGCAGCAGGATGATCAGCATGGAATAGACGAGCAGCATCAAAAGCAGCACGAGCGCGATCGCGGAGGCATAGCCGAAATCGAGCCGCTTGAAGGCCTGGGTGAAGATGTAGCTCGCGACGATCTGCGTGCGATCCGCGGGCCCGCCGTTTGTCATGACGACGATGAGGTCGGCGAAGTTGGCGATCCAGACGGTGCGCAGCAGCACGGTGATGGCGATCGTCGGCGCGAGGAACGGCAGGGTTATCGAACGGAAACGCTGGAAAGGGCCGGCGCCGTCGATGCTCGCGGCCTCATAGAGATCGCGCGGTATAGCCTGCAGCGCCGCGAGTAGCGTGATGGCGAAGAACGGAATGCCCCACCAGACATTGGCAACGATCGGCCCCCACATCGCATAATGCGGGTCGGAGAGGATGTTGCCGGGCTCGCTCATCAGTCCGAGCGCATAAAGCCAGTGCGGAATGGGGCCGACCACCGGATTGAACAGCCAGGCCCAGTTGAGGCCGGCCAGAAACGAGGGAACGGCCCAAGGAAGAAACACCAGCGCCTGCACCAAACCTCGCCCGTAGAAGGGCTTATCGAGCAGCAACGCCAGGATCAGGCCGAAGATGAACTGGAAGAACACCGAGGCACCGGTCCACCACAGCGTGTTGCGCAGAGCGCCGTAGAAGGCCTTGTCGCTTGCCAGCTCGCGAAAGTGATCAAGCCCTATGAAGCCGCCCGAAAACGGGTTGAGCAATTGTATATCGCGAAACGCGTAGGAGATGCCGAGCACCAGCGGAACCAGCATGACCGCGACGATCAGGATCAGCGAGGGTGCGCTGTAGAGATAGGGGCCGGAGGCATCGGCGGCGCGCTGTCGCCAGGGCCGGCGGTCGCGGCGCATATCGAGCGGGTCGGCGGTCAGGGTCATCTCAGTGCGGCTTCCATCATAATGCGCAGTTAGGATTTCTCGGAGCTATCAGCGGTGGAGGTCTGGCGTCCCCCTTTCCCGCATGCCGGCGACTTCTCCCGGTTGGGGAGAAGTCTATGCCGAGACCGAACGGTCGGATGAGGGGCGCGCATGAACCGCGCCCCTTCCCGGCTTACTTCTTGGCCAGGAACTTCTGCTGAGCCTTGGTCATGTAGTCAGCCCACTGGTTGGCGAGCTCCTCGGCGGAGATGTCGCCGAGCATGGCCTGCTGCGAGGTCTTGATCGCCAGCGAATCCTTGAAGTAGGCGAACTCCTCGAGGTAGGTCGGCATGACGGTCGGGACCGTGTCCTTGTCGGCCAATTCCTGGAACCAGCCCTTGAATTGATCGCCGGCGTAGAACGGATCCTTCTCCGCCGCCTTATAGGCCGGCAGCGCGCCGATGCGCTTGTTCCACTCGATGTTGCCTTCAGGGCTTTCGAGGGTTGCGATCAGCTTCCAGGAGAGATCCTTGTTCTGGCTCGTCGACATCATCGACCAACCGCCGTAGCCGATGGTCGGGAAGGACTTTCCGTCCGGACCCTTCGGCAGCGGCATGACGCCGAAATCGTCCTTGTTCATGCGTTCGGCGATCGCGATCAAGGCGTCCGGGTCTTGGTCGAGGAAGGCGCAGGTGCCGCTATAGAAGCCGGCGACCACTTCGTTGAAGCCCCAGTTGACGCTGTCCTTCGGCGCCAGCCCCTTCTTGTAGAGATCGACCATCCAGGAGATGCCCTTGGCCCAGCCGGGGCTGTTCATCGTCGAGGTGCCGTCGTCGTTGAAGTACTTGTTGGAGCCGGCCATGGAGGCTGCGAAGATCATCCAGCCGTTGAGGCCGCCCGGTCCGCCGCGCATGCAATAGCCGTACTTGCCCGGCAGCTTGGAGATCTTTTCCGAGGCGGCGACGAAATCGTCGAGCGTCTTCGGCGGCTCGGAAACACCGGCTTCCTTGAGCAGCTTCTTGTTATAGAACATCGCACGCAGGTAGAAGCCATAGGGCAGCATATAGGCGGTGTTCTTGACGTCCCGGCCGAGCTCGAGCGCGCGCTCCGTCAGTTCCGGCGTGTGCTCCCACTTCGCCAGATAGGGCTCCAGACTCTCGATCATGCCGTTGTTGCCATAGAGCGACAGCCAGGTGTCGGGCATTTCCATCACGTCGGGGACATCGCCGGCAGAGACCATGGTCGCAAATTTCTGGAACGCCTCGTTCCACGGTAACGAGATGATGTCGACCATCGTGCCCGGATTGGCGGCTTCGAATTTGCCGACGATCGACTTCAGGGTTTCGGTACGCTCAGGGCTGGTGATCACTTCGACGAGCTTGAGCGTCGTATCGGCAAACGCCGTGCCCGACATCAGCGTGGCGAACAAGGCGGCAGTCAGAAGTTTTTTCATGCTAGTTCCTCCTCTTTATTTGATTTGGTAGGCTTTCGGTCAGGACACCGACGCGACGGCGATGGCCTGTTCGATATCGTTCCAAAGAGCCTCTGTTCCCTCGAGGCCGACATGGAGACGCACGGACCGCGGATGGATGCCGAAGGCATGCGCGGAATTCGGTTGGGCTTTCTGCTGCAGCACCACCTCGCCCGGAACGATCAGGCTCTCGTGGCCACCCCAGCTGACGCCGAGCTTGAAGAGCTTCAGGTGGTCGGCGAACGTGCGCACGTCGACCCCCTCGCGGAAAATGAAGGAAAACAGCCCCGAGGTGCCGGTAAGGCCCGCCGGCAGGCGGTTGGCGAGGCCGGGATGGCACACAGCCTCGACGATATCGAGGTCCTGCAGACGCCTGGCGACCGTCAGCGCTGACGCCTCGTGCGCCTTCATGCGGATCGGCAAGGTGCGCAAGCCGCGGATCAACAGCCAGGCATCGAAGGGCGACAGCTTGCCGCCGAGATATGGGTAGGCCTCGGCACGGATACGGCCGATCAGTTCCTTCGAGCCGGTGACGATGCCGGCGACGACGTCGCTGTGGCCGCCCAGATACTTCGAGGCGGAATGGATGACGAGATCGACGCCGAGCGACAGCGGCCGCTGGAAGATCGGGCTTGCCCAGCTGTTGTCGATCATCGTCAGCACGCCATGGGTCTTGGCTATCGCCGCAAGCGCGCCGACGTCATGGGCGTCCATGACCCAGCTCGTCGGGCTTTCCATGTAGAACAGCTTGGCCCCCGGCAAGGCCTTGGCGATGGCTTCCTCGTCGCGGCCGTCGACATAGGTCACCTCGACCTTCATGCGCTTGAGGATCGTGCCGAACAGGCGGAAGGCGTCGGGGTAGACGTGCTTGACAGCCACGATGCGGTCGCCGGGCTCGACGAAGCTCAAGACCGCGGACGAGATCGCCGCCATGCCGCTCGCAAAGCCGATCGCGTCCTCGCCGCCCTCAAGCTTGGCGAGCATCTCCTCGAACATCCGCACCGTCGGATTGAGGCCCCGCGTGTAGATCGGCCGGACCTTCTCGCCGCGATAGGAAGCGATCATGTCGTCGTAGTCCGAGAAGGTGAAGAGCGATGTCTGCACGATCGGCGGCACCACTGCCTCGAAGGCGTTGCCTTCGTCGTGAGCAACGATGAGGGAAGCAAGATCGAACGGATCGGAGCCGTTGTTCATTTGGACATTTCCTTGATGTCTTCTTCGACGATATCGAGAATTTTCAACGTCTCGCGCTGGGCCGCTTGCGGGTCTTTGGCAGCGATCGCGTCGAAAAGCGTGCGGTGGAACGGAAAGGAACGGCGGGCGAAATCCTGCCGGTCGAAGGGATGCTCCCAGAAGCGCTCGAAGGCGTCGCGCATCTGTTCGAGAAGCTGGCGAAAGAGCGGATTGTGCGTGGCGTCGTAGACGGCGAGATGGAAGGCGAGATCTTCCGGGCCGGAGCTGCCGCGCGCATGATGGGCGCGTTCCATATCCTCCAGCCGCGCCTCGATCTCGACGAGGTCTTCGGCGGTGCGCCTGCGGGCAGCGACCATGCTTGCTTCGGTCTCGATCCCGCGGCGCACTTCCAGTGTCTGCAAGAGCGCCTCGCGAAGATGGGCGGGATCGAACGAGAGCGGCATATGGATGGTCGCCGACGTGACCGGCTTCAAAAGATAGGTGCCGCTTCCCTTGCGGGTCTCGATGACGCCGAGTGCCTGGAAATGGCGGATGGACTCACGGATCGTCGAGCGCCCCACCGCAAGCGCCGCCATCAATTGGCGCTCGGCCGGCAACCGGTCGCCTGCCTTGAGTTGCGCCTGCTGCACGTAGGTCGCCAGCGCTTCCGTCACCTGACGGGCGCGATCGACTGCCGGCAACGGCATGATCATCGGTCTGCTGTCCGCCATGTTCCCCATTATTTTATGCGAACGACGTCCGCTGGAATTGGTCTGACATCCTAGCATTAAATGCCCGACGACCGCTGTCAAGCGCCGATCCTCCTGCGCCATTCACATTCAAATTTACGACGGGGGTGCTGATCTCCCGAGCACGATGCGCGCGTTAACCGTCACTCGTTTCAAACTGCGCGTGCTAGACGGCCTCGGCGGAGGCCCCGGCGATGCCCTTCACGCCGTCCAGTGTCAAAGTGGTCTTGATCGGCAGGTGATCCGAGGCGATGCGGGCAAGCGGGGTATCGTGGACGGCGACGGTGGAGATCAGTCCGCCGCGATTGGCCATGATGCGGTCGAGCGCCAGGATCGGCAGGGTCGCGGGGAAGCTCGGAACTGCAGGCGGTTGCTGGCCGAAGGCGGAATGGAAGGTATTGAGCGACGAGCGATTGCCGAGCCGCCATTCGTTGAAATCGCCAAGCAGGATCGTCGGCGTTTCATCGCGGCTGCTCATGAGGTCGACGATCATCCGCGCCTGCTGCGCCCGAGATCGGCGCAACAGCCCGAAATGCGCGGCAATGATGCGAAGCACGCCGCCCCGCGAAAGCTCGATTTCCGCCACCAGAGCGCCTCGCGGCTCGAGCCCCGGCAGATTGATCTGATGGACCTCGCGGATCGTACCCTGCTTGAAGAGGACGACGTTGCCGTGCCAGCCGTGAGCTTTGGACGTACCTGATATCGGCACCGGCGTCAGCCCCGTCTCGCGCTCGAGGCGTGGCAGATCGAGCAGGCCGGTGCGCTCGCCGAAGCGGCTGTCCGCCTCTTGCAGCGCCATGATGTCGGCGTCGATTTCGTGGATCACGCGCAGGGTGCGCTCCGGGTCGAAGCGGCGATCGGCGCCAACGCATTTGTGGACGTTGTAGGAGGCGATCAGCGTGCCTTCGGGCCGCGCTCGATGTTCGGCGTGGCTCCCCCCGTTCTTTCTCTTCCTTCGGGTCCTTATGGATTCGACGATGTTGGCGCTAAGGCTGCCACTCTTTTTTTGCATCGCTCTCCCGATCTTGGCTGATTGGCTGGCGGGTGCCGGAAATCCAAATCCACCTGCTGAACTATAGGGTGTCTCTCCGATCTTGCCATGGCAATTGCGGCATGGTGGCGGCATTCAAAGATAGGGCGAGCCGAGCCACAGCACCTTTTCAACGAGGCGAACGGCAAAGGGTCGCGCTTGAAGCGCCCTCAGATGCACAGGCTTAGCCTGTTCCAGCACTGCATCGATGTGAGCCTCCAGGGAGGCGGCGAAGCCGCGGTCCATTACTTCCAGGTCCACTTCGAAATTCAGCCGGAGGGACCGAGGATCGAGGTTCGAGGAGCCGACATAGGCCCAGGTGCCGTCGATCACCATGAGCTTGGAATGGTTGAAGGCGCCGCTCGCGCGCCAGATACGGCAGTAGTTCTTCAGCATCTGGTCGAACTGCGCCGTCATGGCGTGGTCGACGAGCTTCAGATTGTTGGCGGCGGGAACGACGATATCCACCTCCACCCCCCGCCGCGCCGCCGTGACCAAGGCGCTGATCAACTCGCGGTCCGGCAGGAAATAGGGCGACATGATACGGATGGAGCTGCGCGCCACCGAAAATGCACCCATCAGCATCTTATGGTTCGTCTCCAGACTGCGGTCCGGACCGGAGGTGATGACGCGCATCATGACGGGAGCGCCGGGCTCGTTGAGCGGCGTGGCAATGCTCCAGGCTTCTCCCTTCAGGGCTTCTTCCGCCGCGAACCGCCAATCGGCGGCGGCCGTGTTGAAAAGATCGGCGACGGCCGGCCCCGTTATCAGGAAGTGCGTGTCGCGGGCGCAATCGTCGGCTGCGAATTCCCGCGTGAACCCCTGGCGAATATTCATGCCGCCGGTGAAGGCGATGCGGCCGTCGACCACGAGGATCTTGCGGTGCGTGCGCAGGTTCGCATAGGGCAGCCGGAGGCCCATGATCACGAAGCCATTGAAGACATCGACCTTGACGCCGCCCTCGGTCAGGTACCCCATGATGCTCGGAACGGAGTAGCGGGCGCCGACAGCATCGATCAACACACGAACCTCGACGCCGCGGCGCGCCGCTTCAATCAGCGCATCGGCTATCCTGAGGCCGATCGGGTCGCGGTCGAATATATAGGTTTCGAGGATGACACTGCGGTTGGCCCCGTCGATCGCGGCTTTCATCGCCGCGTAGGCGGCGTCGCCGGTTTCGAGCCGCTCGATGGTGTTTCCGCTGGTCAGCGGATGGGAGGCGACACGGTCGCCCAGTGTCTTCATCGCCCGGAAACGGCCGCCGAACTGCGCTGCGACCGTCCCGCCGTCGGTATCGAAGGTGGTCAGTTCGCCGAAGGCATCCTTCTGAAAAAAGGCGCTTCGCTGCGAACTGATGGACGCCCGGCGTATGCGGTTGATGCCGGCGACCGCGTAGAGCAACGCACCGACGATCGGCGACAGGATGATGACGCCGACCCAGCCGATGGCGGCGCGTACCTCCTCTTTGGTCATTGCCGCATGGATTGCGGCGGTCGCACCCATCGCGATGGATAGGACGGCGAGCATATGCGGCCAGTAGGTGGCGATGAAATGAACCATGGGCGAAGTATATCTTTGCTTGCGAAACGTGCAATCCGCCCTCTATCGAGCTTTGATTGCAGCGGATGCCGCCCGCTACCGCCGCCTGGCTAAGTCAGGATGAGGATGCCACGCGGTTGCGACGGATATGTGATTTTTAATTGAACGAGCCCTCGTCCCGGCTCATAGTGGCTATGCACGTTGCCCCGCAAGTCCCTCGGCGGAGGGGAGATTGCAAGGACACAACGGCCGCAGGAGTACATCTGGAGGACGTCCTCCGTGGCTCGAACCCGGAGCCAGCTTTCGAAAATCGCCCAAGGAAAAAGCCCGCATGAGATGGGCAGTTGTCTCACCAGCCGTGCAGTGCGCCGCAGCTTCTAGAAGCGTTCGGCATTCTGCCCGGCCTAACTCTAGTCAGCAATGCGAACGGAGATCAGTGATGACGGAATCCCGCGACGAATGGATCAAGAAACGCGCCTATGCGATCTGGGAGGAGGAAGGTTTTCCGCAAGGCCGCGATGCCGCCCATTGGGAACAGGCCAGCAAGGAACGCGTGGCGACGGAAAAGACTGTTGCTGATGGCATCGAGGTGAAGCCGAAAGCCAAACGCAAGACGACTGCCGCAGCGAGCAACGGCGCCGCAACCCCTGCCCCCAAGGCGACATCGCGCAAGTCGGCTGCGCCGAAGGCCTGACGCCTTCAGGTTCACCATCGGTTGTTTCAGATGGCTCGCTGCCCCAAGCAGCGGGTCGTTTCTATTCGAGTTGAGGAACCATGCAAGGCGCGGCGGGTTGAATGGAGCAATCGATTACGAAGGCGATGCGGCGCGGGTTCGGGAATGTGCGACGCAAGGATTTTCACCACACTGTAGATAGGCTTTGACTGGTCGGGAGAGGGTATGACTTACAAACTCTATTATTGGCAGGGCATCCAGGGGCGCGGCGAGTTCATTCGCCTGGCGCTCGAGGAAGCAGGCGCGGACTATGTGGACATTTGCCGGGGACCGTCCCGGGAAGGCATGGGAACGCGCGCGATGATGTCCGTACTCGACAGCGGCTCCGAGCCGCATGTTCCCTTCGCGCCGCCGTTTCTGAGAGACGGCGATCTGATCGTCCCGCACGTCGCCAATATCCTGTTCTATCTCGGACCGAAGCTGGACCTCGCGCCCGAAAACGAAGGCCTGCGGTACATCGCGAACGGTCTCCAGCTGACGATCACCGACTTCGTCGCGGAGGTGCATGACACGCATCACCCGATCGCGGTGTCGCAATATTACGAAGAGCAGAAGGAGCCAGCCAAGGCCCGCGCGTCGGAATTCATCGATAACCGCATGACGAAATTTCTCGACTATTTCGAGCGCGTGCTGACGCGCAACCCCCGCAGCAAGGATCACATCGTCGGCGACAGGCTGAGCTATGTAGACCTCTCGCTCTTCCAGGTGATCGAGGGTCTGCGCTATGCTTTCCCGCGGGCGACGAGCGAGTTTCAAGGTTCCTATCCAGGCCTTGTCGCGCTGCGCGACCGGGTGGCGGCTCGCCCGAACATCGCCCGCTATCTCAAATCCGAGCGCCGGCTTGCCTTCAATGAGGACGGCGTTTTCCGTCACTATCCGGAGCTCGACAAGGACCCCGCATAATCTTGCCTCTCACCGCGCCTTTCTCGGCTTGGTCACGGCAAGCGGCTCGGCGGCTTCGAAAAAATCTTGCCATGGATCGCGGGCAAGCGTCTCAAGACGCGCGGCCGTATTGCTGATGGTGAAATGGCCCGGCCCGATTTCACCGGTAAGTTCGTCCCAGGCAAGCGGCATCGAGACCGCGGCTCCCTTTCGTGCCCGCGTCGAATAGGCCGCAACCGCGGTGTTGCCGCGGCCGTTGCGCAGGTAGTCGATGAAGATCTTGCCGGTTCGCTTGGCCTTGGTGGCTGTCGTCAGGTATTTGTCTGGGCTGTCGGCACTCATTCCGTCGCCGACTGCTTTTGCAAACGCCTTGACCTGCGTCCAGGAGGCCTTGGGCCGCAACGGCACCACGATGTGGAGGCCCTTGCCGCCGGAGGTCTTGACGAAGGAGGCAAGGTTGACGGCGGCGAAACGGTCCCGCAATTCGCTGGCAGCCGCAATCGTCGCCTGCCAGGAAACGTCCTCGGCCGGGTCGAGGTCCATGGTCAACATATCAGGGCGTTCCCAATGCTCGGTCGTCGTTCCCCAGGGGTGGATTTCGAGCACGGCCGACTGGACGAGGGCGGTCAAGCCGTCGAAGTCCATGATCCGGAGCAGCTTTTCGCCGCCCTTGTCCTTCGGATCGGCAATCTCGCCGATATGGGTGTTGAGACCCTTCCATGCATGCTTTTGGAAGAAGCGCGGCCCGTCGATGCCATCTGGGCAACGCAGCAGCGCCAGCGGCCGGTTGACGACGAAGGGCGCCATGAAGCGCCAGACCTTGGCGTAGTAATTGGCAAGCGCCTCCTTCGTGATCCCTTCGTCCGGCCAATAGATCCTGTCCGGATGCGTCAAGGGAACAGTCACCTTCGGCGCGCTTGCGGTCAGTTCTTGCTGCATTCTTGTCCCGATCCCGTCTCTGTCTTCCGGCGGTCGCTTTTCGGTGTGCCGGAGGTTACCACCTCGTGGCGGAGCCGGAAACCGAGCCTTTTTCGGTGGCGGTCCTGATCACGCACGGCTCTTCTGATTTTTGGAGCGCTGGGGCTGGCGGACCTGTCGAACCGTTTCCGCCGCTTTCGGCTTTTTCGGCTTCCATATCTCCTCGGGAGCCGCAGCGACCTCTTCGAGGCTGCGGCCGGTCTTTGCCGAGCGCGGCTCTTCCTTCAGAATATCCGTGCCGTCGCGCCGGGCGTGCGTGTCGTCACCCTTTATCAGAAGCCAGTTGTCCGCCTTCTCGTCACCATGCCCGGCCATGCGCACGAGATGCCAGCGGCCGCGCAATTTCTCGCCTTCCAGCTCGAAATCGAGCCGACCCTTTGCATAGCCTTTGCGGGCATCGCCAATCGGCTTCCACGTGCCGCGATCCCAGACGAGCACCGTTCCGCCGCCGTACTGTCCCTTGGGAATGTTCCCTTCGAAGTCGCCGTAGTCGAGCGGATGATCCTCGACATGGACCGCAAGTCGCTTCTCCTCAGGATCGAGGCTCGGGCCGCGCGTCACCGCCCAGCTTTTCAGGACGCCGTCCATCTCCAGCCGGAAATCGTAGTGCAGCCGCGTGGCGTCGTGCTTCTGGACGACGAATCGCGATCCCTCTCCCCGCGCCGCCCTGCCCCTCGGCTCCGGCGTTTCGGCGAAATTGCGTTTTGAGTGATAGGTCGAAAGTGGCATGAGTTCCGTCCTATGCCTGGATCGCTCAACCGTGAGCGGCGGATCGGCCGATCGAGAAGGCGGCGGCTTCGCGCAGATCGATGTCGCTGTCATCAACCTGCTGGCGTGCCATGGCGCTGCGCGCGCTCTCGACGGCATCTGCCCGCGACGCGTAGGGCTCGGACCAGGTCCCGCCGACCCTGTAGGCCCAGCCGCCGTCATGTCGAACGATTTCGTAGGTGATATAGGTCATGTGCCGTCTCCTCGACGCCTTGCCCTCGAAACCCGTTCCGCTGCGACCGACCGCAGGTGTTCGCGCAGATCTCTAACTTTCTTAGAAGCGAATGGTTCCGGGGATCGTAGGCCCCTATTGTGCGGCAGCGCCGGCCCTCGTGGCATTGGTCGGATAGTGCGGGCGAGCGGTCCGCCTTTCGGCTGCCGAGGCATTCGTTCTCATCTGAACGAGGAAGTCTAGAAGCCGGTTCTCGTCGGCGCGCAGGCCGCGCAACGGTTCTCCCGAAGATCCGTTTTCCAGCGGCTTCAACGGACAGTCTTTATCCGCCAATGCCAGTATCGCCGGGTGAATATAGCTGGAGCGGCATATTGCCGGCGTGTTGTGCAGGACGGCCGCTGCTGCCTCCGACATCTCGCGGATCGTCGGTCGCCGTTCGGCTCCGATGGCCGCGCGCGCCGACGAAAATGCGGCTAGGCTGCCCGCCCAGGTGCGAAAGGTCTTTGCCGAGACATCGATGCCGCTGATAGCAGCCAAGTAGGCGTTGAGCCGGCTTGAATCGATCGGCCGCAGCACGCCGCCCTCATCCCTGCAGACGAACAGCTGCCGGCCGGGCAGGTCGGCGATCTCTTCCAGAATCCGTTGCAGACGCGGGTGACGCAGGCTCCTGCGGACGCGCTTGCCTCCCTTGGCGATGAAATGCAGCTCGATACGTCCGTCGGCGAGCTTCAGGTGGCGTTTAAGCAGCGTCGTTGCGCCGAAGCTGCCATTCTGCTCGGCATAGGCGCGATTGCCGACGCGCAGGTGCGCCTCGTCGAGAAGCGTGGCGAGCGCGGCAAGGATGCCGTTGATGCTTTCGGGTCCCTCGTCAAGATGCCGGATGACCGTTCGGCGCATGCGCGGCAGCGCCTGCGCGAAGGCGATGAGCTGGTCGAATTTCGCAACGCTGCGAAACGACTGCCACTCCTTGTGGTAGCGATACTGCTTGCGGCCGCGGGCATCGAAGCCGGTTGCCTGGATATGGCCGTTGGGTTTCAAGCAGATCCAGACGCCTTGATAGGCGGGCGGAAGGCCAAGTTTCGATATCCGCTCGCGCGTTTGAACATCGGTCAGCGGCGCCCCGTCGGGCAGCCTGTAGCAAAAGCCCCTGCCCTTTCGCAGACGGCGGATGCCGGGCTCGGTATCGCTAACGTAGATCAGATCAAGGTCCGCAACCGGGATGTCGCTCATGCTGAATGTTCCGCTTTTCGCTTTGAAAAGACCGGGCGGAGGGTGGACGGTGCATAGCGATCCGCCGGTCAAGGACAATGCGGAAACGTCGGAATGCCGCGAGAGTTCCGCGCGGCTCTATGGCATCAGCTGGCCGCCGTTCACCTCGATGACCTGACCGGTGATGTAGCCCGAGAGCGTCGGCGAGGCGAGGAAGAGATAGGCGCCGACGCAGTGCTCCGGCGTTCCGACAAAACCCATCGGGATGGTCTTGCGCTGCAGCTCGAGCTGGTCGGCATCGGTGTAGCGCTCATGAAAGGGTGTCGCGATCACGCCGGGCGCGACGGCATTGACGCGGATCCCGTCGGCGACGAATTCCTTGGCATGGCCGTGGGTGATGGTCGAGACGAAGCCCTTGGCGGCGGCGTAGAGGATCGCGCCGTTGCCGCCGCCGTTGCGGGCGGCGATCGAAGTGGTGTTGATGATGAAGCCGCCCTGCTTCTTGAGCCAGGGATGGGCCGCGCGGGTGGCGGCCAGCACCGAACGCGCATTGAGGTCCATGACCCGCTCATAGTGCTCGTCGGTCATCGCCGAGGTCGGCAGCCGGCCGAGCATGCCGCCGGCATTGTTGATGAGGCCATCGAGGTGGCCGAAGGCTTTTGCGCTCTCCTCGACCGCCCGCTCGGTCTCTCCCTCTTTGGAAACATCCGCCTGGAGGAGATGCACGGTACCGCCGGTTGCCCGGATTTCCTCCGCCAGCTTCTCCGCCGGATCACGACTGGCGTTGAAATGCACGGCGACTTTTGCGCCTTGCGCGGCGAAAGCGCGGGCGAGCGCTGCTCCAATTCCGGTGGAGGCGCCGGTAATCAGCACGGCCTTGCCGGCGAGATCGGGAATGCGGACGGATGTAAGCGATTGGGCAAGGTCGGTCATGGCAGCGATGTCCTCCTGAGTGGCCGGCGGTTTTAGCGATCACTCATATCAGCCGAGATCGTTCCTGAGCAATGCGCGGGTGCAGAACGAAAACAGGCCGCGGGAAAAATCCCGCGGCCGGCTCTCCCTTTGACGCGAGGCGAATGGCCTCAGACGCGCTCGAGCGCAATCGCGATGCCCTGGCCGACGCCGATGCACATGGTCGACAGCGAATAGCGACCGCCCGTTTCCTTCAGTTCCAGCGCGGCCGTGCCGGTGATGCGTGCGCCGGACATGCCGAGCGGATGGCCGAGCGCGATTGCGCCGCCGTTGCGGTTGACGCGAGCGTCGTCGTCGGCGATGCCGAGCTGCCGCAGCGTCGCCAGACCTTGCGAGGCGAAGGCTTCGTTGAGTTCGATGACGTCGAACTGGTCCTGCGTCATGCCGAGGCGGGCCATCAGTTTCTTCGAGGCCGGAGCCGGGCCGATGCCCATGATGCGCGGCGGTACGCCCGCCACCGCACCGCCGAGAACGCGGGCGATGGGCGTCAGCCCGTATTTCTTCACTGCCGCCGCCGAGGCGACAATCAGCGCGGTCGCGCCGTCGTTGACGCCCGAGGCGTTGCCGGCGGTCACGGTGCCGCCTTCCTTCTTGAAGGGCGTCCCAAGCTTTGCAAGCGCCTCGATGGTCGTTGCGCGCGGATGCTCGTCCTTATCCACGACTATCGGGTCGCCCTTTCGCTGCGGGATCGTCACCGGCGTGATTTCCTTGGCGAGGCGGCCGTTAGCCTGCGCGGCGGCGGCCTTGTTCTGCGAACGCACCGCAAAAGCGTCCTGGTCCTCGCGGGAAACCTTGAACTCTTCCGCAACGTTCTCGCCTGTTTCCGGCATGGAATCCACGCCGTACTGCTTCTTCATCAGTGGGTTGATGAAGCGCCAGCCGATCGTCGTGTCGTGGATTTCCGTGCTGCGCGAAAAGGCGCTCTCGGCCTTCGGAATGACGAAGGGTGCGCGCGACATGCTCTCGACGCCGCCGGCGATCAGAAGATCGGCCTCGCCGGCCTTGATGGCACGCGCGGCGGTGATGACCGCGTCCATGCCGGAGCCGCAGAGGCGGTTCATCGTCGTGCCTGCAGCCGAGACCGGCAGGCCTGCCAAGAGGCCCGACATCCGTGCGACGTTGCGGTTGTCTTCGCCCGCCTGGTTGGCGCATCCGAAAATGACGTCATCCACCGCATCCCAATCGACCGACGGATTGCGCGCGATCAGCGCCTTCAGGGGGATTGCGCCGAGGTCGTCGGTGCGCACGGTGGCCAGCGAGCCGCCGAAGCGGCCGATCGGGGTGCGGATATAGTCGCAGATGTAAGCGTCGGTCATTTATGCGGACTCCTTGATGCCCTGATGGGCCTGCTTCGTGCGCGCGTTGATGTCGCGCAGCACGGATAGTTCGGTTTCTGTGGGCGCCGGCGTCTCGATCACCTTATCGGCGAACTTGATTGGCCAGCCGCAGTTCTCGACGATCTTCTCGCGGCTGACGCCGGGGTGGATCGAGACGACCGTCAGCTCCTTGGTCGCAGGGTCGGGCTCGAGAACGCAGAGGTCGGTAATAACGCGGGTTGGGCCTTTTGTCTTCATGCCGAGGCGCTCGCGGTGATTGCCGCCTTCGCCGTGGCCCATGGAGGTAATGAAGGGCAGCTTCTCGACGAAGCCGCGCTTCGACAAGGCCATGGTGATGTAGATCTGGCCGCAGTTCGAGGCGATCTCGGGCGCGCCGCCGCCGCCGGGCAGGCGTACCTTCGGGTGGTCGTAGGGGCCGACGACCGTGGTGTTGAGGTTGGCGAACTTGTCGATCTGCGCGCCGCCGAGGAAGCCGATCGTAATGCGGCCGCCCTGCAGCCAATAGCGGAACATCTCCGGAACCGGCACGGTGAAGAGTGCCGTATCGCAAAGCTCGCCGTCGCCGATCGAAAGCGGCAGGACGTCGGGCTTGGTGCCGATCGTGCCGCTTTCGTAGATCAAGGTGATGTCGGGGGCATGGGTGAGGCGCGCGACGTTGCAGGCAGCCGACGGCGCGCCGATGCCGACGAAGCAGACGTCGGCGTTGGTCAGCGCGCGGGAGGCGGCGATGGTCATTATTTCGGTCGGGGTGAAATCAGCGCTCATCGTCATTGCTCCTTAAACCGCCTTGCCGGATTTCTGGGCGTGCTTGGCGAAATCCTCAGGTCTGGCGTCGAGGACATTTTCCTTGATCCATGCGGTGAAGCTGTCGCGGTCGCGGGCGATTTCGTCCCAGGCGATGTAGAAAGCGTTCGAGCGCGAATAGTAGCCTTGGGCGTAGGAGGGGAAGGCGCCGCCCGGCACATGCGCAACGGCGGTCACGGTCCAGGAGGGCAGCACCACCGAGTTCGGCGACGGCGGGTTCAGCTCGTCGACGATCTCCTCGACGGTGACGATCGAGCGCTTGGCGGCGAGCACGGCTTCCTTCTGAACGCCGACGATGCCTTCGAGCAGTACGTTGCCGGCGCGGTCGGCCTTCAGCGCGTGGATGATGGTGACATCAGGGCGAATGGCCGGAACGGCGGCCAGCACTTCGCCGGTGAAGGGGCAGGTGACGGTTCGGATGTTCGGGTTCACCTTCGGCAGATCTGCGCCGATATAGCCCCGGAACACCGCGAACGGCAGGTTCGCGGCACCCGCCTCATAGGCGTTGGCCATCGCGGCGTGCGAGTGCTCCTCGATTTCGAGCGGTTGCGGCCACTGGTTTTCGACCGCGTCACGGAAGCGGTGCAGCGAGCCGACGCCCGGATTGCCGCCCCAGGAGAATTTCATACCGCGCGCGGCACCGACACCGATCAGCTGGTCGTAGAGAATGTCGGGCGTCATGCGGATCAGGAAGAGATCCTTCTTGCCCTGCCTGATGACCTCATGCCCCGCTGCATAGGGGATGAGATGGGTAAACCCCTCCATGGCGACCGTGTCGCCATCCTTCACATTGTCCGCCACCGCTTCGGCGAGTGGTACGATCTTCGCCATATGCCTTTGCCCCCGATAGGATTGCCCCTCAAACGCCAGCCGGCGCGCGAGTGGCAGGTAGAACACCTTTGCGATGCGAGGAATAAGCTCAAAAAGTTCGGGCCCGGTCAATCGTTTTGTGCGCTATTTGACTTTTGTTCGTATATCGCACAGAATCATTCAAGCAGGAAAGGGGCCGACATGCGGGAAACGGACTACGTCAGCGGTTTTGCCAAGGGCCTGAAGGTCATCGAGGCGTTCGGCGAAACGCGGCAAAAGCTGGCCATCGCAGAAGCCAGCAAGTTGACGGGCCTCGACCGAGCGACGGTCCGGCGCTCGCTGCTGACCCTCGCCGAACTTGGCTATGCCGACTACGACGGCAAGTTTTTCGTTCTGACGCCAAAGATACTGAGGCTCGGGCACGCCTATCTGGCGGCGACCCCCCTGCCCTCGATCATCCAGCCCTATCTCGATCAGCTCTGCGAAAAGGCGGGACAGAGCGCATCGGCATCCGTTCTCGACGACACCGAGATCGTCTACATCGCGCGTGCCTCGCAGCGCCGGGTGATGTCGATCAACCTTAGCCCCGGTTCCCGGCTGCCGGCTTTCTGTGCGTCGATGGGGCGGGTACTCTTGTCGCAGCTTCCCGAAAGCGAGGCTTTGCAGATCCTTTCGCGCACGGCTATCAAGGCCAATACCCCCATGACAAAGACCGATCCACAGGTGCTGATGGAGGAGTTTCGGCGGGTCAAGGCGCAGGGCTATGCCATCATCGATCAGGAGCTGGAGATCGGGCTTTGCTCCATAGCCGTACCCATCGCCAACGATCGCGGCCAGACGCTGGCGGCGCTGAACATCGGCGCGCCGGCGGCAGTGGTGCCTGCAGCCGAAATGGCGGAACGGTTTCTGCCGCTCCTCATCGAAACGCAGAGCGCGCTCCGCCTCGTGCTGCGCTGAGCGGCTTGCAATCGAACGGCGTCTGTACTTCTATCCGCCGGCGCACCGGAGGAGGCTAGCCGTGACATTTCCACTATTCGACCTTGCAGGCCGCCGCGCCCTGGTGACGGGTTCCAGCCAGGGCATTGGGCTCGCACTCGCCCACGGGTTTGCGCAGCACGGCGCGACCGTCGTCCTCAACGGCCGCGACGCAAGGAAAACGCAGGCGGCCGTCGATGGGCTTCAGGCCTCGGGATATGCGGCCGAAAGCGCCGTCTTCGATGTGACGGACGCTCAATCGGCCGCCGAGAGCGTGGATCGGATCGAAGCGGAACTCGGCCCGATCGACATTCTCGTCAACAATGCCGGGATGCAATACCGCGCGCCGCTCGAAGACTTCCCGATCGAGCAATGGGACGCGCTGATGCGCACCAATGTCTCAAGTATATTTTACGTCAGCCGCGCCGTCGCCCGCCACATGATCGCGCGCCGCCGGGGCAAGATCGTCAACATCGCCTCGGTTCAAAGTGAACTCGCCCGCCCGAATATCGCCCCCTATACCGCGACGAAAGGAGCCGTGCGCAACCTGACGCGCGGCATGTCGACCGACTGGGCGAAGTACGGGTTGCAGGTGAACGCGCTTGCTCCCGGCTATTTCAAGACGCCGCTCAATCAGGCGCTTGTGGACGACCCGAAATTCTCCGCCTGGCTGGAGGGGCGAACGCCCGCGGGACGCTGGGGCGAGGTTGACGAACTCGTGGGCGCCGCGGTGTTTTTGAGCTCCGATGCATCCTCTTTCGTCACCGGGCAGATGCTGATGGTCGACGGCGGGATCACCACGAGTCTATGAGCCAAAGGGCTAAGGTCGAGGAGCTTTTGTTTGCGCTTCACGATCACTACATAATGCTGAGCTAGCAACATTCATGAAGGTTACGGCGTTAAGGTTATGGGATTAGCATTCCAAAGCGTGACGCTTTTCAGAGAAAAAGCTGGCTTCGCACGATGAAAAAATTGTGCTTACGTTGGGATCGGCGGCAATCGGTGTCGAAGTGCGCATGAAAAACGATAAATTCGAGATCAAATTCTGGGGTGTGCGGGGAAGTATCCCCGTATCGGGCCCGGAATTTGAGCGTTACGGCGGTAATACGTCCTGTATCGAAGTGAAATACGGAAATCGTCATCTGATCTTTGACGCCGGCACCGGTTTGCGCGAGGCCGCCTCGTCGCTGACCGCCGACGGCACGCACGACGTGGATCTGTTCTTCACGCATTCGCACTACGATCACATCATCGGCTTGCCGTTCTTCGACGCGATCTACGATCCGAAGCTTCGCGTCAACCTGTGGTCGGGCCATCTCAACGGCACGACGACGACGCGCCAGCTCATCGGCCAGTTCATGCGCCCGCCGTGGTTCCCGGTCGAGCCGGATATCTGTCGAGCAAAACTCGCCTTCCGCGATTTCCGTGCCGGCGATACGCTGAAGCCGCACGACGGCATTGTCATTCACACGGCCAAGCTCAATCATCCCGGCGGCTGCATCGGCTACCGCGTCGAATGGGCGGGGCGGGTCATCGCCTTCCTTTACGATACCGAACATGTCGCGGGAAAGCTCGACGAGGCGGCGCTCTACCTGATGCAGGACGCGGATCTCGCCATCTACGACACGACCTATAGCGAGGCGGAAATGCCGAAGCATATAGGCTTCGGGCACTCCACCTGGCAGGAAGGGGTCAAGCTCGCAAAGGCTGCCAACGTCAAGCAGTTCGCGCTTTTCCACCACGCTCCGGCACGCTCCGATGCCGAACTCGATAAGATGCAGGCGGATGCGCGCGAAAGCTTCCCCGCCTCCTTCGCCGCCTACGACGGCCAGATGATCGAGTTATAAGAAACTCCCGTCTAGGGCACAAACTCTACGGCCGGCCGCCAGCGGATTGCCGGGTGGCCGGAGGTTTCCTGCAAGAGCCGGTCGATGAAACTCCAGGCGTTCTCGTCGTGGACGAGATGGTGCGTCAGGATGCCGATCGGTTCGGCGTCCCCCAGGAAGCGTTCTTGAAGCTCTGTGATCAATAAGCCGACAAGCTCGCTGTGCGGGCGCCCGCCGCGCGTGCCGTGCCAGTCCATGATGTCGACATGGGTGTTGACGAGCGGGATCGGGCTATTGGCCTTCGCCGGTCCGTAGACCGAAACGGCGCGATAGCCGAAGCCTTTGAGATGCGGCAGGAGCGGCCCGGCGATCCTGTTCCACGGCGGCACCAGCATCGGCACGAAGCGGCTTGGATAGAGTGCCTCGAGCTTTCTGAAGCCTTGCCCCAACTCGTCGAGAACGACGCGTTCCGGCCGATCCTGGCCCAATTCCTGCTTCTTGGAGAGGTCGTCGGCATAGTTGGTGTGCGTCCAGCCATGCACGGCGACGGCGACGTGGCTCTCTTTCGCGAGACAGGAGGCAAGCGCTTCGCCGCTCGGGGCCGGAATGACGGCCAGCGTCAGGGGCACGGCGTGTCGACGGGTCAGATCGAGGAGACGCGCCAGCGCCGGCGTCGGCTTGATCGCGTCATCGTCGCGGAACCAGAGGCTGGCGCTGCGGCCGGCGTCCGCCCAGCGGTCGAGCTCGGCGCGCAGCGGCTTCCAGATTGCATCATCGTTCATAGGCCTGGCTCGTATATTGGCGCAACAGAAGGTCAAGTCGTTGGGAGGCGGCCGCCAGCGACCGCTCCTCGTGCACGAAGCGGCGGGCGGCGTCACTCATCTCGCTGGCGAGCGCGTCGTCGTCAAGCAGGGAAGCGATCGCCCCGGCAAAGGCATCGACATCACCTTCCGCGGTCAGGAGGCCGGTGCGGCCGTCTTCGACTACTTCGGAAACACCCGCCGTCTTCTGGGCGACGACCGGCAGTCCGGCCGCCTGTGCCTCCAGATAGGCAAGCCCATAGGCTTCGCCGAAACCTGGCCAGACATAGATGCCGCCCGCGATCAGCTCCGCCGCGACGGCGTCGGGGGCGAGTTCTCCACGCCAGATGATACGGCCGGGTTCGAAGGCGGAAAACAGGGCTTCGATCTCGGCTAGCTTCGGCCCGCCGCCGATGATCGTCAGCGTCCAGGGTCTGTCGCGAATGCGCTCGAGCGCCTTTGCCAACAGGACGTAGCTGTCGAATTTGACCCCGCGCCGCATCATCGCCACCGTCACGAGCCGGCGGGGCGCCGACGCGGCGGTTTGGCGAACCGCAAATTGCTTGGCGTCGATGAACGGCAGAAGCCTTGCATAGTGTCCTTCGGGCACGACGGTTAGGAGCCCTGCCCTGTCGCGCTCGGTAAAGCATAGATTGAGTGCGGCCTCGCGGACGGCGGAGACGACGAGCTGTTGGCTTTCGAACCAGCCACCCTCGTCGCGGCGTCGGGAATAGGAGGCTTCCGCCGTGACGTAAGGAATACCGGCGCTCGCGCAAAGCCGCGGACCGATCCGGTCGGGAGACTTGTAGTAGGAATGATAGGTGAACCAGAGATCGGGCTTTTCGCCTGTCACCCAGCGTGCGGCGATACCCGCGGCTTCCGCTTTCGCCTCCGCTGCGAGCCGATCAAGCAGCAGCGGATCCGGCTCAGCGGCGTAGCCGCGAAATTCGGAGACGATCTCGACCTGGTGTCCGGCGGCGGCAAGGGCTGCCATCAGGAGCCGGCTCATCAGGCGGTCGCCTG
Source organism: Rhizobium sp. RAF56 (assembly GCF_052113965.1). Taxonomy (NCBI): domain Bacteria; kingdom Pseudomonadati; phylum Pseudomonadota; class Alphaproteobacteria; order Hyphomicrobiales; family Rhizobiaceae; genus Rhizobium; species Rhizobium sp. RAF56. Next base: position 46,226 of record NZ_JBFRDU010000019.1, read on the forward strand.
ATGGTACCGGGTGATTCGGTGATTTGAGGGGAGCGTAGAATGCGATCCTCATGATCTTGCCGCCGGCTGACAATCATGTGATATGCCGGCCGTCAAACGTGACCGCGCTGCTCGTCTTTCGGCAGGTTGCCTGCCACAATGATCCTGCATACGGTTGCCGATATCTCGATGGGTCCGAAAGCGGTCTGAGCCGTCATTATCTGCTTTCCCACCGTTTGTGAACAGGCCACCGGAACCCGGTTTGATGACGACAAAGGCAGGCACGGTCATTTCCAACAGCACCATCCGAAAAGCTCGCCTTGGCGCCGGTCTCGTCATATTCGTTTTCGTCCTTATGCATCTTGCCAACCATGCCCTCGGCCTGATCTCGATCGGTGCTGCCGAGGCGGCGCGGCACTGGTTTCTGGCGGTGTGGCGAAACCCGGTCGCCACGGTCCTCCTTTACGGGGCCTTCGCGGTGCATGTGGTTCTCGTTCTAAGATCGCTTGCGATGCGCCGCACGCTTGCGATGCCCGCTGGCGAAGCCTTTCAGACAGTGACCGGCCTGTTGATCCCGATACTCATCATCGAGCATGTGATCGGCACCCGGCTCGCCCACCTTCTATACGGCTTCTCCGACAACTATCACGCCATCGTACGCATTCTCTGGGTCTCCTCTCCCGTAAATGGCGTGCGGCAGAGCATCGCCCTAATCGTCATTTGGGTGCACGGCTGCATCGGCGTGCATTTCTGGCTGCGCTACCGGCCGTGGTACACCCGGCTCGCCCCGATCGCGCTGGCGTTTGCCGTCATGCTTCCGGTTCTGGCTTTGCTCGGCTTTGCCACCATGGGCAGGACGATCGTGCAGGTCGAGGCCGAGGGCGGCTATCCCGGCGGCTACTACGATGATGCCCGCAGTTTCGGCGAGTACGTGTCGGTGCCGACAGGCGAGCGGGAACAGGCCGTCGCCCGGTCGCGCACGGCGCTTTACGGCGCGTTCCTTGCGTCGCTCGTCGGCATCTATGCCTTTCGCGTGCAACGGCGCTGGCGCGAGCGGCCGCACCAGCTGTCGATCCGTTATCCCGGCGGTGAGATCGTGCGCGTGCCGAAAGGCTTCACGATCCTTGAAGCGAGCCGTATCGGGGGCATTCCGCACTATTCGGTCTGCGGCGGTAAAGGACAGTGTTCGACCTGCCGCGTGCAGGTGGTCGAAGGCGTTGCGGCATTGCCGCCGGCAGAGGCTATCGAGCGGCGCACGCTTGCCCGTATAGGTGCTGCCTCAGATGTCCGCCTTGCCTGCCAGCTGCGGCCAACGGAGGACATCGCGGTCGTTCCCCTGCTCATTCCTGCGCCGGAGACGTCCATACCTGTCCTCAGCCAGCCCGCCAGCGCCGGCCGGGAGCGGGAAATGGTGATCTTCTTCTGCGATTTGCGCCATTTTACGACGCTGACCGAGGCGAGGCTGCCCTTCGATATCGTCTTTCTCCTCAACCGCTACTTTTCGATCGTCGGCCGTGCCGTCGAGGCGGCGGGCGGCAGGGTCGACAAGTTCATCGGCGACGGCGCCATGGCGCTGTTCGGGCTCAGGGACACGCCCGAGGAGGCCTGCCGCCAGGCGCTAAAAGCGGCGGCGGACATCATCCGTGAGGTGGACCGACTGGGCGAAGAGCTGGCGGATGATTTGTCCATCCCGTTGCGCATCGCGATCGGCATCCACACCGGGCCCGCCATCGTCGGCTCGATGGGCTATGGCGCGGTGAAGAACCTGACGGCGATCGGTGACACCGTCAACGTCGCAAGCAGGCTGGAGACCGCGGCGAAGGAGTTCGAGAGCGCACTCGTCTTTTCCGAGCCGGTCGCGACATTGTCGGGCATCGACGTTTCGCAACTTGAAAGTCGGCAGATTGCCGTGCGCGGTCGGGGCGAGCCGTTGCGCGTTTACATCGTCGACCGGGAAGACGCCGAGCGCTTTGCGTGATTTAGCGACGCGGTGTAGGGATGGCAGCGATGCACAAGAAATCTCTCGCCAAATCCTTCAAGCGAAGACTGCGAAAATACAGAAACCGCCTCGCCACGCGGTTTTTCGACACGCGCTATGGCCGCGAACTGCTGGTGAGCGCCATCGGCCCGCGCGTCACCAGCATGACCGTCGATTGCGGCGATCACATCATGAGCTTTTCGCCGTCGGACTATATCGGGCGGAAGGTATTCCGGAAGGGACACTTCGAGCGCGACCATGTCGATCGACTTCTTGCCGTGCTGAGCGAACGTGGGCTCCTCCGGGATGGAACAGTCCTTCTAGAGCTTGGCGGCAATATCGGCACCCAGACAGTCTATTTCGCGCTGAGCGGCGCCTTCGGCCGTATCGTGACCGTGGAGCCGGATCCCCGCAATTTCCCCATGCTGGTGACCAATATCGAGCAGAACGGGCTTGGGGATCGGGTAAGCGCGGTCCACTGCGCGGCAGGCGACCGCGAGGGGGATCTCGAATTCTTCCTTCATCGCAATAATCGCGGCAAGAGTAGCGCCATCCAGCAAAGCGCCCGCGACCAGCGGATCACCGTTCCGGTGCGGCGGGTGCCGGCGATCCTTGAAAGTGCCGGTGCGGACGCAGCCGATGTCGGCCTCGTCTGGATGGATATCGAGGGCTATGAGCCGTTCGCCTGCCGTTCGATGGAAACCCTGCTGGCGCAGGGTGTTCCGCTCTACATCGAATACACCCCGGCCTTCTATGGTCAGGAACAAGCCGCCGAGTTCGTGCGCTTTCTCGGCGGTTACTACGACGATTGCCTGGCCTTCGTCGAGGACCGGCGGCAGGCCATGAAGGTCGCCGAATTGCCGGTCGAGGGTGATCAGTTCGACGTTCTCTTTCTTCCGCGCGCATGATTTTCAATGCCACATTGAGCAAAGTCGACGGCAGGGCTCCCTCCTCCGGCCGGTTCGGCATGGCTTTTTGACTTCGTCAGCGCCGACGGTAGAGAAAATATCGATCCTGGCGGACCGATTGCGGCAGCGACAGCGGTTCGAGTTCGGGATGCTCGAGAGGCAGTCCGCTTGCGGCGAGCCCGCCCGTCTTCAGCACACCCGCCATCAATTGCGGCAGCCAGGTCAGCGTCGCCGCGTCCACGTCTTCGTAGGCGGTGCCGATATCGGCGTGGGCAAGTGCGGCGCCGATCCCGACGAAGCGCTGGGCGGTATCCCGGATCTCGCCAAGCAGGAGATCGCCCTCTGGCGGCATCGACAGTGCGTGGGCGTTGGCGGTTCGGTCGAACGCAATGATGCGCCGCCCTGGCAGTCGCTCGCGAAGATGGTCGAAGGTCCGGCCGTTGCCGAGGCCGAGTTCAAGAACAGGCCCGTCGATATGGCGGACTTCGTCTGCGATGGCATCGAGGATATCGCGCTGCGCCGTCAACCGGCGGATGAAACTGTCGAGACGGCTCACGGCCTGCTCCCTGGTTTTGTTGCTTTTGGTCGGCATGACCCCGAGAGGCTGGCTCAATCGATGGCGATCGTGATTTCGCCGAGGCCTTCGATGCCGCCGGTCATCACCTGACCGCGCCCGACGGCGCCAACGCCTTCAGGCGTGCCGGTCATGAACAGATCGCCGGGCTTCAGCTCGACCGAGCGTGAGGCGAAGGAAATGACATCGGGGACCGGCCAGATCAGTTGATCGATATCGGAATCCTGTCTGATCTCGCCGTCGACGGCGACCCAGATTCGGCCGCTCCTCGGATGCCCGATATCGGCGACCGTCAGGAGCGGCGCGATCGGCGCCGACTGGTCGAAACCCTTCGACCAGTCCCAGGGGCGGCGCAGGCTCTTGGCCGTCTCCTGCAGATCGCGACGGGTCATGTCAAGCCCGACACCATAGCCGAAAACATGTTCGAGCGCCCTTTCGGGGGCGATATTCACCCCGCCTTCGCCGATCGCGACGACGAGTTCGATCTCGTGATGGAGATTGCCGGTCTCCGGCGGGTAGCGGACAGTCGTGCCACTATCGACGACGGCGTCGGCGGGTTTCAGAAAGAAGAAAGGCGGCTCGCGGGTCGGATCGCCGCCCATTTCGCGGGCATGGGCGGCATAGTTGCGGCCGACGCAGAAGATGCGGCGAACCGGAAAGCGCGCATCCGTCCCGGCAATCGCAACGCTGGAGACGGGCGGCGGCGCAAAGATGTAGTCAGTCATGATGTCCTCGAAATTTCAGGGCGCACGGCACACGCCCGGCGCCCACCCGCTTTGCCTGGACCATGCCAGTTCCGGCGCGGCTTTTCAAACGTGATCGGCTGGATCGGGCACCCAATTCGCTCTTGATCCGGAGCGCACGGATGCGCAGGATAGCGGGTGATGGGCTCCCGCCCAAAGAGATGCAAGCAAGGAACAAGACCATGAACCTCAAAGACCCGTCGCTTTTCCGTGAGGCTGCCCTCGTCGGCGGCGCATGGATCGATGCCGATCCGAAGAACGCCATCGAGGTGAACAATCCGGCGACCGGCGAGATCATCGGCCGCGTACCGAAGCTCGGTGCTGCGGAAACCAAGGCGGCCATCGAAGCCGCGCGGGTCGCGCAGAAGGGTTGGGCCGCGCGCACGGCCAAGGAGCGCTCGGGAATTATCCGCAAGTGGTTCGAGCTGATGGTCGAAAACAAGGAAGATCTCGGCCGCATCCTCACGCTCGAACAGGGCAAGCCGCTTGCAGAAGCGATCGGCGAAATCGTTTATGGCGCCAGCTTCATCGAATGGTTCGCGGAAGAGGCGCGCCGCGTCTACGGAGATCTCGTGCCCGGCCACCAGCCGGACAAGCGCATCATGATCATGAAGCAGCCGATCGGCGTCGTCGCGGCGATCACGCCCTGGAACTTCCCGAACGCCATGATCACGCGAAAGGCGGGCCCCGCCTTTGCCGCCGGTTGCGCCATGGTGCTGAAGCCAGCGTCACAGACGCCGTTTTCTGCAATCGCCATCGCCATCCTTGCCGAGCGCGCCGGCCTGCCGAAGGGCGTATTCTCCGTCGTCACCGGTTCGGCAGCGGCGATCGGCGCGGAAATGACCGCCAATCCGACGGTGCGCAAGCTTACCTTCACCGGCTCCACCGAGATCGGCGCCGAGCTTTACAAACAAAGCGCGCCGACCATCAAGAAGCTCGGCCTGGAGCTTGGCGGCAACGCGCCCTTCATCGTCTTCGACGACGCGGATCTCGACGCCGCGGTCGAGGGGGCGCTGATCGCCAAGTACCGAAACAACGGACAGACCTGCGTCTGCGCCAACCGTCTCTACGTACAGGAGGGTGTCTACGACGCCTTCGCGGAAAAGCTCGCGGCCGCCGTCGGCAAGCTCAAGACCGGCAACGGCTTCGACGAGGGCGTCATACTGGGACCGCTGATCGACAAGGCGGCGCTCGCCAAGGTCGAAGAGCATATCAGCGATGCCGTCGGCAAGGGCGCCAAGGTCGTCCAGGGCGGCAAGCGCCACCAGCTTGGAGGCACCTTCTTCGAGGCGACGGTTCTGACGAACGTCACGCGGGACATGGCCGTCGCGCGCGAGGAAACGTTCGGACCGGTGGCACCGCTCTTCCGCTTCAAGGACGAGGCCGACGTCATCGAACAGGCCAACGACACCGAGTTCGGCCTTGCCTCCTATTTCTACGCCAAGGAGCTTGCCCGCGTCTTCCGCGTTGCCGAAGCGCTGGAATACGGCATGGTCGGCGTCAACACGGGCCTTATCTCGACCGCGGAAGCCCCCTTCGGCGGCGTAAAGCTCTCAGGTCTCGGCCGCGAAGGCTCGAAATACGGCATCGAGGAATTCATGGAGGTCAAATACGTTTGCCTCGGCGGCATCGCCTGATCTCGCCAAGCATTCCGCCGGCCTCCCAAAGCGAGGCTGGTGGAGCTGACCTCCGCTCGCATGAACCCATATCTCACTGGTTTGCTTGAGGGATTTTGAGCGATCTGCTAAAGGTTGCGGCATGGAACGCGTGGCAACAAGTAGGGCGATCTGGCGCGCGCTGACGACGGTCAATGCGCCGTTGCCCATTCACATCGATGCCGACACCCTGATGGCCTGCCTGCTTCTTGCAATCACGGACAGGCAATGGCGACCGCATGTCCGCGCCTTTTTCAGAGAAGTCGGCCTGGAAGTCATAATGGACATGGTTGTGGAAGGCTCGGTTACATTTGATAATCTTTCCCAGGCAATCTCGTTCTGGGATGTCGATGACGATTATGAAAATGCGCGATGGATCCGGGAGATGGCTACCGTCTCAATGGCAGACGCTGATGGATCTCACACTTCGGGCGGTCGATTCCATAACGACTGACAGGGAGCCGGCCCCGACATGGACGTTCGGCGGCGGAACGTCCCTTGCTATCGATCTTTGCCATCGCGTAAGCTACGACATCGGCGCATTCCTAGATTCGGCCAAGCTTATCCAAAGCCTCGTTCCCGTCAGAAACACCGTTACGCGGATGATCTGCTGGAACGAGGAAACCAACGGACCCGACTATCAGTATCCCGGACACTACCTGAAGTTGATCGTAAAGGGAAAAGGTGAGATCGATTTCCTTGGGGCGTCTCCGTTGCTGGACGATGCCACGACCCCGTTTGGGGCGAATTATCATTCGCGAGCGCCCGGCAGAAGTCATAGCTAAGAAAATTTATCACCGAGGATCGACCTTCAAGAGCCGTGACGTCTTCGACCTTTCGGGCACTTACATCGCCATGCCGAGCGAACTGACGGATGCGGCAACCTCTCCCTTCCTGACGCCGGATATTTACGCTCGGGTCAGGCTTCGCATCGAGACCCCCATGCGAGCGCTCGAAGACGAGATGAGCGAAGAGGTAAACCCGACTGATTTCGGCCGGAGCTACCTCGCAAGCGCCTGCAGCACTGCCCTTGAGGCGCTCGACTTCATGGAGAATAGGCCGAAGCCATCACCAGGCTAATGCGCCGGCGTGTTCGACCATGCGCCGATCTCGCCGCGGCCGGCGATGACGCTGCCGGCTTCGATCTCGCGGCGCAGCCGGGTCTCGAGGGTGTCGATGTCGACCTCGGCGGCCGTTGCGACGCCGCGGCCGGCGATCTCCGGCAACATCGTCACGATCAGTTCGACGAGCTGGTGCGACCAGTCCAGCCCTCCGTTGACCCCGCCGACCACGGCCTCCATATGCATCGCCGGCGCGGCCAACCCGGCGGCGCGATAGGCGGCATCCAGATTCAGACCCATATTGGTCTCGATGCCGCAGCGCCTGAACGTCTCGACCACCATCCCGATGCAGCGGTCGTAGAGCGGCGCCAGCGGCCGTGACAGGCAGCCGTCCCAATCCGGCTCGTGAAATGCAACGATGCCGCCGGATTTCAGATGCGGCACGAGACCGCGCAGCATGGCGACGGGATCCGCCTGGAACATCAACACGTAGCGGCCGATCGCGGCATCGAACGGTTCCTCGAACGACAGAGTTTGCGGATCGCCCTCGCGGAAGCTGACGTTTCCAATCGCCTCGATTGTGGCACGGCTTTCGGCAGCCCGCAGGGCCGCCGGAACCCGGTCCACCCCCACCACGTGGCCCGTCTCGCCGACGATTTCCGCGACGAGAAAGGTGACGTCGCCAGCCCCGCAGCCGACATCGAGCACCCGCATGCCGGGGCCGATACCAGCCAGCTGCAGAATGCGCCGCGTTATCGGATTGACGATATCGGCTTGATGCTTGAGCCGCCGGATTTCGCGGTCGGAATGGACAAGAATATATGGCACGCTACCGTCTGCATCGCTGCTGTCTGCAACTTCCATGGTTAGCCCCCACCAATCTCCTGAGCATGAGATTTTGCGCGAGCGAGATTAGGCGACGGTTCAGTAGCCCCGTCAACGGCCCGTTCATCGAACACGAAGCGATCGGAGAACTGCCGGGGGTTTTTTCCACGCAGCATGCCTAAATTATAAAAATATTCGCCGATCTGCGGCAAAGCCGGATGGTGACACGCTGCCCAATTCGTGTGCATAGCTTTAAGTTTAAAGCAGAATCCGCGAGCAACCCGATGAGCCACCTGTCACACATAGACTACGAAGCAGCGTCCGACGCGATCCGCGCCGAGCATGACAGGGAGGTCTCCCTGCGCGGCCGCATGACGAATATGAAGCGTACGCTGCTGCATTCGCCCGAGGCGCATCGGATCTATGCCGAATGGTTCACGCTGCGCGAGGAGTTGCGTCCGGCGCTCGACGACCGCGCCATCTGGCTGTTCTGCCTGACGATTGCGATCGAGACCCGGTCGATCATCCCGGTCGGCTTCTTCCGCCGGGCGCTGATCAATGCAGGCCTTGTGCCTGATGAAGTGGTCCCCACCGAGGATGAGGCGCTGCTGATCGATTTTGGAAAGGCGATCGTCGCCGATTCCAATGACGTCCCGGACGTGATCTGGAGCCGGCTGAAGGCGCGCAATGACGAGCCGACGCTCGTCAACCTCGTCGCCTTTGCCGGCATCATGATTGCCACGGCGATTTTCAACAATGTCGTCAAGATCGACATCGACCCGGAACTCCTTCCCTATCTGGAAGGCTTCGAATTCCCCAGCAAGTAATTCTTTTCAGACATCACCCCAGAGGAGACACCATGCGTATCCCATCCTATCGCGCCCGCCTGCTCGGCACCGTGTTCGGCGCGGCCCTTGCTTTCACCGCCGGCATTGCCCAGGCCGAAACCCCTCAAAACGTGCTCGTCGTCGCCCAGTCGATCGACGATGCGGTAAGCTTCGACCCGGCGGAAGGCTTTGAGCTGACGACGGTACAGTCCTTCAACAACCTCTATCAGCGCCTCGTTCAGTCGAACCGCGCCAACGGGACCAGGATCGAACCGGCTCTCGCCGCCTCCTGGGAAGCCGGCGCCGACGGCAAGAGCCTGACCTTCAAGCTCGACCCGAACGCCAAGTTCGCCTCGGGCAATCCGGTCCGCCCGGAAGACGTGATCTTCTCGCTGACGCGTGCCGTGAAGCTCAACAAATCGCCCGCCTTTATCCTCAACGAACTCGGCTGGAAGGCTGAGAACGTCGACAAGGCGATCGAAAAAGTCGACGACAGCACGGTGAAGCTCACCTGGAGTGCCGATGTCGGCCCCTCTTTCGCGCTCTCGCTCTTGACGGCGCCGATTGCCTCCATCGTCGATGAGAAGACCGTCAGCGCCCAGGCCAAGGACAACGACTTCGGCAATGCCTGGCTGAAGACGAACTCGGCCGGCAGCGGCCCGTTCTCGATTGACGCCTACACGCCGCATGAAGCGCTGGTGCTGAAGGCCAACCCGACCTCGAGCGACAAGGCGAAGCTCGAAAGCGTCATCGTCCGCAACGTGCCGGATGCCGGCGCCCGCCGCCTGCTCGTCGAACAGGGTGACGCCGATATCGCCCGCGGCCTCGGCGCCGACCAGATCGAGGCGCTGAAGAGCAAGGAAGGCGTCAAGGTTCTCGCCGTCCCGTCCGCCCGCACCGACTACATCCTGATCAATTCCAAGGCCAATCCGACGCTCGGCAATCCGGCCTTTTGGGAAGCGGCACGCTATCTCGTCGACTATGACGGCATTGCCAAGGACCTGCTGCGCGGCCAGGCGCAGGTGCATCAGGCCTTCCTGCCGGTCGGCTTCCCCGGCGCTCTGACCGACACGCCGTTCAAGCTCGACGTCGAAAAGGCGAAAAAGATCCTGGCTGATGCCGGCATCCAGACGCCCGTGAAGGTGCAGTTCATCGTCTTCAACGACCAGCCATTCTTGTCGATCGCACAGTCGCTGCAGTCGAGCTTCGCCAAGGCCGGCATCGATCTCGACATCCAGCCGGGCGTTGCTAGTGAAATCTACGCCAAGGGCCGTTCCGGCCAGTACGAGATGACGCTGCGTTACTGGATCCCGGACTATTTCGATCCGCATTCCAACGCCAGCGCCTTTGCCATCAACCGTGACAACTCGACGAACACGGCTGCGAAATATGCCGGCTGGGTGATACCGGAACTGACGGACGAGACGCTCGCCGCCGTCAAGGAACTGGATGCCGCCAAGCGCGTCGCTCTCTACGAGGACCTGCAGAAGAAGGTGCAGAAGAGCTCACCGTTCGTTTTCATGCTTCAAGGCAGTGATCAGGTCGTGCTAAGCGACAAGGTCAAGAACTATGCCCAAGGCCTGAATGCCGATCAGGTCTACTACGACAACGTGGAGAAGTAATGCAGGCTGCGGATATCCGCGCATCCTCTGGAACTGAAGACTCCCGCCAGCCGGCCGGCTGGCGGGGGTTCTCTTATGTGTGGCGGCTGGCGCGCTGGTTCTGGTCCTTTGCGCTGACGCTGCTGGGGTTGTCGATCGTAACCTTCGCGATGACGCGGCTTTCGCCCATCGACCCTGCCTTGCAGATGGTCGGCGACCATGCCAGCAAATCGACCTATGAGGCGGCGCGCATCGCGCTCGGCCTCGATCAGCCGCTGCCGGTGCAGTTTTTCCGCTATTTGCAGGCAGCCGTTTCCGGCAATCTTGGCCTCTCCATCTCAACCGGACAACCGGTCGCAAGCGACATCGCGCGCACATTCCCGGCCACGATCGAGCTTGCCACCGCCGCAATCATCATCGGCGGCGTGATCGGCCTTGCGCTTGGGATCGCCGCTGCGATGCGCCCCGGCACCTGGGTCGACGCCGCGGCGCGCTTGGTTTCGTTGTTCGGTTATTCCGTGCCGATCTTCTGGCTCGGCCTCCTGATGCTGCTTCTCTTCTACGCCCGCCTGCATTGGGCGCCCGGCCCGGGTCGTCTCGACGTGGTGTTTCAATATACCGTCAAGCCGGTGACGGGCTTTGCGGTGATCGATGCCTGGCTTTCGGGCAAAGCCGGCGCGATGCGCGACGTGTTTGCCCATCTCGCCCTTCCCGCAATCGTTCTCGCGCTCTATGCGCTTGCCGGCATTTCACGGCTGACGCGTGCCGCGATCCTCACCGAACTCGGCCAGGAATATGTCACGACCGCCCGCGCCAAGGGCGCTGGACTTGGCCGCATCGTCTTCGTCCACGTTATGCCGAATGTCGCCGGCACGCTGCTGACGGTTCTGGCGCTCGCCTATGCAAGCCTGCTCGAAGGTGCGGTCTTGACAGAAACGGTCTTTGCCTGGCCGGGCATCGGCCGCTATCTGACGACGGCGATGTTTGCCGGCGACATGCCGGCGATCCTGGGTGCGACGCTGGTGGTCGGCAGCTCCTTCGTGCTGCTGAACGCACTGACAGATCTTGCAGTCAGCAATATCGGGAAGGACCGGGTGCGATGAGCCTTGCCGCCGATCCCATCCTTCGCCCCTCCTCCTTTTTCCGCCGCATCCTGCGTTCGCCGTCGGCCGTCGTCGGCGGGGTGATCGTTTGCCTGATGCTCGCCGTTGCCTTGCTGGCGCCGTGGATCGCGCCCTACGATCCCAATCTGCAGGAAACCGCAAACCGGCTGATGCCGCCGAGTACTGCGCATTGGCTGGGCACCGATGCTTTCGGTCGCGACCAGCTGTCGCGCCTCATTTTCGGGGCGCGGCCGACGCTGCTTTTGGTGCTGTTCGTCGTGCTTCTAATGGCGCCGATCGGGATCGTGGTCGGCATTCTCGCCGGTTACTTCGGCGGCCTCACGGAGCGCGTGCTGATGCGCGTCACCGACATCGTCATGTCCTTCCCGCGCCTGTTGCTCGCCTTCGCCTTCGTCGCGATCATGGGGCCAGGCCTCTTCAACGGCGCCTTGGCGCTGTCCCTGACGAGCTGGCCCGCCTATGCGCGTCAGGCCCGCGTGGAGACGGCCGCATTGCGCCGCAGCGACTATCTTGCCGCCGCCGAGATGGTCGGCATCAAGGGTATCCGCTTGCTTTGGGGCCATGTGCTGCCGCTGGTGCTCCCTTCCGCCGTCATCCGTTTGGCGCTTGATCTTTCCGGGATCATCCTTGCCGCCGCGGGCCTCGGTTTTCTTGGCCTCGGCGTACGGCCGCCCACGGCGGAATGGGGCTCGATGGTAGCCGGCGGCACGCAGGTGATCTTCGACCAGTGGTGGATCGCCGCCGCCCCCGGCCTTGCGATCCTGATCGCCTCCCTCGGCTTCAACCTGATCGCCGACGGACTGCGCGATATCCTGGATCCGCGCCATGACTGATCATATCCTGAACATCGAGAACCTCTCGATCGCCTTTCCCTCCGACGCCGGATCGGTGCAGGTGGTCAAATCAGTGTCGCTTACCGTCGGGCGCGAGATCGTGGCCCTCGTCGGCGAATCCGGTTCCGGCAAGTCGATGACGGGCCGCGCCATCATGGGCTTGCTGCCGCGCCGCGCTGAGATCGCTGCGGAGAGGCTAGCCTTCGACGGGCAGGATCTGCGAACGCTGAACGCCTCGGGTTGGAACCGGCTGCGCGGTAGCGGCATGAGCCTCATCCTGCAGGATCCGAAGTATTCGCTGAACCCGGCGCATCGCGTCGGGCGGCAGGTGGAGGAAGCGTTGCTCCTGCACACCAGACTCTCGGCCAGCGAGCGTCGGGAGCGGGCGCTCGACATGCTGGATAAGGTCGGATTGACGGACCCGAAGCGCGTCTATGCGAGCCATCCGGCGGCCCTTTCCGGCGGAATGGGCCAGCGCGTCATGATCGCCGCCATGCTGATCAACCGCCCGAAACTCATCATCGCGGACGAACCGACTTCGGCGCTCGATCGAGGTCTGCAGGACCAGATCCTGACGCTGCTGCGCACGCTGACGGAGGAGTTCGGCATGTCCCTGCTTCTCATCAGTCACGATCTTCAGCAGGTATCGCGCTATGCCGACCGCGTGCTCGTCATGCGTCGTGGCGAGATCGTCGAGCGGCTGCCGGCTGCGGAACTTTCGAACGCGCAATCGCCCTATACGCGCGGCCTTTGGGCGGCGCGGCCTTCCGCAGAGACCTACGGCACGCGCTTGCCGGTGCTCGACGAACGGGAGGACGCTGTTTGATGGCCGCGCTCAGCGTCGAGCATCTGTCGATCGCCTTCGAAGGCGCCAAGGGGCGCTTCTCGGCGGTCAAGGATGTCAGCTTTTCTGTCGCCGAGGGCGAGACTTTTGGCCTCATCGGCCCGTCCGGCTGCGGCAAGACCACGGCATTGCGCGCCGTTGCCGGGCTGAATACCCACTGGGAGGGTTCGATCCGCGCCTTCGGCGAGGCGCTCCAGCCCGGCCGCAAGATCACCGGCGCGCTTCGGCGCGACATTCAGATGGTGTTCCAGGATCCCTATTCCTCGCTTCACCCACGCCATCGCATCCGCCGCATCCTCGGGGAGCCGCTATCGCTAGCAGGGAGCCGCGACGTCGATGGAGAAGTGGTAGTGGCGCTTGAGCGCGTCGGTCTGGCATCGGCGATCGCCGGCCGCTATCCGCATCAGCTATCCGGCGGCCAGCGCCAGCGGGTGGCGATCGCAAGAGCGCTGCTCCTAAAGCCGAAATTGCTGCTGCTCGATGAACCAACCTCGGCGCTCGATGTTTCCGTGCAGGCAGAAATTCTCAATCTATTGAACGACTTGAAACGCACGGAGGGGATGACGCTGGTGCTCGTCAGCCACGATCCGGGCGTTGTCGCGCACATGTGCGACCGCGCGGTGCTGATGGGTGCGGGGAAAATCCTGCGCGAACTCGACCGGGCCGCACTCGCGGCGGGCTTTGAGGCGGAGGAGCCGGTTTAGACCGGACGAAATCCGATCCACTCCTGAGATTCTACGGCAAGTCTCCGATCTTGACGCGTTCATCGGTCGAAGCTCGTTGACAAGTTTCCCCAATTTGAAAAACTGCCCTGATCCATGCGGCTGGCGTTGGGGGACACATGTTTAAGCGCGCGTTTTTCGAATTGTCCGCCCTCGTCTTCGCAGCCGCCCTGTTGTCTGCCGTGCCGGGCGGCGCGGCGGAACCGAAACGCGACGTCGTGGTGACTGAAGACGGCGACTATTTCGGCTTCGATTTGCGAACCGAACAGAACCGCACACTCGAACAATGCAAGGCGAGTTGCGTCGGGGACAGGACGTGCCGTGCCTTCACCTATAATCCCAAAGTGAAGTGGTGCTTCCTCAAGTCCGACTTCAACCAGTTGAACAGTTTTCCGGGGGCCGTGGCCGGCAAGATCGTTGAAACGGCGGGCGATCCGGATATCGGTGCTGCACCACGCCTTGCCTTCGTTTCCGACAAGCTGGTGCAGGATGCCCGCGAGGCAAAGGCGGGTCTTACGCTCGCCGACGAGCAGCAGGGCCAGGGTCTTCAGAGCCTGCTTGCCCTCGCCCGCATCGAGCTCACGAACAACAACGTCGAAAACGCCATCAAGGCCTTCATGGGCGCGCTCGCAATCAACCCGGACGACGGGGCGCTTTGGACCGAGACGGCGCGGGCCGCCAACGCCATCACCGGCAATGCCGACATCGCTGGTCAAGCGGCGATTGCAGCGCTCAATGGCTATCAGCTCAGCCGCACGACACAAGACCGCGCCGACGCGCTTTCGGTTCTCGCCAAGTCGCTGGAGAATTCCGAGAATTTTCGCGCGGCGCTGAGCGCGTATAAGGCAAGCCTGGCGCTTACCGAAGCAAAGACAGTCCGCGCCGCCTATGCCGATCTGCGCGCTCGGCAAGGTTTCCGCGTCATCAATCACACGATAGACGCCGACAGCGTGACGCCGCGTGCATGCGTGCAGTTTTCCGAGCAGCTCCTAAAAGGTGGCACGGACTATGCGCCGTTCGTGATCCTCAACGGCGCGGCGCCCGCCGCGGTCGAGGCCAAGGGCGACCAGATCTGCGTCGAGGGGCTGGCGCATGGCGAGCGCTACAAGCTGGTGCTGCGCCGCGGACTGCCCTCCTCGGTCGAGGAAAACCTGGAAGCGCAGGTTGATCTTGACCTCTACGTCAAGGACCGCTCGGCGATGGTGCATTTCACCGGCGACAGCTTCGTGCTGCCGGCGACCGTCAGGCGCGGCATCCCGCTTGTTTCGGTCAACACGCCGAGCGTCAACCTGAAGCTCTACCGCGTCGGCGATCGAGGCATTGCGCCCTTGCTTGCGAGCTCGCAGTTCCTGACGCAGATAGACGGCTATAGCGCCGGACGCTTGCGTGACGAGGCGGGCGAACTCATGTGGCAGGGCGCCGTCGACACGCCGTCGGAACTTAACAAGGATGCGGTGACCGCCTTTCCGGTCGACGAGGCTCTGCCCGAGCGCAAACCTGGCGTCTATGTACTGACCGCCACGCTGCCCAATATGCCCGACCAGGAGTGGGACGCGCAGGCGACGCAATGGTTCGTCGTCTCCGATCTCGGCATTTCGACCTATGCCGGCACGGATGGGCTGAGCGTCTTCGTCCGGTCGCTTGCCAGCGCCAAGCCGCTCGCCGGCGTGGAATTGCAGCTGCTGGCGAAGAACAACGAAATCCTCGGGACAGCGAAGACCGACGCGGATGGTCGCGCCAGCTTCACCGCCGGGCTGATGCGCGGCACGGCGGCGATGACGCCGGCCGTCATCACCGCCAAGAACGGCGACAAGGACTATGTCTTCCTCGACATGACGCGCGCCGGCTTCGATCTCTCCGATCGCGGCGTGACCGGGCGCGCGGCACCCGGCGCCATCGATCTCTTCGCCTGGACCGAGCGCGGCATCTACCGCGCCGGCGAAACCGTTCATGCCGCGGCCCTTGCCCGCGACACCGCCGCTGAAGGCATCGAGAAGCTACCGCTCACCTTCGTCTTCACCCGCCCCGACGGCGTCGAAGACCGGCGCATGGTCGAAAACGGCGGCGCACTTGGCGGCTACACGCTGGATCTGCCGCTGCAGCCGAACGCCATGCGCGGCACCTGGACGATGCGGGTCTATACCGATCCGAAAGGCAGCGCGATCGGCGAGAAACAGTTCCTCGTCGACGATTTCGTGCCCGACCGCACGGAATTCGATCTGAAAAGCGAGGCGAAGGCGATCGAGCCGGGCACGCCCGTAGCGGTCACCGTCGACGGCCGCTATCTCTACGGCGCGCCGGCCGCCGGTCTCACGCTCGAAGGCGATCTCGCCTTGAAGACGACGCGGGAGAGTGCCGGCCTGCCCGGCTATGTATTCGGCCTCGCGGACGAAGAGGCGGCTGAAAACACGCGTGTTCCACTGGAGGATCTGCAGCCGCTCGACGATCAGGGTCATGCAAGGTTCGACGTCGGCGTCTCCGATCTGCCCTCGACGACGCAGTTTCTGGAGGCCGATATAGCGGTGCGGATGCAGGAGGCAGGCGGGCGCGCCGTCGAGCGGACGCTGACGCTGCCCGTCAAGCCGCAGGGCCCGATGCTCGGCATCAAGCCGGGCTTTGCCGGCGATCTCAGCCAGAATTCGGTCGCCCGCTTTCACGTCATCTCGGTCGACCCCGATGGCGGCAAGCAAGCAATGCGCGGGGTGCGCTGGAAGCTCCTAAGTGTCGAGCGGAATTACCAATGGTATCGCGACGGCAGCGCCTGGAAGTACGAGCCTGTGACCACGACGAAACAGTTCGCCGACGGCGCGCTCGATCTGACGGCGGACGGCGGCGATATCAGCGTGCCGGTGGGCTGGGGACGCTACCGACTTGAGGTCGATACGGCATCGCCCGATGGTCCGGCCTCAAGCATCGAGTTCGATGCCGGCTGGTACGTCGAGGCGAACTCGACGGAGACGCCGGATGGGCTGGAGATCGGGCTCGACAAGGAAAGCTATGCCGTCGGCGAGACTGCGAAGCTCAAGGTGTCGCCGCGCTTTGCAGGCGAGCTTCTCGTCAACGTCGGCACCGAAAGCGTGCTGCTCACGCGGACGGCGAGCATTGGTGCGGCGGGTGGCGAAGTCGAGCTGCCGGTCACGGCCGACTGGGGCGCCGGCGCCTATGTGACCGCCACCCTCTTCCGGCCGGGTGAGGCGCAGGAAAGCCGCATGCCGATGCGCGCCATCGGCGTCAAATGGCTGAAGGTCGATCCCGCAGCCCGCAAGCTTGCCGTGAAGCTGTCGCCGCCGCAAAAGACCCTGCCGCGGCAGGCGCTTTCGATTCCAGTTGAGGTGAGCGGTGCTGGTATCGGCGAGGACGCTTATGTCACGGTGGCCGCCGTCGACGTCGGCATTCTCAACCTCACGCGCTACGACGTGCCGGATCCGGACGGTTGGTATTTCGGCCAGCGCAGGCTCGGGCTGGAAATCCGCGATCTCTACGGCCGCCTGATCGACGGCTCGCTTGGCGCCATGGGGCATCTGCGAACCGGCGGCGACGGCGCTGCCATGCCGCTCAACGGCAGCCCGCCGACGGAAAAGCTGGTCGCCTTCTTCTCGGGCCCGGTTAAGCTTGGCGCCGACGGCAAGGCGACGGTCAGTTTCGACATTCCGCAGTTCAACGGAACGGCGCGCATAATGGCCGTCGCCTGGTCGAAGACGGGCGTCGGGCACGCCAGCACCGATGTGATCATCCGCGATCCCGTCGTGGTGACGGCGAGCCTGCCGAAATTCCTGGCACCTGGAGACAAGGCGCAACTGCGTCTCGATATCGCAAACACCGACGCGCCAGCCGGCGACTACCTGCTGCATGTGACCACCAATCCGGCGATCGAAATCGACCCGGCGGCAGCCGATCGGACCGTCAGGCTTGTGGCCGGCGGCAAGCAAGCCGTAATCCTGCCGCTGACCAGCGTCCAGCCAGGCGACGGGGTCGTGACGGTCGCTCTTTCGGATCGCGCCGGAATGAACATCGAGCAATCGCTCGATCTTTCCGTGCGGCCCTCCTCGCTGCCGGTAACGGTGAGCCGGCCGATCAGCCTGGCGCCAGGGGCAGCGCTTTCGGTCGACGGCGAGCTTCTCGCCGACAGCCTGCTTGCCGGAGCATCCGTCGCCGTCAACGTGGCCCGCGCCGAGGGGCCGGATATTCCGGCACTGCTGATGAGCCTCGACCGCTACCCTTACGGCTGCGCCGAGCAGACGACCAGCCGGGCGTTGCCGCTCCTCTACCTCAGCGAACTGGCGAAGACGGCGGGTATGGCTGATGACGCCGACGTGAAAAAGCGGATACAGGAGGCGATCTACCGCGATCTCTCCTACCAGTCTCCCGAAGGCAGCTTCGGGCTGTGGGCGCCTGGGTCCGGCGACCTCTGGCTCGATGCCTATGTAACCGATTTCCTGACCCGCGCCCGCGAGCAGAAATACGACGTGCCGGATCAGGCCATGGTGCAGGCGCTGGAGAACCTGCAGAACGCGATCGGCTACGACGCCAACGTCAAGGACCGGGGCAACGAGATCGCCTATGCGCTGTACGTGCTGGCCCGTAACCGCAAGGCGGCGATCAGCGATCTGCGCTACTATGCCGACACTGCGCTCAACGATTTCCCGACACCGCTGTCGAAGGCGCATCTTGCCGCGGCACTTGCCCTCTACGGCGACCAGATCCGCGCCCGCAATATCTTCATCGATGCCGCGCAGATGTCGCAAAAGGCGGAGGTGACGAAGATCAGCCTTGCGCGCTCCGACTATGGTTCGTCGCTGCGCGACGCTGCCGCCGTCTTGGCGCTTGCCGCCGAAAGCCGCCCCGTGCCGCCGATCGTGCCGGAGCTCGCAAAGACCGTTGCCGGCGAATGGCGAAAGAAGCCTTATACCAGCACGCAGGAACAGACCTGGATGCTGCTGGCCGCCCGTGCGCTGCGGAGCGGCGACGCCGGTCTTAGGCTAGATATCGACGGGACGGAACATTCGGGCGCCTATATGGCGCGCATGAGCGGCGACGACCTTTTGCGGCATCCGCTTTCCGTCACCAACCGTACGGGTGACTCGGTGTCGGTGACCGTGACGACGGTGGCGGCTCCGAAGCAGCCGCTGACGGCCGGCGGCAACGGTTTCACCATCGAACGCGCCTATTACACGCTCGACGGTGAACAGGCTGATGTCAGCGAGGCCAGGCAGAACGAGCGCTACGTCGTCGTCCTCAAGGTGACGGAGACCAACGACTGGCCGTCGCGTGTGCTGATCACCGATCTCCTGCCCGCGGGCTTCGAGATCGACAACCCCGGCCTCGTCAACAGCGCGCAATTGTCGAACTTCGACTGGATCGGCGAGGTGCAGCCGGCGCATACGGAATTCCGCAGCGATCGCTTCGTCGCGGCGCTCGATCGTGCGGCCGGCGACAGCGGCGAGATCACGCTTGCCTATGTCGTGCGGGCGGTGACGCCGGGTACCTACGATCATCCGGGCGCCAATGTCGAGGACATGTATCGCCCGCAATTCTTCGCCCGCACGGCGACCGGGCGAATGGAGGTTCAGGCGGCGCAATAATGTCGGTCTGGCGCAAAATCGGGATAGGCATTTGCGGCGCCCTTGCTTTGGCGGCGGCGCTGGTGCTCGCGCTTTATTTGGCCGATCGCGCCTATCCGCCACCGCTCGACAGGGCCCGGATCGTGTCGCCGGAGGTGTTGGACGCCCATGGGCAGCTGTTGCGTGCCTTCGCTACCCCGCAAGGCCGCTGGCGACTGAAGACGGGAGCCGGAGATGTCGATCCGCAATTCCTCCGCATGCTCATCGCTTATGAGGATCGGCGCTTCTACGAGCACGACGGCGTCGATGCGCTTGCGATTGGTCGGGCGGCGCTGCAGCTTCTGACCCATGGCCACGTCGTTTCGGGGGCGTCGACGCTGACGATGCAGGTGGCGCGGATGATCGAGCCGCGCAGCCAGCGTTCGCTTGGCGCGAAGCTCTATCAGATCGCCCGCGCGATACAGATTGAGCGGCGTCTCAGCAAGGCGGAAATCCTCGATCTCTATCTGACGCACGCCCCTTACGGCGGCAATCTGGAGGGCGCGCGCGCAGCCAGTCTCGCCTATTTCGGCAAGGAGCCGCGCCGGCTGACGGTCGCGGAGGCAGCACTTCTGGTGGCGCTGCCCCAGCTGCCGGAGAAGCGTCGTCCAGACCGCAATCTTAAAACCGCCGAAGCCGCACGCCATCGCGTGCTTGAGCGGGCCGCCGTCGCGCGTGTTGTCGGCGATGGGGAGGCGGAACGGGCGGAATTGGCCACCGTCCCGACCAACCGACGGCAGCTGCCGGCCTTTGCGGCGCACCTCGCCGAAGCAGCGCTGCGCATCGAGCCCGGCGTTCAGAAACATCGAACCACGCTTCGCCGTGGTATTCAGCAGGGGCTTGAAGCCGTGGCGCGCGAAGCGGCCGTGAGCCTCGATCCGAAGGTGTCGGTCGCCATGGTAATGGCGGACGTCAAGTCCGGCGAGATCGTCGGTGAAGTCGGCTCCGCAGACTATTTCGACGCCGGCCGTTCGGGCTGGATCGACATGACGCGGGTCAATCGTTCGCCGGGATCGACGTTGAAGCCGTTCATCTACGGGCTTGCTTTCGAGGAAGGGCTGGTCGCGCAGGAGACCATGATCGAGGATCGGCCGGCCGATTTCTTCGGCTATCGCCCGAAAAACTTCGACATGACCTATCAGGGCGACGTCACCATTCGCCAGGCTCTGCAACTTTCGCTGAATGTGCCCGCGGTGCGGCTCCTCGATGCCGTCGGGCCGGCGCGGCTGCTGGCGCGCTTCCGCCGCGCCGACGTCCGCCCGGCGCTGCCGGCAAACGAAGCGCCGGGGCTGGCGATTGGATTGGGGGGAGTCGGCATCAGCCTCAAGGATCTCGTCCAGCTTTACGCAGCACTTGCCAATCGCGGCAAACCGGTTCGGCTCGGCAACGGGATAGAGGGTAAGGCAGGCGTCATCGATGGCGAGCCGGTGGTCGAGCCGCCGGCGGCATGGAACGTCGCCGACATCCTCTCCGGCGTCATCGCTCCCGCAGGCAGCATCCAGCGCGGCATCGCCTACAAGACCGGTACCAGCTATGGCTACCGCGACGCCTGGTCCGTCGGCTTCGACGGCCGTTATGTCCTCGGCGTCTGGGTCGGCCGCCCCGACAACGGCGCGGTGCCGGGCCTGACCGGCTATGCGTCGGCGGCGCCCCTTCTCTTCAAGGGCTTCGAGCGTTCGGGTGTGGCTTTCACGCCGTTGCCGACAGCGCCGTCGGGGGCGGTGAGGATCGCGCAGGCGCAGCTGCCGGCGAGCCTTCGCCGATTTTCGCTGAACGCCGCAGGCCTTGTTGCCGCTTCCACTCGCGAGCCGGCGCCGCAGATCGTCTATCCGCCGGAGGGTGCGCATGTGGAGCTGGGCGCGGGGCCTGACGGTGCGATGATGCCGCTCGTGCTCAAGCTGCAGGGCGGGCGGGCGCCTTTCCGCTGGCTTGCCAACGGCCGGCCGCTGCCCGAAATATCCCGCAATCGGCGGAGCGAATGGACGCCGGATGGTAACGGCTATTCGACGTTGACCGTCATCGATGCCGTAGGCCGGGCCGCCACGGTCGGTGTCTTCCTGCAGTAGCGGAGATGGAATCGACCGGCGGCGGCCTTATAAGAGCAATGCGGGAGGATGAGCGCCCGCACCTGGGAGATGAAACCATGTGGCCGGACCGTAGAATTCTTGACCTTTTCGGGATCGAGCTGCCGATCCTGCAGGCGCCCATGGCCGGTGCCAACCTGTCGGCGATGGCGATCGCGGTGGCTGAAGCCGGCGGCCTCGGGGCGCTGCCCTGCGCCACGATCACGCCGCAGCAGGTGCGTTCCGAGCTTGATGCGATCCGCAAGGCGACGGCAAAGCCGGTGAACCTCAATTTCTTCTGCCACACCCCGCCGGTTTCCGATCAGGGGCGCGAGCGGCGCTGGCAGGAGCGGCTTGCACACTACTATCTCGAACTTGGTCTCGATCCGGCAGCGCCCGTGGCAGCCTCAAGCCGCGCGCCGTTCGACGCCGCTCTTTGCGAGCTGGTCGAAGAGTTCAGGCCCGAAATCGTCAGCTTCCATTTCGGCCTTCCCGAGCAGGCCCTGCTTAATCGCGTGCATGCCGCCGGCGCCAAGGTCATTTCTTCGGCGACGACGGTCGATGAGGCGCGGTTCCTGGAAGACCGCGGCTGCGATGCGATCATCGCGCAGGGCGTCGAAGCCGGCGGCCATCGCGGTATGTTCCTGAGCGATGACATCGCCACCCAGATCGGCACCTTCGCCCTTGTGCCGCAGGTGGTCGACGCGGTGAAGGTGCCGGTTATTGCCGCAGGCGGCGTCACCGATGCTCGCGGCATCGTGGCAGCGCTCGCTCTGGGGGCTGCCGCTGTCCAGATCGGTACCGCCTATCTGCTCTGCCCAGAGGCCACGATCGCCGCGCCGCATCGTGCTGCACTCAGGAATGCCGCCAGTCGCGAGACGGCGCTCACCAATCTCTTCACCGGGCGGCCCGCGCGCGGCTTCGTCAACCGGATCATGCGCGAGGTGGGGCCGATGTCGTCGCTCGTTCCGGCCTTTCCGCTGGCGGGCGGAGCGCTCGCGCCCTTGCGCTCGCGTTCGGAACCGCAGGGCTCCGAGAATTTCATGTCTCTCTGGTCTGGGCAGTCCGCAGCGCTGTGCCGGGAAATGCCCGCCGCAGAGCTGACGCGGCGGCTCGGCGCCGAGGCGCTTGAGCGTCTTTCTCCAGGCAGGTGACGGCACCCCTTGATTTTGACGCGTATCCCTGTTGGATTGCACTGGGGAACGCGAAGGTCGATGCCATGCAGCCTGTGAGGGAAACAACGGAACGCCTGCCCGGATCTCCCAAGGGGTTGATCGGCCTTTGGCTTTTGCTGTTCGTCCTGTGGCTGATCGTCAACGCGTCCCTCGCCTTGCCGATTGTCGCGACGGGTGCCGTGATATCGTTTGCGATCGCCGCGATCTTCTCAAGCCGAGACGGACTTTGGCAGCAGGTCGCGCTCACGCCGCGCGCCGGCTATCATTTCCTCGCCTACACCGGGGTGTTCTTCGTCGAACTTGTGAAGGCGAACATCAGCATGGTGCGCTACGTCTATTCACCGCGCATCGATATCCACCCCGGCATCGTCAAAATCCACATGCGGCTGAAGTCGCCGATCGGGCGGCTGGCGCTTGCCAACTCCATTGCGCTGACGCCGGGGTCACTGGTCATGGATATCAGGGGCGACGCGCTGTTCGTCCATTGGCTTGATGTCAAGACGGTCGATCCCGAGCAGGCCACCGCCATGATCGCCGGGCCTTTCGAAAAGCATTTGGGGGCGGCGTTTGGCTGAAATCATCCTCGGTATCGCCGCCGTTCTTATTTTCTTCAGCATCGTTTTCGGCGTGCTGCGGCTGATCATAGGCAAGACCATGATCGACCGTGTCGTCGCGATCGACATGCTCACCGTGGTGTCCATCGCGCTGATCGCGCTCTATGCGCATCTGTCCGGGCGTTTCGCCTATCTCGACGTGGCGCTCGTCTATGGTCTCTTGAGCTTCCTGGCCGTGCTGGCCATTGCCCGTTTCCTGGAAAAAGGGCCGTAAGACGATGCTGCAGCTTCTCGTCCTTCTGGTCTGCGGCAGTATCCTGGTGAGCGGCATCCTCGCCGTCTCCCTTCGCAATCTCATGGCCGCGATGGTCAGCGCCGGGCTCGCAAGCCTGCTTGCCGCCGTCTCCTACGTGCTGCTTGCCGCGCCGGATGTCGCGATGGCCGAGGCTGCTATTGGCTCGGGACTGGCGACGCTGATCTTTCTATACGCCATTCGCAGAACCGCCGGCGGCGACGTCGGCGACAGCGGCAAGGAGTGACCCGTGCAGGAGCTCGTCGGCAGTATCGTGATCCTTCTCGGCGCGTTCTTCCTCTTTTCGGCAGGGCCTGGGTTGCTGCGCATGCCTGACGTCTTCACCCGTATTCAGGCGGGCACCAAGGCCTCGACGCTCGGCAATATCCTCGTTCTCGCTGGCCTTGGCATCTATCACCCCGACTGGGCCTTAAAGCTCCTGATCGTCGCCTACTTCGTGCTGATGACCAATCCGCTGTCGTCGCATGCGCTGTCGCGTGCGGCTCATGCGATCCGCACGCCGATGGCGGCCGCGACGACGGTCGACGCCTTGCGTGAGGCGGACGAGATGGCAAAGGAGGGCAAGGTATGACGCGGCGCGTCTTCAGCCTGTTCGCGATTCTTGTCTTTGCGATCATCTTTGCAGACATGGTCGGCGACTATAGCGAGCGCCAAATCTTGTCCGATCTTGCGGAGCACTATCTCGTCGCCGTGCCGCGAGATCTCGGCGGGGCGAATGTCGTCACCGGCATTCTGATCACCTTTCGCGGCTTCGATACGCTCGGCGAAGTGGCTGTGCTCTTCATGGTCGCCGCGAGCGTCGGCATCCTGCTCGGCGGGACACCGGGTCCTGAACAGCCAACGGAGGAACGGCGGCGCCCGAGCGAGCTGGTCGAGAATGGCTCAAAAATCATACTGCCGCTGATCTTCCTGTTCGGCGGTTACGTGATCATGAACGGCCACCTTTCGGCCGGCGGTGGCTTTCAAGGGGGCGCGGTGGTTGCCTCCGGCGTGATGCTCATGATGCTCGCGCAGCCTGCGTCACGGCTTGATCACGGTATTCTCAGCGTTACCGAATCGCTCGCCGGCGTCATCTACGTCGCGCTCGGCATCTGCGGCTTGTGGTTCGCGGGCGGATTTCTCGACAGCCACATCCTGCCGAAGGGGGAGTTCGGGACCCTCCTCAGCGCCGGTGCGATCCCGGTGATTTCGGCGCTGCTTGGCATCAAGGTCGGGGCGGAGCTGAGCGTCATCATCGACCGGTTTCGAAGCTGAAGGAAGGGAACATGGGCCTATCGGTATCGCATATACTCATGGTCACCGGCTTTGCGCTCGTGCTCATAGGCTTCTGGGGCATGCTGACCCACCGCAATATCCTGCGCATCATCATCGGCTTTTCGCTGATCGACACCGGTCTGCATCTGGTCATGGTGGCGACCGGTTACGTGACCGGCGGTACGGCGCCGATCGTCGACGAGGCGCTGGTGCTTACCGAGGTAACGGCGCGCTCCGTCGATCCGATCCCCGCGGCGCTAGTGGTGACGGCGATCGTCATCGGCTTTTCCGTGACGGCAGTGATGCTGGCCTTTGCCATCCGCATCCATGATGCGAAGAAAACCCTTTCCATCGACGCATTGACGGAATCGCAATGGTAACCGCCATCCTGCAACCGCTGACGATCTTCCTTCTCGGTCTCGGCGGCGGTTTTCTGATCCCGCTCGTCTACCGCGTCGCAAAACCCCTGCCCGCGATCGTTTTCCTCGTCGCACTCAGCGGCATGACGCTGATTTCCGGCTTTCAGCTGTGGCGGCTGATGAACGGCGAGCCGACGATCGAAATCTATACCGCAGGCGCGCTGCCGCCCTTTTCCATCAATCTGCGCTTCGGCCTATGGGAAGGGTTCTTGGCCTTCAGCGTCAACGTAGCGGCGATGATCGGCGTATGGCAGCTTTGGGAGCGGATGCGCGGCTCCTACGCGGCGCTTCTCCTCTATCTGATCCTGGTGATGGGCATCAACGGCATGGTGATGACCCGCGATCTGTTCAACCAGTTCGTTTTCCTCGAGATCGTATCGATCGCTACCTACGGCCTGCTCGGCATGGAACGCGGGGGCGCGATGCTTTCGGCAAGCTTCAAATACATCATGGCCACGGTGCTGGCCTCCTCGGCCTTCCTGCTCGGCGCCGTGCTGCTCTATCACGTCACCGGAACGCTCAATATCGACGACATGATCGAACACCGGACCTTGATCACCGGGCCGATCGGGACGACCGCCCTGCTGCTGGTGCTTTCCGGACTGATCCTCGAACTCAAGCCCTTCCCCGCCAACGGCTGGGGTCTCGACGTCTATGAGACGGCGCCGGCTGGCATTGCCGCTCTTATCTCCGGCGGCGTGTCGGCGGGCGTCTTCTTCGCGCTTTTCAAGCTTCTTCCCCTCTTCCAGGCGCATCTCTACATCATTGCCTGGGCGGGCGGCTTGTCGTTCCTCTTCTCCAATCTTGCCGGCCTGCCGCAGACGAAGGTTCAGCGGCTGCTCGGCTATTCGTCGATCGCGCAGATGGGGCTGTTGACGCTGGCGCTTGCGTTGCTGCGCGAGCTTGGCGCGGATGCGGCGATGCCGCTCGTCGTCGGTGGACTGTTCTTCAATCACCTCTTCGCGAAAGCCGGCCTGTTCTGGCTCGCTGGCGCGGTTAACCGAGGGCAGACGGACGAATGGCCGGCGATCGCAAACCGGCCGTTGGCGCTCTTCCTCTTCGCTATGCTTCTGATCGCCATCGCCGGCTTGCCGCCTTTTCCAGGCTTCTGGGCGAAATGGGAGCTGGTCGTCAGGCTCGCGGCCGGTGAGCGGCACGGCTGGGTCGTGCTCATCCTTGCGGGCTCGCTGCTCGAGGCGACCTACATGTTCCGCTGGTTCAAGCAGGCGACGCGCGGCGCACTGGACATTCCCGAGGTCCGGCCGGATATCGCCGCGCTCGCGCCGTCGCTTGCCTGCGCCGTACTGCTGGCGGGCGGCGGTTGGCTTGCGTCGAGGCTTGCAGGCGTCGCCTCGCTCCACCTCTTCCTGCCGCTTTTAGCCGGCCTCGTCCTCTATCTCGTGGACTGGCTCGCGGGCCGGATCAAATGCGCGCTGATGATTGTGCTCGTACTGTTCCTCGGGGCCGCGGAGGTTTATGCCGTGCCCGCTCTCAACCAGCTGTTTGCCGCACTGCTGCTTGCCGGCGGGCTGGTGGTTGCCATGGCCGGGTTTTACCGCACCGATCCGCGCCCCGGCTATTATCCGTTCATGACGGTGCTTTTGCTTTCGATCGTCGGGCTCCTGCGCGCTCCCACCAGTCTTGAATTCTTCTTCAACTGGGAGCTGATCACGCTTTCCTCCTATTTTCTCATCATGCAGGGACGCAACGCTCATCCGCATGCGCAGCCGTTCCTCTTGTTTTCGCTGGTTTCCGCGTTCTGCATCCTCGCCGGTTTCGGGCTTGCGGCTGCGGCGAGCGGCACGATTTCCCTTGAGGCGCTCGGCGCTGCCGACGCAGGCTCGCAAATCGCGCTCGTGTTCCTCGGCGTCGGCTTTCTCATCAAGGCGGGCGCGATCGGCGTCCATGTCTGGCTGCCTGGCGCCTATGCCGAGGCGGACGACGACATGTCGGCGATGTTATCCGCCGTCGTCAGCAAGGTTGCGATCATCGGCCTGTTTCTCGTTACCTATCTAGCGATCAGGGTGAATACGGGGCTGGAGCTGGCGCATGTCATGGCCTGGATAGGCCTTCTGACGACACTCGGCGGCGCGGCGATGGCGCTAAAGCAGGACGACATCAAGCTGATGCTGGCCTATTCCAGCATGAGCCAGCTCGGCTACATCATGACGGCCATCGCGATGATGAGCCATCTCGGCTGGGTGACGGCCATGTACCTCGTTGCCAACCACCTGATGGTCAAGGGTATTCTCTTCCTTGTGGCCGCCGCCGTCATCCTGCGGACCGGCACGCGCCGGTTCGACGAGATCGGCGGTCTTGCGAGGGCGATGCCTGTCACCTTTTCACTTGCCGTCATTGCGCTGCTGTCGATGTCGGGCCTGCCGCCGCTCGTCGGCTTCGGGGCCAAGTGGTTGCTGCTCAGCGCCATGGTCGATCGTGGCTGGTACGGGCTTGCCTCTCTCGGGGTGGCGGCGACCCTGCTCGGCCTTCTCTACATGTTTCGTTTCGCCTATGCGGTATTCCTGAGGCCGCGGCAGGCGGGGCAGCCACTTGTGCGCGAAGCACCGATTGCTCTCCTGGTACCGCAGGCGTTGTTGGCCGCCGCTATCCTGGTCCTCTCCTTTTTCCCGAAGCTCGCAATGGGTCCCGTCTCGGCGGCCATAGATCCGCAATTTGCTTCGATGTTGGTGTGGCAGGGCATGTCGCTCGAGGACGTCTATTCCCACTGGAACCCGCTGCCCGCGATGGCGGCAGCGCTTGCGCTTTCGGCCGGCATCTTTGTCGTCGCCTGGGCGATCTACCGGGGCAATCTCGGGCGCTTCTCAACCACAGGCGTCAATGCCTTCTACCGCTTCTACAAGCCGGTGCTGGCTGCCGCGACAGAACCCCTGGCAAGCGCGTTCTGGGATGGAACATCCGCGCTGGTCACGGGTGCCGCGCAAGCGGTTCGCCGCGTCTACACCGGCAACGGCCAGACCTACGCCCTGCAAATCCTCTACTACATCATCGTCGTCTATCTCTTCGGGACCTACGCCAGCGGTTGAGGTATCATCGTCCCCTCGAAAGACGCGGGGTCGGCAAATGGGACGGCAAGCGCATTTTTTGGATTTTATGCCGATCACATTGCGCCGAAGAAAGCGCTAGACTGAGCTCAGACGTCCCTGTTTCTCCCCTCGGCAACCCATTTTCCGGTTTCGGCGCCCATGGCCTCTGCACCTCAACAAAAGTTTTCTCTCTGGACCATGATGGCGATGTGCGTCGGCTCCATGGTCGGCGCCGGGATATTTTCCCTGCCGCAAGCTTTCGGCCGGGCGACGGGACCTTTTGGCGCGCTGATCGCCTGGACGATCGCCGGCGTCGGCATGCTGATGCTCGCCTTCGTCTTCCAGTCGCTGTCGGAACGCCGGCCGGATCTCGACGCCGGGATCTATGCCTATGCCAAGGCCGGCTTCGGCAACTACCTCGGTTTCCTGTCGGCACTTGGATATTGGTCCGCGGCGCTGCTCGGCAACGTTTCCTATTTCGTGCTCATCAAGTCGACGCTCGGCCTCTTCTTCCCGGTCTTCGGCGACGGCAATACGGTGCTTGCGGTCGCGACCTCGTCGATCCTTCTCTGGAGCATGCACTTCGTCATCCTACGCGGCATCCGGGAAGCCGCTGTCATCAACACGATCGTCACATTCGCGAAGATCATCCCGATTTTGCTGTTCATCGTTTTCGTGATCGTCGGTTTCAACGCCGGCATTTTCGCCGAAAACTTCTGGGGCGGCGCCGATCCGACGTTCAGCGATGTCGCGAGCCAAGTCCGCGCGACCATGCTCGTTACGGTCTTCGTCTTCGTCGGCATCGAAGGCGCCAGCGTCTATTCGCGCTATGCGCGCAACCGCGCCGACGTGGGCATAGCTACGATCGTCGGCTTTCTCGGCGTTCTCGCCTTGATGGTGATGATCACCCTCTTGTCCTACGGGGTGATGCCGCGCGCCGATCTGGCAGGGCTCAGAAACCCCTCGATGGCCGGTGTGCTGGAAGCACTCGTCGGCCCGTGGGGGACGCTCTTCGTCAGCGCCGGCCTGATCATCTCGGTCGCAGGCGCCTATCTCTCCTGGGTGCTGCTCGCAGCCGAGATCCTCTATTCCGCGTCGAAATACGACACCATGCCGCGCTTCCTGTCTTACGAGAACCGCAACGGCGTGCCTTCGAATGCGTTGTGGCTCACCAACATCGTGGTGCAGGTGTTCCTGATCCTGACGCTCTTTGCGCAATATGCCTTCACGCTGGCGCTCGAGCTGACGAGCTCGATGATCCTCGTTCCCTACCTGCTGGTTGCCGCCTACGGCTTCAAGCTTGCCTGGACCGGCGAGACTTACGATCGGGATCCAGCCCATCGCGGCGAATTTACCAGGGCGGCTATCGCTCTCCTCTATACGGCTGGGCTGATATATGCGGCCGGCGCCAAGCATCTGCTGCTGTCGGCGGCGATCTACGGGCCGGGTACGGTTCTCTATTTCATGGCGCGCCGTGAGCAGAACAAGATGATCTTTACACCGAGGGAAATGGTCATATTCGCGGTTGCCGCGATCGGCGCGGTCGTTGCGATTTTCGGTATTGCAACGGGCCGAATCAGCATCTGACGCTCATCTTCACCGAAAAAAGCGGCGGGAGTGGTGGCATTCGGGGCTGCCTGGGCGCAATGTGCCGATTGCAGCGGGAACCACGAGAAAATTGAACGCAGCGCTTATTTGTGGGATTCTGTGCTCATCACAGCGAGCCGAAAAGGGCATTATAGTCGCCGAAAATACGTGCAGAATTGTCATAAGGGTTTAAAAACTCTGATCTATTTGAACGAGGTAGAGGGCAGCAGCATGGCAACTGAATCCACGCAAAAACTATCTCTGTTCGCCCTCACCGGCATGGTCGTTGGATCGATGGTCGGTGCGGGGATTTTCAATCTGCCAGGCCGGTTCGGAGCGGCTACTGGCCCCTTCGGCGCAATCATCGCCTGGGCGATCGCGGGTACTGGCATGTACATGCTGGCGCGCGTGTTTCAGGCGCTTGCGGAGAAGCGGCCGGATATCGACTCTGGCGTCTTCGCCTACGCCAAGGCCGGCTTCGGCAACTATATGGGCTTCCTGTCGGCCTTCGGCTACTGGCTCGGCAGCTGCCTCGGCAACGTCTTCTACTGGGTGCTCATCGGTTCGACGTTGGGGCGCTTTTTCCCAGGTATTTTCGGCGATGGAAGCAGCGCTACCGCGATCATCGTGTCGCTGGTCGGCATCTGGCTGTTCCATTTCCTGATCCTTAAGGGTGTCGAGCAGGCGGCGTTCATCAATACCGTCGTCACCGTTGCCAAGATCGTGCCTATCCTGGTCTTCATCCTGGCGTTCATCTTCTTCTTCAAGTACGCGCAATTCTCCGAGAACTTCTTCGGTGGCCTGGACATGCCTGCCAAACCGCTGGTCGCGCAGGTCAGGGACACCATGCTGATCACGGTGTTCGTGTTCCTCGGGATCGAAGGCGCAAGCGTCTATTCGCGCTTTGCCAAGCAGCGTTCCGATGTCGGTACTGCAACGATCCTGGGCTTTGTCGGCGTGATGGGCCTGATGGTCGCGGTCACCCTCTTGCCCTACGCGGCGCTGCCGCAATCGGCGATCGCCGGTGTCCAACAGCCTTCGATGGCCGGCGTGCTTGAAGCGGTTGTCGGGCACTGGGGCGCCGTCTTCATCTCCGTCGGCGTTCTGGTCTCCGTGCTCGGCGCCTATCTCGCCTGGTCGCTGATTTGCGCGGAAGTGCTCTTTGCCGCGGCCAAGTCCGAGGATATGCCGAGGCTTTTTGCGGCGCAGAACGGCAACCGCGTGCCGGCCAATGCCCTATGGATGACCAATATCGTCGTGTCGCTCTTCGTGATCTCCACCTACTGGTCGCGAGATGCGTTCAACTTCATGCTCGACATGACGAGCGTCACCGCGCTCCTGCCGTATCTGCTCGTCGCCGGTTACGGAGTGCTGCTCGCCCGTAGCGGCAAGGGCTATGAAACCACGCCCAACGAGCGTGGACGGGACCAGATCTTCGCCTGGATTGCTGTAATCTATACTCTCTTCATGTTCATGGCCGCCGGGCTCAAATATGTGCTGCTCGTCGCCGTCCTTTTCGTGCCGGGAACCATTCTCTACGTCTGGGCACGCAAGGAACAGAAATTGCAACTGTTTACCCCCACCGAGCTCATCGTGTTCGCCGTCACATTGGTCGCTGGCCTGATTGGGGCCTATGGCTTGCTGACGGGCACCATCACACCTTGAACAGAAAGGCAGGAACGTCATGACAAAAGACACGCCCTTCGGCGTCCATTCGGAAGTAGGCCAGCTTCGCAAGGTGATGGTGTGCGCACCCGGTCGGGCACACCAGCGTCTGACGCCGTCCAACTGCGACGATCTTCTCTTCGACGACGTGCTCTGGGTCGACAATGCCAAGCGCGACCATTTCGACTTCATGACCAAGATGCGCGACCGTGGCGTCGATGTCGTGGAAATGCACAATCTGCTCGCCGAGACGGTCGCCATTCCCGAAGCGAAAAAATGGATTCTGGACCACCAGATCGTGCCGAACCAGATCGGCCTTGGGCTGATCGACGAGGTGCGCTCCTATCTTGAAGGCCTTTCCAATCGTGACCTTGCGGAAACGCTGATAGGCGGGTTGTCGACCTTTGAATTTCCGGAGAATGTCGGTGGCGAGCAACTCGCGCTGATCCGCGACGCGGCGGGCGTCAATGAATACCTGTTGCCGCCGCTGCCGAACACGCTCTATACGCGCGACACTACCTGCTGGATCTACGGCGGCGTCACGCTGAATTCGCTCTACTGGCCGGCCCGGCATGAAGAGACCATTTTGACGAGCTCGATCTACAAGTTCCATCCCGACTTCGCCGGCAAGGTGAACGTCTGGTGGGGCGATCCGACGCAGGATTGGGGCCTTGCGACAATCGAAGGCGGCGACGTCATGCCAATCGGCAAGGGCAATGTCCTGATCGGTATGAGCGAGCGGACCTCGCGCCAGGCCATTAGCCAAGTCGCAGCCGCTTTGTTCGAAAGGGGTGCCGCCGAACGCGTCATCGTCGCGGCCATGCCGAAACTGCGCGCCGCCATGCATCTCGACACGGTCTTCACCTTCGCCGACCGCGACTGCGTGCTGCTCTATCCCGATATCGTCAACAACATCGACGCCTTCTCCTACCGCCCGGACGGCAAGGGCGGCGTCGAGCTCCACAAGGACAAGGGAACCTTCGTGGAGACGGTCAGAGACGCGCTCGGCCTGAAGAAGATGCGCGTCGTCGAAACCGGCGGCAACGCCTACATGCGCGAGCGCACCCAGTGGGACAGCGGTGCCAACCTCGTTTGCGCCTCGCCGGGCGTGGTCTTCGCCTACGACCGCAACACCTACACCAATACGCTGCTGCGCAAGGAAGGCATCGAAGTCATCTCCATCACGGGCGCGGAACTCGGCCGCGGCCGCGGCGGCGGTCATTGCATGACCTGCCCGATCATTCGCGACGCTGTCGACTATTGATCCGGTTTCCCGTGGCGCCTCAGGCGCGCGAATTGGCGATACCCAGCGCGGCTCCAGCCGCCGCGCTGGCTTTTGGGCGCATTTGACAAATTGAGGGTCGCCATGCCGTTTCATCCCCCGATATCGAGACAAAGAGCCGTTATCCTTGCCGCGACGTTGGCGTTGCTGGCGCTATCCGGCTGCGACAGGGGCGAGGAAAAGGACGAGCTGCCGCCGCGTCCGGTGAAAACGCAAGCCGTCTCTTTCAATCCGGAAGATACGTTCGGCTCCCTGGTCGGCGAGATACAGCCGCGCATCGAGACGAGCTTCGGCTTTCGTCAGGGCGGTGAAATCAGGGAACGCGACGTCGATGTGGGAGAGACGGTCGACGTCGGCACCGTGATCGCACGGCTCGACTCCGAGGACGCACAGGATTCGCTGCGCAAGGCGGAAGCCAATCTGTTTTCGGCGCAGGCGACCCTTCTGAACGCCGATACCGAGCGCAACCGCCAGCAGCAGCTTTATCCTCGCACGTCCACCCGCCAGCAGCTCGACGCCGCCGTCGCCCAGGCGAGCATCGCGCAGGCCGGCGTGGATGCGGCTGAGGCCGCTTTGCGCATTTCCCAGACCAATCTCGACAATCGCGTGCTGAAAGCCAATGCCGCCGGCATCGTTACCGCCATCGGCGGCGAGGTCGGCCAGGTGGTCGGGGGCGGACAGATGGTCGTTCGTGTCGCGCAGCTCGGACCCCGGGATGCCGTCTTCCAGGTTCCCGAAGCCACGATCCAGACCGCGAACAGCAATGCGCGCGTCGACGTGCAACTGCTGAGCAACCCGAATGTGAAGGCAACCGGATCGGTCCGGGAAATCTCGCCGGCCGCAAATCCGATTACCCGCAATTTCACCGTCCGCATCGGCCTCGACAACGCGCCTGAAGAGTTCCGTTTCGGCAGTTCGGTGCGCGGGACGATCCAGATCGCCGGCGCGCCCGCCGCGCGGCTGCCGATGACGGCGCTGTTCAATCAGAACAACCAGCCGGCCGTGTGGGTCGTCGATCCCGGCAGCAGCACGACCAAGCTCGTGCCCGTCGAGGTCCATCGCTTCGACACGCAGGATTTTCTAGTGACCAAGGGGCTCGCCACCGGCGACCAGGTCATCGTTGCCGGCGTTCAGCAGCTACGCCCGGGCATGGCGGTTCGCCTGCTTGAGGGAAGCGTCCAATGAACGGAGGCTTCAACCTTTCGGAATGGGCCATCCAGCGGCGCAGCCTCATCATCTTTCTGGCGTTTCTCAGCGCTTTCGGCGGCATTGTCGCCTATTTCAATCTCGGCCGCGACGAAGATCCGGAATTCACCTTCAAGACGATGATCGTTTCAGCCGCGTGGCCTGGCGCCACGATCGAGCAGACGACGGACCAGATTACCGATCGCCTTGAGCGGACACTCGAGGAGGTGCCGCATCTCGACCATCTTAGAAGCCTGACCAGCGCCGGCCAGTCGGTGATCTACGTCGTGCTTGACGATTCAACGCCGCCGGACCAGGTGGGCGAATCCTGGTATCAGGCGCGAAAAAAGGTCGGCGACATCGTCTCGACCCTTCCCGCCCGCGTTCGCGGGCCTTTCTTCAACGACGATTTCGGTGACACCTTCGGCATCATCTACGGCTTCACCGCCGACGGTTTCAGCGACCGGGAGGTGCGCGACTGGACTTACGAGGCGCGCAATCGCCTGCTCAAGCTCGATCACATCGGCAAGGTGCAGCTGATCGGCACGCAGGACGAGACGATCTTCATCGAGTTTTCGACGGAGCGGCTCGCCAGCCTCGGTCTTGGTATGTCGACCGTCATCGGGACTATCCAGGCGCAAAACGCGGTCCTGCCCGCAGGCCAGATGACCACCGAGCGCGACCGGACAATCCTTGAAGTTTCCGGCAGCCTTGCCAGCGAAAAGGACCTGCGCGAACTCAACATCCCGACCGCGTCCGGTTTCGTGCGTCTCGGCGACATCGCCAGCATCGTGCGCGGCACCGTCGATCCGCCGCAGCCGCGCTTTCGCGTCAACGGCAAGCCGGCAATCGGCCTTGCCGTATCGATGGCCTCGGGCGGGGACATCCTGCAGCTTGGCCAGAGCATCGATACG
The DNA here is from genome assembly GCF_052113965.1 of Rhizobium sp. RAF56. Taxonomy (NCBI): domain Bacteria; kingdom Pseudomonadati; phylum Pseudomonadota; class Alphaproteobacteria; order Hyphomicrobiales; family Rhizobiaceae; genus Rhizobium; species Rhizobium sp. RAF56. Next base: position 80,955 of record NZ_JBFRDU010000019.1, read on the forward strand.
GTCATGAACCGTTTCGAGCATGACCTGCCGATCGGCATCAACATGACGCGTGTCGCGAGCCAACCGGCCGTGGTCAGAAACGCCATTCGTGGCTTTACCACATCGCTGGCGCAGGCTGTCATCATCGTCCTCGGCGTCAGCTTCCTGGCGCTCGGCGTCCGCGCGGGCCTTGCCGTTGCGGTATCTATCCCGCTGGTGATGGCGCTGACATTCCTATTCATGGACATCGCCGGCATTGCCCTGCAGCGCGTCTCCCTCGGCGCCCTCATCATTGCGCTGACGCTAATGATCGACGACACGATGGTCACCGTCGAGATCACGATGGCGAAGCTTGAGGAGGGCATGGACCGTGTGAAGGCGGCGGCCTATGCCTACACCTCTACGGCATTTCCGATGCTTGCGGGAACGCTCGTCACCATCGCCGGGTTCATTCCGGTCGGTTTTGCCCAGAGCTCGTCGGGCGAATATGCGCGCTCGCTGTTCTTCGTGATCGGTTTCTCGCTGATCGTGTCCTGGCTGGTGGCGGTGCTGTTGACGCCGATCGTCGGCCTTGCCGTTCTGAAGCCGAGCCAGCAGGGCGGCGAGAAGCCGGAGGGCGCGCTGATGCGCGGCTTCAAGAACGTGCTAGGCACCTGCGTGCGCATGCGCGTTCTCGTCATCCTTGCGACAGTTGCCCTTTTCGTCGCGTCGATCCTGGGCTCGCAGTACATGCGCCGCCAATTCTTCCCGTCGTCGGATCGGCCGGAACTGCTTTTGTCGCTGGTCCTGCCGCAGGACGCCTCGCAGGAGGCGACGTCGGCGCAGGTGAAGCGCGTGGAGGAAATTCTCGCCGCAGACGAGGGCGTCGCCGACTGGTCCTTCTACGTCGGCTCCGATCCGATCCGCTTTTATCTGTCGATGGACCTCAATCCGCCGGCACCGTTCCGGGCACAGGGCGTGATCATCGCCAAGAGTGTCGCCGAGCGCGATGCCCTGCAGGCTCGGCTGCAATCGCTCCTCGACGTGCAGTTCCCCGATATTATCGCACGCGTCTCGCCTCTGGAAATGGGGCCGCCCGTCGGCTGGCCCGTCCAATACAGGGTCAGCGGACCTGATATTGTCGGCGTGCGCAATCTCGCCTGGAAGGTTGCCGACGTCCTTCATGCCGTGCCCGGCGCCGTTCAACCGCATCTCGATTGGAACGAGCCGATCCGTAAAATCGTCATCAATGTCGATCAGGACCGCGCCCGCTTGGTCGGATTGAATTCCTCGGTCATTGCCCAGACGCTGTTTGCGACCTCCTCCGGAGTGCCAATTACGCAGGTGCATGACTCGATCTATCTCATCAACGTCGTTGCTCGCGCAACCGAGGAACAGCGTGTCGACGTCAATACGCTGCGCACGTTGCAGATACCGGTCGGTCCCAATCATACCGTGCCGCTTGCCAGCATCGCGACCGTCGAATACCAGACCACGCAACCGCTGATCTGGCGGCATGATCGCTCCACGACAATCACGGTCCAGGCGGATGCGGAAAAAGGGGTGCTGGCGACTGATATCGTCGATGACGCCGCCCCGAGGATCGCAGCACTTACCCGCGACAACCCGAACTATCGCATCGAGGTCGGCGGTTCGGTCGAAGGCGCCGAAGACGGTCTTGCGGCAGTCGTCGCCATGCTACCGCTGATGGCAGTCATCATCGTCGTCATTCTGATGTTCCAGCTGCAGAGCGTGCAGCGCCTGATCCTCGTCATCAGCGTCGTGCCGCTCGGGCTGATCGGCGTGGTGCTGATCATGCTGATCACGCGGGTGCCGGTCGGGTTCATCGCGGTACTCGGCATGATCGCGCTCATCGGCATGATCACCCGAAACTCGGTCGTACTCATCGACCAGATTGACAGAAGGATGGAGGCGGAAGGCAGAAGTTGGCAGGGCGTCATCGACGTCACCGCGCAACGCCTGCGGCCGGTATTTCTGACTGCCGGTTCGACCATCCTCGGGATGCTGCCGATCATCCGCGATCCGTTCTGGTCGCCGCTCGCCTTCACCGTGGTGGGCGGTCTGGTCGTCGCCGCGGCGCTGACGTTGATCTTCCTGCCGGCGCTTTACGTCCTGTGGTTCAGAATTCCGCAGGAACTCGAGGCGCCGACTGTAGCGGCGACTAATGCGCGGGCGCAGCCCGTGCCGTGAACGGGCTTCGATTGCCAAACCTGCATAGTGCCTTGTATCCATTCCGATTTCGGGGATGATGCGATGGAGACCGTAAGCGACCTCTCAGGAGACAACGGGTGCGCGCATTTATCTCGAGGATAGGCCAGTCGCTCTCAACCGTCGGCCTTCTCATTGGTATTTTGTGTTTTGCGGCATCGCTTACGCCAAGCCTCTTGCCGCGAAGCTATCTGATCCAGGGGTTGCTGTCGGGCGGCTCTGCAGCGTTCGGATATGGTATCGGCTTCGTGCTGCAATGGCTCTGGTCCTATCTGGGGCTGCCGGTCCCATCGCAGCGCTCCGCCCGACTGGTGCGCAATGCGGCTCTGGTACTTTGCGTGGCGATCGCGGTGCCTTTCTTGTGGTGGGCGGCCGACTGGCAGAACTCGATCCGCGTGCTTTGGGGAATGGAGCCTCGGCCAAGTGGCGATCCGACGAAGCTCGGCGTCATTGCGTTCGTCTTTTTTGCGTTTCTGCTATTTCTGGGCCACCTGTTCGCCCGCACCTTTCGATTTCTTTCCGGCTGGCTTGATCGCTACGTGCCACCACGGGTGTCGCGGGTCATCGGCGCGGTGTTGGCGGTTGCGCTCTTCTGGTCGCTCGCCGAGGGGATCTTCTTCAAGGGCGTGCTGCGCGTGATGGACTCCTCCTTCCGCCAGCTCGACGCCGCAATGGAAGATGACCTGGCGATGCCGACCGATCCGATGAAGACCGGGAGCGCGGCTTCGCTGATCAACTGGGACGATCTCGGCCGGCAGGGGCGCCGCTTCATCGCCTCGGGTCCGAAGGCCGCCGATATCGGTGGCTTCTTTCATGGCGAAGCGCTGGAACCTATCCGCGTCTATGTCGGCCTCAACTCCGCCGATACGGCTGAGGCAAGGGCCAGGCTAGCGCTGGAGGAACTGAAGCGAAACGGCGCCTTCGAACGATCCGCACTGATCGTGGTCGTGCCGACCGGCACCGGTTGGGTCGATCCGGCAGCACTCGACCCGCTCGAATATCTCTACCACGGCAACGTCTCGAGTGTTGCAGTGCAATATTCCTATCTGGCCAGTTGGCTGTCGCTGCTGGTGCAGCCGGACTACGGCGCGGACGCAGGTATCGCACTGTTCCAGGAGGTGTATCGCTACTGGACAGCACTTCCGCATGATCACCGGCCCAAGCTCTACCTGCACGGATTGAGCCTCGGCTCCCTCAACTCGCAGCTTTCCGCCGACCTCCTGGATGTGATTGCCGATCCTTTCCAGGGCGCCCTTTGGAGCGGGCCACCGTTTGCGAGCCGCATGTGGAACACCGTTACCGCCAATCGCAATGCCGGCTCACCGGCCTGGCTTCCGAGGTTCCGGGACGGTTCGGTCATCCGCTTTACCAACCAGAACAATGCGCTTGATATCCCGGGTGCTTCATGGGGCCCGATGCGCATCGTCTATCTTCAGTATGCGAGCGACGCGATCACCTTTTTCGACGCGCGTTCCTTCTATCGTCAGCCCGACTGGATGAAGGAACCGCGCGGTCCAGACGTCTCGCCGCGGCTGCGCTGGTTTCCGGTTGTGACGATGCTGCAACTCGCCGTCGACGTCATGATCGCGACGAACTCGCCGATGGGGTATGGTCACGTCTATGCGCCGGAGCACTATATCGACGGCTGGGTAGCGGTTACCGATCCGCAGAACGTGACCAAGGATGATATAGCCCGCCTAAAGATGTTCTTCTCCACGCGTTTTCGTGACAATGAGGATGTGGGCGGATAGGGTCCGCTTGACGATTAGATGACCGAAAAAAAGACGGAATGCATAGAATGCGGACGCTATGCCGATTTCTTCCCAGCGCCGAGCGGGATATGGTTTTTCTGCGGGCGTCCGAACGTTCGTTCCTGCAGCCCCGCGCGTCGTTGGCGATGTGCATGATGCTGTAGACTTTGAATCTGCGTATGCTCCTTTCTTTAAGTCGAATCCGATTTAGAGGGTCATGCGCCAGTTTGCGAATGGAGCTGTCATGTCTGATCTGATTGTTATCGTCTATCCATCCGAAGCCAAGGCAGAAGAAGTGCGCACCCGCGTGCTTGAGTTGCAAAAGGAATATCTGATCAAGCTCGGCGACGCCGTCATTGCGACCAAGACGGACGCCGGCAAAATCAAGCTCAACCAGCTGGTCAATACGACCGCGGCAGGCGCAGTCTCGGGCAGCTTCTGGGGTCTTTTGATCGGCGTCCTGTTCCTGAACCCCTTGGTCGGCGTTGCGATTGGCGCAGCGTCCGGCGCGCTTGGCGGCGTGCTCACCGATGTCGGTATCAACGACGATTTCATGAAGAATCTCGCCGCCAGCATCCAGCCGGGCAATGGCGCGCTGTTCCTGCTGGTGCAGGAGATGACGGCGGACAAGGTGCTGAAGGAAATCTCCGGCTTCGGCGGCGTCGTGCTGAAGACCTCGCTTGACGAAACTAAGGAGCAGGTCCTGCGTGACGCGTTGCAGCAGCACGCGGTGGCGCAGGGGACGTAAAACATCAGGGAGCCGGCTCCGCGACAACCGCGTAGCCGGCAACCGTTCAGACGCGGAGCCTGTCGCTCCGACCTCTCCCCTATTGCTGAGGAAACATGGCCGCACCGGGTGAAAGTCGCATGATCGGGTCGTTGGCGACCGGCATACTCGTTCTCGCGCTGCTGCGTTTCGCCGATACGATCTTCGTTCCGTTCGCCTTCTCCCTCTTCATCATTGCGCTTGTCTGGCCGATCCAGAAGGCGCTGCAACGGTGGCTGCCGCGCCTGCTTGCGTTGCTGATCACGCTCAGCGCAACGATCGTCGTGATCGTCGCCATCGGTTCTTCGATCGCCTGGGGGTTCAGCGGGCTCGGGCAATGGCTGTTTCTCAATGCCGGCCGCTTCCAGGCGATCTATCTCGACTGGACCAACTGGCTGGAGGAACGCGGAGTCGCCGTCGTCGGCCCGCTTACGGACCGGTTCGATGTCAGCTGGCTCGTGAGCTTCACGCAAAATCTGGCCGGGAGGCTCAACAGCTTTGCCGGTTTCGCGTTGCTCGTCTTTATCTTCGTCATGCTTGGACTTCTCGAGGTCGAGGATTTCAACATGCGGCTGCTTGCGCCGAACGCTCAACCGCGAGGGCGGCGCATCCTCGAAGCCAATCGCCAGATCGGCGCCAAGTTGCGCAGGTTCATGGTCGTGCGCACCTTCGCGAGCGTGCTGACCGGGCTTGTCGTGTGGCTGTTTGCACTGGTCGCGGGGCTCGAACTCGCTGCCGCCTGGGGCGCCATCACCTTTGCGCTGAACTACATCCCTTTCCTCGGACCGTTCGTCGCCACCGCTTTCCCGACGCTATTTGCCATTGCCCAGTTCGAATCCTGGCGGATGGCGGTAGTGGTGTTCCTCAGTCTCAACCTGATCCAATTCATCATCGGCAGCTATCTGGAGCCGCGGCTGACAGGTGCTTCAGTGGCTATTTCGCCCTTTGCCGTCATCTTCGCCGTGTTTTTCTGGAGTTTCATGTGGGGCATATCGGGCGCCTTCATCGGCGTGCCGATCCTCATCGCCTTCGTCGTCTACTGCGGCCAGTCGCCGTCCGCGGAATGGATCGCCACCCTCCTTGCTGGGGGGCGTAACGAGAGTACAACGGACACCCCCTGACGAGGGAGGGTGCCGAATATTCGCGGTCGCCTATAAGTAAGCGCCCGTTACACTTTGGGGTTGAGGAGGTTTTGGCGGTCGGCTATGATTTTGTCCGATGCCACGGCTTGTTGGAGGGTCGCGACAGGTGCGGAAATGGATGCAAGAAAGCTTCGTTCTCTGGCAGCCGACGGCATGGCGGTCGAACGTCCAGGGACAACCTGAGAGGCCAATTTCCCTCACAGGTCCGCTGCATGAGGAGTGATCCCGATACCCTCTTAGCTCGCTCGTGGGCGGCGCGGCCACCGCTGTCGCCGCTTCCCATGTTTGAGTATTCCACGCGTGATCTTCCACGAAAGGAGCAGTTTGCCGCATGGCGAAACAGCCTTTCGCCCATCCTCGACCTTGTTCAGCCTGACGTGGCAGCCGTCGGGTTTGACGGGCGGCAGATGGTTTGGGATCTCGGCAGCCTGGCGTTTGCCCGCATCAGGACGGACGCCTTCGGTTTTTCCAGCCTGTCCCGACACACCACGCGCGATCCGCTCGACCACTGGATGCTGACCTTGCTGCTTCGCGGCAACATGAACACGATAACACCCAACAAGGCTGTTCCGGGACACGCAGGCGTTGTCCAGGTGCACGCACTCGGACGCGGGTTCATGGGGCAGCTTTCCGACGCGGAGGCGCTTCTGCTGTTTATTCCGCGGGATACGTGCCCTGAGTTGGGCGCGGCTCTCGACGCGGCGGAGTTTTCGGCGCTCGCCACCGGTATGGGCTATCTGCTCTCCGACTACATGGCCGACCTTGCGAAGCGTCTGGCAATCCTCGAGGCCGAGAACCTGCCGGCGCTCCTGGCTGCAACGAAGACGATGATACAGGCATGCCTGTCGCCCTCCGACGACCATATCGAGGAAGCGCGGTCGCCGATATCGGTGGCGCTTTTCGAAAGAGCCCGCCGCATCGTACAGGCAAGGTTGTACGAGCCGGGGTTCGGGGCCGAGACGATCCGGCGCGAGCTCGGCATTTCGCGGACGCGCCTCTACAGCCTCTTCGAAGCGTCCGGGGGCGTTGTGCGCTATATCCAGCACCGCCGCCTCTTGGATGCGCATGCGCTGCTTTCGGATCCAGGTGATCGTCGCCTTATACTGGAGGTCGCCGAACAATGCGGCTTCAGCGACGGAGCCGAATTCGGCCGGGCGTTCAAGCGCGAGTTCGGCTACAGCCCGAGCGAGGTGCGCAAGGGCGCGAAGGGTACGATCGGGGATGCGGCGAGCAGGCTTCGGATCGACCTTGACGCGCTGCCGGCTGGCGAAAGGCTGGGTGGGCTCTTGCGCCGGCTGCAGGCTTGAAGCAACCCCAGGGAAAATGCAGGTTGGTTTTCCGCCCGGAGTTCGGCAAGAACAGAAATATTCTCGTCACCGCGCCGCCGGTGCGCGCCCATAGAGCAGAAGCATGGCGATGATGACGACGCCGTAGATGATCTGGCGTCCTGCTTCCGGTATCTGCATCACGGAAAGGATCGATTGCAGAAGCGTGATGAGAATGACGCCCGCGACCGTGCCGAGATAGCTGCCGCGTCCCCCGAGAATGGATGTGCCGCCGAGAACGACGGCTGCGATCGCCGGCAGAAGATAGGCGTCGCCCATCGATTGGGCGGCCTTGGAGGCGTAGCCGGCTAGAAGCACGCCGCCGAAGGCGGCAAGAGCGCCGGATACGGCAAAGGCATACATGACCACCCGCCGCGTGTTGACGCCAGAGAGATAGGCGGCGCGCTCCCGGTTTCCGATGCCGTAGACGGAGCGCCCGAAACTCGTTCGACCGAGCACGAACACCATGACGGCCCCGGTAATCGCCCATACGAGAATGGCATTCGGAACGCCGGGGATGGCAAATCCCGTCGCCAGCCAGCGCACAGCGGCGGGTGCCGAGTCCTGTGGAGAGAAGCCGCCGGTGTAGACGACCATCAGACCCTGCGCCACGACGTTGGTCGATAGCGTCACGATCATCGAGGGAACGCGCAGATAGGCGACGCCGAAGCCGTTCACCAGCCCGAAGACGGCGCCGCAGAGCACCCCGAAGGGGATGGCGATGAACGGGCCGATGCCGTGCAGACCGGCGGCCGCACAGGCCATCATCGCACCGGCGGTCACTACCCAGGGGACGGAGAGATCGATCTGGCCGAGGAGGATGACGAGCATCATGCCCGACGCGATGACGCCGAGAAACGCCGCGACCTTCAGCTGCTGAAGGAGATATTCCGGCGAGATGAAGCGTGTAGAATAGAGGCTGCCGAGGAACAGGACGAGAAAGATGCAGCCGAAGGCGGTGGCGACCGCGGGATCGATGCGGCGCCAGAAGCTTGGGCGGATCGCCTCTCTGCGTTCTTCGGACAGCTCACTCATTCGAACCATTCCAGCGAGTTGCGCACGCGAAGCAGGGCAAAGGCGCCGATGCTGACCGCAGCCGTGAGAATGACGCCCTGCAGCAGCGGCTGCCAGAGCGGATCGATGTTGAAGACGAAGAGCATGTCGCCGGTCGTGCGGGCGGCAAAAGCGCCGAAGACCGCGCCTATCGCGCTGCCGCGCCCGCCGTAGAGCGAGACGCCGCCGAGCACCACCGCCGCGATCGACCACAGGGTATAACCGCTTCCGCTCGCATAGGCCGCTTCGCCGGTATAGGTGTAGAAGGTGAGGAACAGCCCGCCGAGCGCGGAAAACAGGCCTGCCAACGTATAGGCGGCAAACTTTGCGCGGCGGATCGGGACGCCCGACATATAGGCGGCGAGCTCCGCCGAGCCGCAGGCGTAGGCAGCCCGTCCGAGCACAGAGCGACGGAACGGCACCCATATGAGGAGCACGGTGGCAGCGAGCGCCACGAGGCTTGCGGGAACGACGTCGAACATCCGTCCGGTCAGCGCATCGGCGAGATCCTCATTGACCGATCCCCCCGGCGTTGGACGCAGCAGCAATGCGACGCCGAAGAAGATCGCGCCTGTCGCGATCGTCGCGATGATCGGCTGCAGGCGTCCATAGATGACGATGGCGCCGTTCAGCGCGCCGCACAACAGACCGGTCGCAAGCACCGCGATCACGCCCATCGTTGTCTCAAGCGGCGACCCCACCACCAGCCACGACGCCAGGCAGTTGGTCAGAATGAACACCATGCCGACAGAGAGATCGATACCGGCGGTGATGACGACGAGCGTCTGGGCAACGGCGACGAGAGCAAACAGGACACCCTTGTTGGCGGCTGTCTGAACCACGTTGGCGGAGAAGCCCGCCGGATGATTGGCGATGTAGATGCCGAACATGACGACAAACAGGGCCAGCGCCATGAGCGTGCCACGCTGCTCCGCAAGGTTGTAGCGCCAATCTCTCACGCGTTCGTTCCCTGTCTTGTCGCGGCGGTCTCGTCGCGAATGTTCAACGCGCTGGCGATCAGCGCATGTTCGGTGAGCTCGCCGCCGGTAAGCTCGCGCTTGATCGCGCCGTCGTAGAGCACGAGCACGCGATCGCAGCAGCCGATCAGTTCGTCATAGTCTGTAGAGTAGAAGAGGATTGCCGCCCCCGCGTCGGCAAGCTTGCGCAACAGCTGGTAGAGTTCCTGCTTGGTGCCGACGTCTATGCCGCGCGTCGGGTCGTTGAGCAGAATGATGCGCGGCCGGCGCATCAGCCACTTGGCGATCACCACCTTCTGCTGGTTGCCGCCCGAGAGCGCGCCGACCGGAATATCCATGCCAGCCGTCTTGATCGCAAGCAGGCCGATCATCTCGTTGATCAGCCGCTGCTCCTTCGCCCTGTCGACGACGCCGCCTCTCGTCAGGCGGTCGAGGGTGGCAAAGCTGAGGTTCTCCCGCACCGTCATCGGCAGCATCAGGCCTTCCGTCTTGCGGTCCTCGGGAATGAGCGCCATGCCCACCCGCCCCGCCTTGGCGGCGGCCGGGCTGCGGATGCGAGCCGGCTCTCCGTCGATCAAAACCTGGCCGGAGACGCCGCGCAGTACGCCGAAGAATGCCAGAAGCAACTCGCGCTGACCCTGTCCGTCGAGCCCACCGAGCCCGACGACTTCGCCGGCGCCGACCTGGAGCGAGATGTCGTTCAGCCGATCGGTCCAGGTGAGGTTCTTGCACGCGAGCACCGGCATCTTGCGATCGACGGAATGCTGCGGCTTTGGCGGGAAGACATGACTGTATTCGCGGCCGATCATCATCTCGACCACTTCGTTATCGGTGCGCGTGCCGGCTTTGTAGGTGGCGACGTTGCGGCCGTTTCTAAAAACGGTGCATTGATCGGCGAGCTCGGCGATTTCGTTCATGCGGTGCGAGATGTAGAGCAGCGCCAGCCCCTCAGCGCGAAGACGCTTCAAAACGGCGAAGACTTTGCTGACGTCTGAGGCCGTCAGGGCGGAGGTCGCCTCGTCAAGGATGAGAATGCGGGGATTGCGGGCGAGCGCCTTGGCGATCTCGACCATCTGTCGCCGCGACAGCGGCAGGTCCTTGACCAGGGCGCGGGGATGAATGTCCTCGGCGCCGGCACGCCGCAGAGCCTCCAAGGCGATGCGGCGCTGCGCCTTGCGATCGATCATGCCGAACCGCTTCGGCGGATCGGAAATCACGATATTGTCGGCGACGCTGAGTTCCGGGATAAGGGAGAGTTCCTGGAAGATGCAGGCGATGCCCGCCTGGTTGGCGGCGGCGGGGGAAGCGAAGCGCACCTCCTTGCCGTCCATCAGCATGCGGCCCTCGTCGGGGGCAACGACGCCGGCCATGACCTTGATCAGCGTGGACTTTCCAGCGCCGTTCTCGCCGAGTATCCCATGGATGCTCCCCGCCGAGACGGTGAGCTCTGCCTTCTCAAGCGCGCGGACGCCGCCATAGCGCTTGGAAATACCCTCCATGCGAAAAAGCGGTGCTGCCACGCTGATCGGACCTGCCTCCATCATCACTCCTGGAACGATTGGACTTGAGACGCCGCGGAGCTTGCTCCGCGGCGCAATTGCAGTCAGACCGGATTACTGGTTTTCCTTGGTCTGCCCCATGATTTCCTGGGCGGTGAAATTGATGCCGCAGGTTGGGAAGGAATTGCCGACGAAGAAGTTGTCGGACTGATCGGGGAAGAAATCCTGATCCTTCTTGAAGTTCGGGTCTTCGACGATCGCGAGCGGCAGCTTGACCGACTGCGGCACGACCTGGCCTTCAAGGGCCGTAATCGCCGTCTTGATCGCAACAGCGACTTGCGCCGGGCCCGTGCCTGCCGACGAGCATTTCAGTCCGTCCTTGGCGTGCGTGGCGCAGAATTTGCGGAAACCATTTTCCGTCTCGCCGCCGAAGGGCACGAAGGGATGCTTGGCGTCCATCATCGCCTGCACGATGCCGGTGTCGCCGCCCTGCCCGGTTATGCCGACGAAGGGACCGTTGGTGGCAATGGCGTCGGCCGTGACCTTCTGGGCAACGCTGTCATCCCATTTGCCGGCTACCTCGGTGACTTGCCACTTCTTGCCCGAGGCATCGAGCACTTCGTGAATGCCGTTGTGACGGTCGGTATCGACCGAGGTGCCGGCGACGCCGCGCACCTCGAGGATCTTGCCGCCGTCCGGTACGTTCTTGACCAGCCATTTCGCCCAGAGCTCGCCCAAGCCCTTTTGGTCCACGTTGACGTTTATGGAGTCCTTGGTGTCGAGGATGTTGTCAAAGGCCACGAGAATGACGCCCGCATCCTTGGCGCGCTTGATCACCGGCCCGAAGGCTGTCGGATTCTGTGCATTGACCACGATCGCATCATAGCCCGAGTCGATGAAGTTGTTGATCGCCGAGATCTGTGCGGGTACGTCCTCGCCAGTCGATACGACCTTGAATTCCTTGAGCCTCGCCTTGACGTCCGGTTGTTCCGCATAGGCCTTCGCCGTCTGGATCATCTGGATGCGCCAGGTATTGGCGATATAGCCGTTGGCAAGCGCGATGCGGAACGGCCCCTTTTTGGCGGGATACTGGAAGAACTGGGTATCGGCGGCCCAGGGCGTGAAACACCCGGCATCGGCTGCCGGACCCGTGACCACCTTTGGCCCAGCGGCCATGGCGGTCGAACTCAGAAACGCAACAGTGGCTACGCCGGCGAGACCGCCGAGCAATGACTTGATCATCGAAGTTCCTCCCTGTTTATTTTCTCCTGGCGTCTTGTGCTGCAACTGGCCGGGGGCGCTCCAGCGTGTATCGGGTGAAAGATCGCGGGAAACGCGACTTAGCGCGCGAAATGCTGGATGAAGGACGTCCTTCAGCGAACGTATCGACACACGTCGACCCCGGGTCTCCTCCCACGCGGCGACGATTGGGAATAGTAGTACTGTGTAATATTGCTGTAAAGCCGCGGCAGCGGGCCCATTTCCACGGCTAAAAGCGGTACAAGCGGCAATCGGCAAGAGCGATCTTTTTCCGGCGGCATGCATGCAAACACGAGCGCCCGCTGCCTCGCTCGCAACTGGCAAACATGCTAGGGTTTCGCCATGCCCGATCCAAAGCAAGACGACTTCTTCCGCAACCTGCCGGTCTTTTCACGCTTCGAAGGGGTGACCGACAACGACAACTACCGGCCGCTTCCGGATGACTGGCATCTGGCGCTCGCCGATATCGTCAGCTCGACGGAAGCGATTTCCGCAGGGCGCTACAAGGCGGTCAACATGGCGGGCGCGAGCGTCATTTCGGCGGTCGTCAACGCGCTCGATCAGGGTGATTATCCCTTTGTTTTCGGTGGTGACGGCGCGTTGGTTGCGATACCAAGAGCAGGTGTCGAAAGGGTGCGCACGGCTCTCGCGGCGGTACAGCGCTGGGTTGCCGAGGAACTACAGCTCAGCCTTCGTGTCGCCCTCGTTCCGATGACGAGCGTGCGGGCGGAAGGGCTGGACGTGCTGGTGGCGCGCTTCGGCGCCAGTCCGCTTGTGTCTTACGCGATGTTCGCCGGCGGCGGGGCAAGCTGGGCGGAAAAGCAGATGAAGGCGGGTCGCTTCGGCGTCGAACTGGCGCCCGATAGCGTTCGCCCGGACCTCAAGGGCCTGTCCTGCCGATGGAATCCCATTGCCGCGCGTGCCGGCGAAATCGTGTCGATCATTGCCACGCCCGGTCCGGCCGGTAACGGTCCCGATTTTCAGCACCTCGTCTCCGACATCATCGCCATTTCGATGGAACAGGGCCGTGACGGTCATCCTGTCCCGCCCGACGGCCCCCAACTGGGATTGTCGCTTGCGGGCCTCAAGGCCGAGGTGGCCACCGCCGATGAAAAGAGTGGCCGCCTGACCCGTCGCTTGTCGATCATCGGGCAAATGGTGCTGATATGGTTCCTGCATAAGACCGGCATCACCCTGGGGCGCTTCGATGCCCGCCGATACAAGCGCGACGTGGCGGCGAACTCCGATTTCCGCAAGTTCGACGACGGGCTGAAGATGACGATCGATGTGGATCGCGAGCACCTTTCGCGGATCGAGACGCGGCTCGCCGAGGCGGAACGGCTGGGTATCTGCCGCTACGGGCTTCATCGCCAGGAAGCGGCGCTGATGACCTGCTTCGTGCCGACGCCACTTTCCCGGGATCACATGCACTTCATTGACGGCGCGGATGGCGGTTACGCGATAGCCGCAGGCCGCCTTGCGGCGAAGCTGCATTCCGGCCCATCGACCGTCGCGGCAGGCACGTCTCACAGCTGAACTTTGTCACTTTTCCTTCTTCCTCCCATTGTTTCAGCGATAGGGCGGACCTATTTCTTAAGGATGGGACGGGCACGGGAGCGCCGCGTCGCCCGCATGCCGTTGGTCTGCCCAAAGGGGCGGAATCATTGTTTTTTCATTTATTCGGCCCCGTGTCGGTTGCTCCGGCACGACCTATGCCGCGCCTCTGTGACGCGACCGGTCACCAGGGGCCCGCAACGCGTTAGGTTCCGAGGATGAAGACGGTCTATTCAAGCGTTTCAGACATATTTCTCGATAAGGTCGCCGAGTGGTTAATGCAATCGTCGCTGGCCGGCGGCAATCTTGAAGATCTCGTGCGGGGCTTCTGCGAGCGCATCGCCGCGTCTGGCCTACCGATCGCCCGAGTTCATCTCACCTTTTCGATGCTGCACCCGCTTTACGATGCACTCGGCTTCACGTGGCGGCGGGCCAGTGGGCTGACGGTCGAAGGCTATCGTCGCGAGGCCGGCGAAAAACCCGAGCGCTTTCTCCAAAGCCCTTACTACTACCTTCTGAGCAACAATCTCGAGCATATGCGCCGGCGCCTCGATGTGGACGGCCCAGCTGAGTTTCCCGTTTTCGACGACTTCCACAAGGAGAAGTTCACCGATTACATCGCCTTCGTTCAGGCCTTCGGCAGCGATACCGCGCAAGGGATGATGGGCTCCTGGTCGACCGACAGCCACGCCGGCTTTACCGAAGAGATGATTGCCGCGCTGATGCGCATGCAGAAGCATCTTGCGGTCGCTGCCAAGATGGCCGTGCTCGGACGGCTGGCGAACAATATGCTTACCACCTATCTCGGGGGCGATGCGGGTAACCGGGTTTTGAACGGCCAGATCCGCCGCGGCGACGGGGAGACGATCAGGGCTGCTCTCGTCATGGGCGATATGCGGCAATCGACGGCCTACGCGGAAAAGGAAGGACGACAGGCCTATATCGATACGCTCAACGAATTCTTCGACGCGATCGCTGCGCCCTTCAACCGCAACGGCGGCGAAATCATGAGCTTTCTCGGCGACGGCTTCCTGGCGGTCTACCCGTGCGGCCGACACAAGGACCCTTCGAGGGCAGCGTGCGAAGCGGCGCTGTCGGCGGTCTTTCAGGCTCAAAATCGTGTGGCCGAACTTAACCGTGAGCGCCAGGGCAAGAGCCTCAACGCCATTCGCTATGGCATCGGGCTGCACGTCGGCAACGTCATGTTCGGCAATGTCGGGCTGAGGGACCGCCTGACGTTCTCGGCGTTTGGGGCCGCGGTCAACGAAGTCGAGCGTCTGCAGTCGCTGACAAAGAAGTATTCGCAGGAGATCATTGCCAGCCAAGCATTCGCCGGCTACAGCGGCGGCGAATGGACGACGCTTGGTGAAGAAAAGCTGCGCGGCGTCGGCCAGAAGCTGACCGTCCTGCATCCGAAGGAACTCCTGCTTCCGATGAACCAGGATGAGCATCCGAAGGACGTCGGGCGCGACGGACTTTCCGAGGCGGAACAGGTCATTCTGCTTCACCGCGACGCGAGCAGGCAAGCCAAGCTCGGCCAGGCGCGAGGCCTGATGTAGTAGTAAAGCACTCGCCCGCCTACTGATTTTTGCTTGCAGACCACTCCGCTAGACACCCCCGATGGCCTACGTTAGTGTGCTAAAAAAGTGGGCCGGCAGGGTCCGGCGAGCGGGAACATCTTGGCATGGCAGGAGCGGATGTATTGCGTGTCGAGGGCCTCGACGTCTCGTTCTCCATTTTCGGGGACAAGCTCAGCGTGGTCAAAAGCGCCAATCTGAGAATTCTTCCCGGCAAGGTCACGGCGCTGGTCGGCGAATCCGGATCCGGCAAGTCGATCATGAGCCAGGCGATCATGGGCATCCTGCCGTCCGCGGCCAAAGCCACGGGCCGGATACTCTTTACCGATCCTGCGAACGGCGAAACCACCGACATCCTGGAACTGTCGCCTGACAGTCCCGATATGCGGGCGCTTCGGGGTTGCCGCATGGCGACGATCTTCCAGGAGCCGATGACATCGCTGTCGCCGCTGCATACGGTGGGCAACCAGATCAGCGAAGCGCTGCGCATCCACTTCCCCACCACCAAGGCGGAACAGCGCGAGAAGACGGAGGAGATGCTGGGGCTCGTCGGCTTTGCCAATCCGAGCCGCACCTACGACATGTATCCCTTCGAACTGTCGGGTGGCATGCGCCAGCGCGCCATGATCGCGATGGCCTTGATCTGCAATCCCGCGCTCCTGATCGCCGACGAACCGACGACGGCACTCGACGTCACCATCCAGGCCCAGATTCTCGGGCTGC
This sequence comes from Rhizobium sp. RAF56, assembly GCF_052113965.1. Lineage (NCBI taxonomy): Bacteria > Pseudomonadati > Pseudomonadota > Alphaproteobacteria > Hyphomicrobiales > Rhizobiaceae > Rhizobium > Rhizobium sp. RAF56. The sequence continues at coordinate 96,769 of NZ_JBFRDU010000019.1, forward strand.
TGCGCGACCTGCAGCAGAAGTTCAACATGGCCATGCTCCTGATCACGCACGATCTCGGCGTGGTCGCCAACATGGCCGACGAAGTGGTCGTGATCTATCACGGCGAGATCATGGAGGCGGGGCCGGTTGAGTCGATCTTCCGCGAGCCGCGCCATCCCTATCTCAAGGGCCTGATATCGGCCATACCGCATTTCGACATGAAGGCAGGCGAGCGGCTGAAGTCGCTGCGCGACGTGCCGGTCGACCTGGGCACATTTACGCGCAAGAAAGAATCGCAGGCGGGCGGTCCCGACGTCCTCCTTTCCGTACGAAATCTTTCGAAGTCTTACGTCAACAAGAAGCGCGGCCTCTTCGCGCGGGGAGAAGCCACGGTCTTCCGGGCAGTCGACGATGTCAGCTTCGATATCAGGCGCGGCGAATGCCTTGGCCTCGTCGGGGAAAGCGGCTGCGGCAAGACGACGGTCAGCAAGATCCTGATGCGTGCGATCCGGCCCGACGGCGGCGAAGTGAACTTTAACGACGGCAACGGCGAGATTGACGTGCTTTCCGTTGGCGGCAGGGAGCTGATGGATCTGCGGACCCGCATCCAGATGGTCTTCCAGGACCCGGTTTCCTCCTTGTCGCCGCGCATGACGGTTCGCAACATTCTGAGCGAGCCGCTTGAGATTCACGACCAGGGGACCCACGACGAGCGCAAGCAGAAGGTGAAGGCGCTGATGAAGGCGATCGGGCTCGACGAGCGCTATCTCAGCCGTTATCCCCATAGTTTCTCCGGTGGGCAGCGGCAGCGCATCGGCATTGCGCGCGCGCTCGCGCTGGGGCCGAAACTGTTGATCCTCGACGAGCCTGTGTCGGCGCTCGATGTGTCGGTTCAGGCGCAGATCCTCAACCTGCTCAAGGATCTGCAGAAGGAGCTCGGCCTCACCTATCTGTTCATTTCTCACAACCTCGCCGTCGTCGATTACATGGCCGACCGCATTGCCGTCATGTATCGCGGCAGGATCGTCGAGATCGCGCCGCGCGAGATCATCCTGCGCGACCCGGTTCATCCCTATACCCGTTCGCTGCTCGCCGCCGTCCCGTTCCCGGATCTCGACCGACCGCTCGACTTCGCGGGACTGCTGGCGCACGGGCCATCGAAGCGGAATTGGGGGCCGCAGTTTACCGAGGGCGACGACGCCGAACATCTTGCCTACGCCGATCTCGGCGGCGGTCACTTCGTGCGCGCGCGCCGCGGCGTAGACATACGGGAATTGCGGCAGTGATAAAGCGTCGAACCTTTCTCGGGCTAATGGCATCCACCGTGCTTCCCGGCTCGGCGCTCGCCCTCGGCGACCAGGACCGTGAACCGGAATATCTGCGGCCGTGGCTCATTGCCGGGGACCTGCCTCCCCTCAACGAGCGCGTTCCCTTGCGTCCGCGCATCGTCAACGTGAAGGAGATGGGCCGCCAGCCCGGGACTTATGGCGGCTCGCTGCGGACGATCATCGGAAGCGAAAAGGATATCCGCTTCATGACGATCTACGGCTACGCGCGACTGGTCGGATACGACCAGAAGCTGCAGTTGCAGCCGGATATCCTGGAGGCCTTTGAGACGACCGACGCCAGGGTCTTCACGTTCCGGATCCGCCCTGGGCACCGCTGGTCCGACGGTGAGCCGCTGACGACCGACGATTTCCGCTACTGGTGGGAAGACGTCATCCTCAACAAGACACTGACGCCGGGTGGGGGAGCGCTGGAGTTGCGGCCGCATGGCGATTTGCCGCGCTTTGAAGTGATCGACCGTCTCACCGTACGCTATAGCTGGGACAAACCGAATCCCGAATTTCTGCCGAGCCTGGCCGCTCCGCAGCCATTGGTGCTCGTCGGCCCCTCACACTATCTCAAGCAGTTCCACAAGAAGTATCAGGACGAATTCCGGTTGCAGTCGCTGATGCAGGAAAACCGCGTGAAGAAGTGGGCCGACCTGCATATCAAGATGGGCCGAGGATACCGGCCGGACAATCCGCAGCTGCCGGTGCTCGACCCCTGGCGCAATACCACCAAGCCGCCGGCCGACCAGTTCGTCTTCGAGCGCAATCCCTTCTTCCACCGCGTCGACGAAAACGGGCGCCAGCTTCCCTATGTCGACCGCTTCGTTCTGAACGTAAGTTCGGCCTCGATCATCGCGGCTAAGGCAGGCGCTGGGGAAACCGATCTTCAGGCCGTCGGGATCGACTTCAACGACTACGCCTTCCTCAAGGACGCCGAGAAGCGCTATCCGGTTCGGGTGAACCTGTGGAAGATGGCGCGCGGATCGCGCGTGGCGCTGCTGCCGAACCTGAACAGCGCCGACCCGGTCTGGCGTTCACTCTTCCACGACGTCAGGGTTCGCCGGGCACTGTCGCTCGCGATCGACCGGCATGAAATCAATATGGCCGTCTTCTACGGCCTTGGGGTCGCGAGCGCGGACACCGTGCTGCCGGAGAGCCCTCTGTTCAAACCGGAATATGCGGAGGCCTGGATCGCGCACGATCCCGATCAAGCCAACGCACTCCTCGATCAGGCGGGCCTTCAGAACCGCGACAGCAACGGCATTCGGCTTCTACCGGATGGCCGTCCTGCCGAGATCACCGTCGAAACGGCGGGCGAAAGCATTCTCGATACCGATGTGCTGGAGCTCGTCACCGATCACTGGCGAAGAGTTGGTATTGCGCTCTATACGCGCAGCTCGCAGCGCGACATCTTTCGCAGCCGTGCCATGGGCGGTCGCATCATGATGTCGATCTGGTACGGCCTCGACAACGGCGTTCCCACCGCCGACATGAACCCGGCACAGCTCGCACCGACGCAGGACGATCAGATGCAATGGCCGCTGTGGGGCATGTACTATCTGTCCGGCGGCAGCCAGGGTGCAGCGCCGGATATTCCCGAGGCGACCCAACTAGTGGAACTGCTCAATCAATGGCGGTCTGCCGCGAGCTTCGACGAGCGGGCCACGGTGTGGCACCAGATGCTGTCCATTTTCACACAGCAGGTCTTCTCGATCGGGCTGATCAACGGCACGTCGCAGCCGATCGTCCATACCGCAAATCTGCAGAACGTTCCGGAGCGGGCGCTCTTCGGCTTCGACCCAACCTCCTATTTCGGCGTCTACATGCCCGATACGTTCTGGCTGAAGGAGGAGCGCTAGATGCTGCGATATATCCTCTGGCGCATCGCCGTGATGGTCCCGACGCTGCTCGTCATCTCGATGCTCGTCTTCACCATCATCCAGTTGCCGCCCGGCGACTTTTTCGAAAGCCAGATCGCAGAACTGCGCGCCCAGGGCGAAACCGCGAACCTGCAGGAAATCGAGGACATGCGTCGCGAACATGGGCTCGACCAGCCCATGGTGATGCAATATTTCAATTGGGTCGGAGGCATGCTGCACGGAGACTTCGGCTATTCCTTCGAGTATCAGTTGCCTGTGTCGGACGTCGTCGGCGATCGGCTATGGCTGACGATCCTCGTGTCCGTCTCCACCATCATCGTCACCTGGCTGATCGCCTTTCCGATCGGTATCTATTCGGCAACGCACCAGTACAGTTGGGGAGATTACGGGCTGACATTCCTGGGGTTGCTCGGCATCGCCATCCCGAATTTCATGCTGGCATTGCTGCTCATGTACTTCGCCAATGTCTGGTTCGGCGTGTCCATCGGCCACCTGATGGACCAGAAATTCTTGAACGAGCCCATGAGCTGGGAAAAGGCGCGCTCGATCCTCTCGCATCTCTGGATCCCGGTCATGATCGTCGGGACTGCGGGAACGGCGGGCATGATCCGCCGACTGCGCGCCAATCTGCTCGACGAAATGCAGAAGCAATATGTCATCACCGCCCGTGCCAAGGGGCTGCATCCGCTGCGGGCGCTCATCAAGTATCCCCTTCGCATGGCGCTCAACTTCTTCGTCGCCGATATCGGCTCGATCCTGCCCTCGATCATTTCGGGTGCTGAAATCACTGCGATCGTGCTGTCGCTTGAAACGACCGGGCCGATGCTGATCAAGGCGCTGCAGAGCCAGGACATGTATCTCGCCGGTTCGTTCCTCATGTTCCTGGCATTCTTGAACGTGATCGGCGTACTGATTTCCGACATCGCGCTCGGCTTTCTCGATCCGCGCATACGCTTACAAGGCAGGAGCACGAAGTGACCATTCCCCTGCCGAACCCCGGAGCACCGCTGGAACACTACGTGTCGACGACGCCGTTCGATCCGGCGCAGTTTGAAGCCCTATCCCCAGGCCAAACGCGCGTCCATATGGCGTCGCAGAAGCGGCTGATGTGGTGGAAATTCAAGCAGCACAAGCTGGCGCTCGCGTCCGGCGTTTTCCTGCTGTTGATGTATGCCTCCACGTTGTTCGCTGAATTCCTAGCGCCCTACAATCTGCACACCCGCAACGTCGAATTCATCCATTCGCCACCACAACGCATCCATCTTTTCCATGAGGGGTCGCTCGTCGGACCGTTCGTCTATGGCCGCAGGATGGTGCTGGACATGGATACTCTCCGACGTGTCTATTCGGATAAGGCCAACGACGTGCAACCTCTCCGCTTCTTCTGCCGCGGCGACCCCTATCGCTTCTGGGGACTGGTGGATTCGGATCTGCATCTGGTCTGCCCTGCAATCGGCGGTCAGATGTTTCTCTTAGGGACCGACAGGCTCGGCCGCGACGTGCTCTCGCGCATCATTTTCGGCGCACGTATTTCGCTGACGATCGGCTTGATCGGCATATCGATCAGTTTCGTGCTCGGTATCATCATCGGCGGCCTCGCCGGATACCATGGCGGTGTGTTCGATCTGCTCGTCCAGCGAGTGATCGAGGTGCTGCAATCGCTGCCGAGCCTGCCGCTCTGGATGGCGCTCGCGGCGATCATGCCGGTCACGTGGAGCCCGATCCTCGTCTATTTCGGCATCACCATTATCCTCGGCATCCTCGATTGGACGGGATTGGCGCGCGCCGTGCGCTCCAAACTTCTGTCGCTGCGCGAGGAGGACTACGTCACCGCAGCGCAATTGATGGGAGCGGGTACCGCCCGCATCATCGGGCGACATCTCGTGCCGGGCTTCATGTCGCATCTGATCGCGACGGCGACGATTTCCATCCCGAGCATGATTCTCGGCGAGACCGCGCTGAGCTTCCTCGGGCTCGGTCTGCGGCCGCCGATCACGAGCTGGGGCATCCTGCTCACCGAGGCGAGAAGCGTGAGCGTCATCGCCTTTTATCCATGGCTTCTCTTCCCCATGGTGCCGGTCGTTCTCGTCATCCTCGCGTTTAATTTTTTGGGAGACGGCTTGCGCGATGCTGCCGATCCATACAAATAAGCAAGAACTTGCAGAAAACGCGGACTCTACGTGCCGGCAATCGATGCAGGCGTGCTTCGGGGACCTGAATGACTTCTATACTGAGGCTTAGCCCATGACGCGGCGATTGGACGACGTTCGCATTCTCATGTACAGCCATGACACGTTCGGTCTCGGCCACTTGCGCCGCTGTCGGACGATTGCCCATTCGCTGGTGGAAGACTACCGCGGGCTTAGCGTGCTGATCATGTCCGGCGCGACGATCGCCGGCGCCTTCGACTATCGCGCGCGCGTCGATTTCGTAAAAATACCGAGCGTCATCAAGCTGCGCGACGGCGAATACACGTCGATGGCAAGCCATGTCGATCTTCACGAAACGCTGAAGATGCGCCAATCCATCATCCGGCATACGGCCGAGACCTTTCAACCCGATATCTTCATCGTCGACAAGGAGCCGATGGGGCTGAAGGGAGAGGTCGAGGAAACGCTCGCCTACCTCAAGGCGCGGGGCACGAAGCTCGTGCTCGGGCTGCGCGACGTCATGGATGCGCCGCATCTTCTCGACGTGGAGTGGAAGCGGAACGACGTGCTTCGCAAGATCGACAAGTTCTACGACCGGATCTGGGTCTACGGGCCGCCGGACTTCTATGATCCGCTGGCCGGGCTCGATGTGCCCTCGGGTGTCCGGCGCAAGATGGAATTCGTAGGCTTTCTGCAGCGCAGCGTCGGCCATAACGCCCCTTCGGAGCATGTGCCGAACGAGGATTATATTCTCGTCACCACCGGCGGCGGCGGCGACGGCGCCGATCTCGTGCGTGACGTGGTGACCGCCTACGAGCAGGACAATACGCTCGATCACAAGACGTTGATCGTGCTCGGACCCTATATGCCGGCCAGGGAGCGTGCCGAACTTCTGGAACGCAGCAGCCGCATCGCCTGTCTGGAGGTCATCGAATTCGACAACCGCATGGAGGCGCTGATCGCCGGTGCCAAGGCGGTGGTCGCCATGGGCGGTTACAACACCTATTGCGAGATCCTCTCCTTCGACAAGCCGGCGCTGATCATCCCGCGCACGCGCCCGCGCGAAGAGCAGCTGATCCGTGCCCAGCGCGCAAGCGCGCTTGGCCTCGTGGAAATGCTGCTGCCGGAGGAATCGGCCGATCCGATGCGGCTCGCCGAGGCGCTGAAGCGCCTGCCCGATCGTCTTCCGCCTTCGCAGACCGGCAAGGACAACATGCGGCTCGAAGGCCTGGTGCACATTTCCCGCACGGTCGGAGACTGGCTGGATCGCGATTCCTATCCGCCGCTTTCGATCGTCGCAGAATAGAGCGGCCGTCTTGTCAAACCGCAGGAAAATTCTGGTCGTTCTGAAGGGCTATCCGCGTCTGTCCGAAACGTTCATTGCGCAGGAGCTGCTGGGCCTCGAGCGCGCGGGCTTTGATCTGACCCTCATCTCCATGCGCAGGCCAACGGACAAGAAACGCCATCCCGTCCATGACGAGATCAAGGCGCGCGTCGTCTATCTGCCGGAATATCTCTACGAGGAGCCGCTGCGCGTGCTGAGCGCTCTGCGCGCCGGCATGAGGAAGCCGGGCTTCAAGCTTCTCCTCAAGCGCTTCTGGGCGGATTTAAAGCGCGATATCACGCCGAACCGCATACGCCGCCTTGGCCAGGCCCTCGTGCTCGCGCACGAATGGCCGGATGGTGGCGCCTGGCTGCACGCGCATTTCATTCACACCCCGGCGTCCGTCGCCCGCTATACCAGCATAATGACCGGCGTGCCGTGGACCTGCTCGGCCCATGCAAAGGATATTTGGACGTCGCCGGATTGGGAGCTTTCGGAAAAGCTTGGCCACGCCCGCTGGACAGTCACCTGCACGCGCAACGGCTTTGATCACATGCGCGAGTTGACCGAGGCCAGGGAGCAGGTGCACCTCAGCTATCACGGCCTCGACCTCAGCCGCTTCGGGCCCTTCGAACGCAGGCATTCCGACCGCGACGGTTCCGACGAAGCAGATCCTGTGCGCATACTCAGCGTCGGGCGTGCCGTGGAGAAGAAGGGCTACGACGTGCTCTTCAGGGCACTTGCACTGTTGCCCGCTGATCTGCACTGGCGCTTCCAGCATATTGGTGGCGGCGATCAGTTGCCGAAGCTGAAGGTGCTTGCTGCAAAGCTCGGCATCGCCGGGCGCGTATCTTTCAACGGCGCGATGGCGCAGGAAGAGGTGTTGCGGCACTACCGCAAGGCCGACGTGTTTGCGCTTGCCTGCCGGGTTGCCGCAAACGGCGACCGCGACGGCTTGCCGAACGTTCTCGTCGAGGCGGCGAGCCAGCGTCTGGTCTGCGTCTCCACGGCCGTCTCCGGCGTCCCGGAATTGCTGGTCGACGGGCAAAATGGCTTCGTCGTCGCCGCGGAGGATCCGCCAGCACTTGCCCGCGCGCTTGAAACCGCTCTTCGCGATCCTGCGCTGCGCCGCCGGCTTGGCGATGCCGCCGAGGCACGTGTGCGCCAGGAGTTCGACCACAATGCCAGTATACGCACTCTGACGAGGCTTTTCGAAGAGGAATGGAAGAGGTCCGCATGAAACGGCCGCGCGTCTTCTTCTACGTCCAGCACCTGCTTGGCATCGGCCATCTGGCCCGGGCAAGCCGGGTCGCTGCGGCGATCGCCAATAAGGGCTGTGCCGTGACTATGGTCACCGGCGGGTTGCCGGTGCCGGGCTTTCCCGGGCCGGGCGTAATGTCGGTAACGCTGCCGCCGGTTCAGGCGAGCACTGCCGGATTTTCAGGACTGGCCGATCAGGACGGCAACACCGTCGACGAACATTTCCTGAATGCCCGTCGCGACGACCTCCTGTCCGCGTTTAAGGCGGCGAGCCCCGACGTCGTCATCATCGAGGCGTTTCCCTTCGGACGCCGGCAAATGCGCTTCGAGCTTCTGCCGTTGCTGGATGCGATCCGCAACGCCTCGCCGCGGCCCAAGCTCTATACATCGGTGCGCGATATCCTGCAGGAGAAGAAGAAGCCGGGCCGCGATCAGGAAACGGTCGCACTACTCGAGAAGCATTTCGATGGCGTGCTGGTGCATGGCGACCCGAATTTCGTGCGGCTGGAAGAGACTTTTCCGCTTGCCGAGGCGCTTGCCGACAAGATCACCTATACGGGACTGGTTGCTCCCGCCCCGCCGCCTGCGCCGGCCGAACGCTTCGATATCATCGTTTCCGCCGGTGGCGGCGCCGTCGGCCGCGAACTGATTGGCACATCGATTGAGGCGGCAAGGATGGTCGCGACGGATCGCCGGTGGTGCCTGATTGCGGGGCCGAACCTGCCGGAGGAAGACTTCATCGCGGCGCGGGCACAAACACCCGCAAACGTTGAATTGGTGCGCTTCCGCCGCGATTTTCCGTCGTTGCTGCGCGAAGCCGAACTCTCCATCTCGCAGGCCGGGTACAATACCGTCTGCGACCTGCTCGTAACCGGTTGCCGCTCCATTGTCGTTCCCTTCACCACCGGAGGCGAAACGGAGCAATCCGAGCGGGCAGAACGCCTGGAGCGACTGGGCCTTGCCATTTCGCTGCCGGAAGACGGGCTCAACGCCGAACGTCTGGCGGACGCTATCACCCGCTCGCTCTCTAAGCCAAAACCGTCCGCGCAGGGGCTCGATCTCGATGGCGCTCAGCGGACCGCACGCCTCATCTGCGAGGCTTTCTCCCTCCCATCGGCGTAGGCGATGAGCCTCGTTCCTTCGACGGGCATTGTGGTATAACCTGACACGAGGATGAATCGGACCCGCTACAACCGGCTAGGTTCAAGGGAGGAAGAGGGCACCAACGACCGTTGATTGCCTAGCGTATGTTTGTCACGCGCCTAAGTCGAAGGCGTGAAGACCTTAGTTTTCGAGAGTATACGGTAAGCAATGGAAAAAAGCCTCGCGCGTTACATCTGGAAGAATACCCGCCTGGAGCAGGTCTGGATTCTGCTGGTGGTCTTCGCTTCCATGATCCCCTACTTTCTGTCCTTTGACCTGCCCAAGCAGATCGTCAACGGACCGATTCAGGGCAAGGGTTTCGAGCGGCCGGACGCCACGCAGACCTTCATGCATATCGCCTACGATCTGCCGCTGATCGGGCATGTCGAGATTTTCCGCGGTTTGGAACTCGATCGCCTCGAAATGTTGATCGCGCTCAGCCTCGTCTTTCTGGGGCTCGTGGTACTGAACGGTCTCTTCAAGCTCTACATCAACACCTACAAGGGCCGGCTGGGAGAGCGGATGCTGAGGCGCATCAGGTTCGAACTGATCGACCGCGTGCTGCGCTTTCCGCCCGACCATTTCAAGCGCGTGAAGGCAGCTGAAATTGCCACGATGATCAAGGACGAGGTGGAGCCGATGGGCGGCTTTACCGGCGATGCCTTTGTCCAGCCGGCACTTCTCGGCGGCCAGGCGCTGACGGCGCTGATCTTCATCATAATGCAGAATTTCTGGCTGGGCATGATCGCGGCGGCTATCGTGGCGGTCCAGGCGATCATCATTCCTCGGATGCGCAAGCGCCTCATCGAACTCGGCCGGCAGCGCCAACTGACGGCGCGCGAGCTTTCCGGCCGCGTCGGCGAGATTGTCGACGGCATCGGCACCATCCACGGCAACGACACCTCGAACCTCGAGCGTGCCGATATCGTTCAACGGCTCGGCCTGATCTTTTCGATCCGTTACGATCTCTATCAGTGGAAGTTCATGGTGAAATTCATCAACAACTTCCTCGCCCAGGTGACGCCGTTCCTGTTCTATTCGATCGGCGGCTATCTGGCGCTGAAGGGACGGCTGGACATAGGTCAGCTCGTTGCCGTCATCAACGCCTACAAGGACCTGCCGGGGCCACTGAAGGACCTGATCGACTGGGACCAGTCGCGCCAGGACGTCCAGGTGAAGTACAATCAGGTGGTCGAGCAGTTCAGCGTCGATCGCCTGCTCGATCCGCAGGTCCAGGCGTTGTCGACGGAGCCGGCGGAACGTCTAGCCCATGCGCTCGTAGCCACCAACCTCACCATATCTGACGATAGCGGCGCGCGCGTGCTGGACCGCGTCTCGGTGGAGATCCATCCCGGCGAAACGGTTGCGATCGTCGGACCGGCAGGTAGCGGCGGCGAATATCTGGCCGAGGCGCTTGGGCGCGCGACATGGCCCGATAGCGGGCGCGTGACGATCGACGGGCGCGATCTGCTTTCCTTGCCGGAAGCGACCACCGGGCGCCGGATCGCCTACGCCTCCTCGGAGACGTATTTCTTCCACGGCACATTGCGCGACAATCTCCTCTACAGCTTGAAGCACGCGCCGCTGACGGCGGTCGAGTATGAAGGCGAGGAGGCGACAAACTACCGGTGGAGCATGATGGAGGCGCGGCGGGCAGGAAATCCCGAGCTCGATCTCAATAGCGACTGGGTCGACTATGCCGCGGCCGGCGCCAGCGGTCCGCACGATATCTACAAGGTACTGCGCCCCGTCCTCGACGCCGTATTGATTTCGCAGGATATCTTCGACATGGCGCTTCGCTCCAATGTCGAAACCGCGGCGCATGAGGATTTGACCAGCCGCATTGTCGAACTGAGGCAGGCGCTACGGCTGAAGCTCAAGGAAGAGGAAATCGAGGAACTCGTCGTGCCGTTCGAGTTCACCGCCTATAACCAGCAGGCGACGGTCGGTGAGAATCTTTTGTTCGGAACGCTGAAGCGGCCGCTGATGACCAACAGCAAACTTGCGGCGCATCCCTACTTCCGCAGCCTTTTCAGCACGACAGGTCTCAACACCGAACTCTACGCCATGGGCATCGAGATCGCCGAGAACGCGGTCGAACTGTTCAACGATCTGCCGCCGGACCACCCGTTCTTCCAGCAGCTCACCTTTATGACCGCCGAGGACATCCCGACCTACCAAGCGCTGCTTCAGAAGCTCAGCGGCCGCGGGTTCGACGCGGCAACGCCTGAGGAGCGATCGAGCTTCATTCGCCTCAGCTTCTCCTACATCGAGCCGAGGCATCGTTTCGGTCTTCTGACATCGGCGCTGATGGATAAGATCGTCAAGGCGCGAACGGAATTCCACCGCAACATTCCGGCTGACCTCAATGCCGCGATCGAACGCTATGATCCCGAGCGGTTCACCAACTCCGCGACGCTGATGGACAACGTGCTCTTCGGCAGGATCGCGCATCAACAGGCGGACGCGCCGGAGCGGATTCACGTCATCATGCGCGCTCTCTTCGAGCAGCTTCGCCTCGAAGATAGCGTCCTGTCGATTGGGCTCGACTTCGACGTCGGCTCCGGCGGCAAGCGGCTCACCAGCATGCAGCGCCAGAAGCTCAATATGGCTCGCGTGCTTGTCAAGCGGGCCGATTATATCATCTTCAACAGGCCGGTACCGGCACTCGACCATCGCATGCAGGACCAAATCGCCCGTGCAATTCTGACGGATCTGCATGAGGAAGGGCACTCGCCGGCGATCATCTGGGTGCTCTCCAACGCTTCGCTCGCCGAACTTTTCGACCGCGTTCTCGTTTTTGATCGTGGCAGTCTGGTTGAAAGCGGAACGTCTACCGACCTACTGGAGAAAAACGGTATGTTCAAAGAACTGTTATCGTAATATCCTATCAAGGCGCCGAATGGGGAGTTTGAACGCAGATGCTTCTGAAAGATGAAGTCGAAATGCTGAAAAAGGTGCCGATCTTTTCCCGGATTGCGCCTGCGAAACTCAAGCTGTTGGCGTTCACTTCGGATCGGGTCAGTTTTAGGGACGGGCAAATTCTCTTTCGCCAGGGGGACACGGGTGACGCAGCCTATGTCGTCCTGTCCGGCACCGCGGATATCCTCGTGGAAACGCCGGCCGGCCAGATCAAGGTCGCCGACGTCGACGTGAACTCCATCGTCGGCGAGATTGCAATTCTCTGCGACGTCTCGCGCACGGCGACGGTGAAAGCAACCTCAAGCCTGGAAGCGCTCCGCATCAGCAAGGAACATTTCCTGAAGCTGCTTACCGATTTCCCCGAGATGGCTGTCGAGATCATGCGCGTGCTGGCGGACCGCCTCTATCACACCACCAGCGAACTAAGCGCCGCGCGCAGCCGCCAGACCCAGCCGGAAGCCGTCCACTGACGGCCACCTGTTCTTTTAGAGACCTGTGCGCGGGAAGGACTATTGCGTTGATTCTGTTTAATTTTGTGGCACCCAGGTTAGAGGTCGTAGTGATATCAGCGCCGACGTTGCCGGCTGTAGCTTCTGGCGCTCCGGTGGAAGCGCCGGTGTTGTTGTTGCCGCTACCG
>NZ_JBFRDU010000020.1:0-107091 GCF_052113965.1 Rhizobium sp. RAF56
AAGCCATGGCAGACGGGAGAAATCAAGCCATGGCAGACGGGAGAAATCCTGGTTCCGCATCGGTTTCGATGCCCTGCGAAACCATATCATCCATCAGCCCAAAAACGCTGAACTCGCATGGACAACCGCTTGCCCAAAACGCTTCCGCCAAACTTGAGTCGTGTACTGTGCTTTGAATCGCAGATCCGCTCTATCTTTTTGTTTTCACGCAATTCCGGACCGGAAAACCGCTTCACACTTTTCCTGGAACTGCTCTCATGCCGCACGCAAGAGACCCGCACGGTCTCGCTCAGCTTTGCGCCGAGAGCGGCGTCTGCCGCATGACGTCGTATTCGTTCTCGGTGATCACGCCGTCGCTCAGGAGTGTCCTCAGCTGCAACAGCTTTTCATCCTCCTCGTCGGCGAACCGATGTTCCATCGCCGTCCCGACATTGGCGCGCCGAATGCCGCGCGAGATTTCGGAGAGCGCCCAGAACATGCAGATGATCCAGCCGAGCAGCGTGAAGCCGAGAAATAGATTGACCCAGAAAATCGGCCACCGGCTTGGATGCTCCCTGTAGAAAGCGCTAAGCGTCGGCAGGAAATAGGCGACAAGACATACCACGCTGACGAAAGTCGGCAGAAAAGTCGATGGATCGGTCATGTGTTACGTTGCCCGGGTTGCTCTCGATCGCTCATTTCACATTCGGCATTACATCGCAAAGGCCGGCCCAGTCGCTCCGAAGACGGCAGAGTAGCTCGCCACTGCTGAGCAGTCGCATGAATATATTTAGATCATATGATGAAAAACGAAAGCCATCGGTGAATTTCGGTCGAGCGAGATCGGCATTGATAAAATCAGCCGCATTACCTGGATTTGCAGCACTTTCTTCGATCGGCGAAGGGTGCGCCTTCACCTTTCATTAACCGCTTCAGGCTTATGGTTAAGAAACGGTTTTGCGCGCATTTTCCTCGACTTTCCAAGCGCGGGGCGGGTGACCGGAAACGGCCAAGCTTGCGAATGCCCCATGCCGCGATCGCCCATTCTTGCGGTCGTGTCCCATTGACGCCCATATGGTCCCATGGTATCCCATAACTGCACTGCACGAGGGCTCTGTGCCCATTCATCGCAAAGCTTCAAGCGCCTTCATTTCGAAGGTGCCGGAAGGGCGTTCGCTCTTTCGGCTAGCGAAGTCGTGTCCGGCTGGGGCGGTGCTTTGGGGCGAATGATCGTCGCTCCTCTGTCTGAGGAAACGGGTGTTTCGCGTCATGAGCCGCTTCCTTTCGAATGCGACCAACAGGATCGATGCCAAGGGCCGGGTTTCCGTTCCCTCGGCATTTCGCGTGGTGCTGGCGGAGCGCGGCATCCGGGAGCTTTATTGCTTCCAGGATTTCGTCTTTCCGGCGATCAGCATCGGCGGCGCGGATCTGCTCGATCGGTACGAGCGTCAGATTGCGGCGGAAGATCCGTTTTCGTTGGCGGCGAACGAGATGTCGCTCCTGGTTCATGGGGGCGGGGTCTTTTTGAAGCTCGATGCGGAAGGGCGGTTGATGATCACGGATTTCATTCGCGACTTCACCGGGATTACCGAAGAGGTAACCTTCGTCGGTCGGGCGGATCATTTTCAGCTTTGGCGCCCGCAGGCCTTTCAGGCTGCTCAGGCCCAAGCACGAGGGGAGCGCAGGCTGGCGGGCGGGCGCTCGGAGTAGAATGGGGAAACGGAATGGCGGCGAATTCTGGCGAAGGTGATACCGATGCCGGTGGCGGACCTGTTCGCCACATTCCGGTTCTTCTCCCGGAGGTGCTGACGGCGCTCGCGCCGGCGCCGGGAAAGCGCATTCTTGATGGTACTTTCGGCGCCGGTGGCTATACCTCGGCGATCCTTGAAACGGGTGCGGAGGTCATCGCGCTCGACCGCGATCCGACCGCGATCGCAGCCGGCCAGGCGCTCGTGGCGGCGCATGCGGGCCGGCTCACCCTGATCCATTCCCAGTTTTCGAACCTTGCCGACCACGCCCCTGAGGAGGGGCTGGATGGCGTCGTCCTCGATATCGGCGTCTCTTCGATGCAGATCGACGAGGCGGAGCGCGGGTTCTCCTTTCAGAAGAACGGCCCTCTCGACATGCGCATGTCGGCAAGCGGTGTCTCTGCCGCCGATGTCGTCAACCGTGCCAAGGTGGCGGATCTCATTCGCATCTTTGCCTTTCTCGGAGAAGAGAAGCAGTCGCCGCGCATCGCGCATGCCATCGAGCGGCGCCGTGCCGAAAAGCCCTTCGAGACGACGCGCGATCTCGCCGGCCTGATCGAGCTCGTGACGCCGCGCAAGGCCAAGGACAAGATCCATCCCGCCACCCGCGTATTCCAGGCACTTCGCGTCTTCGTCAACGACGAGCTCGGAGAATTGGCGCAGGCGCTATTTGCGGCCGAGCAGGCATTGAAGCCCGGCGGGCGTCTCGTGGTCGTGACCTTCCACTCGCTCGAAGACCGCATCGTCAAGAAATTCTTCGCCGACCGTTCGGGCCGTGCATCCGGCTCTCGTCACCAGCCCATGGTTCACGAGCGCGCGGCCACGTTCGAGCCCGTCGGCAAGTCCATGGTCTCTGCAAGCGAGGAAGAGGCGAGCCTCAATCCTCGGGCGCGGTCGGCCAAGCTGCGCGCCGGCGAGCGAACCGCGGCTCCGTCCGAAGCCGCGGACATGGGCATATTCGACCTGCCCAATCTTGCAGGTCTTGGAAAGCTCGGAGGCTGAGATGCTGAAAACCTTCGATATCATCCTCATCGGCCTCATGACGGCAACCGCGACCATCACCTACACGATCAAGCATCGGGCGGAGCTGAAGATGGAGGAGGTTCATCGCCTCGAAGCCGAGATCAAGCTGGAAAAGGATACGATCGATCTGCTTCAGGCCGACTGGGCACTGGTGGTTCAGCCGAACCGCCTCGAGAAGCTGGCCAACATCTACAACGGTGAACTGAAGCTGCAGCCGACCGTTTCGACGGCGCTGGCGCAGCCCACCGAGCTGCCGATGCTCCGGTCGCAGCTGCCGCCGCCGGACATCGCGGACAAGGAAGGCGCGCCTATCAAGGGCGCCGCTGCCACCGGCGACAGCGCGGACGCGGAAATTCGCAGAGTCATTGCCGATGTGGCTGCAAAACCGGCGGCAAAGCCCGTCGCCAAGACCGCCGGGGCTGTGAAACACCTCGAGCCGAAAGACAACATCAAAACTGGATCGGTGAAAAACTGATGTCGTTCCTCTCGCGCATCATGGTTTTGAAGAGCAAGGCGCATTTTTCGGCAGGCGTGAACGCGCGGCCGGGTGATGAGCTGGCGCGCTCCAAGTTCGAAGGCGCGCGCAAGCGCCGGACAGGTCAGGCGAAGAGCCGCGTCGTCCTGTTGATCGTCAGCTTCACGACGGTCTATTCTGTGATCGGCGCACGTCTCGTCCAGTTCGCCGCCGCCGAGCCGGAAACGGTATCAAGCATTTTGCCGCCGGACCGGCTGATGGCGTCGCGGCCCGACATCATCGACCGCAACGGGGCAATTCTCGCAACCGACATCCGCACGGTGTCGCTCTTTGCCGAGCCGAACAAGATCATCGACCCGGACGAGGCCGTCGAGAAGCTGCGCACGGTGCTTCCCGATCTCGACTCCCGCGGCACCTACCGCAAGCTGTCGGTCAAGACTTCACATTTCGCCTGGCTCCGTCGCCAGCTGACGCCGAAGCAGCAGAGCCAGATCCTCGCGCTCGGCATTCCCGGCATCGGCTTTAGGCCGGAAAAGCGCCGGTTCTATCCGGGGGGGGCGACCGCCTCCCATATCCTCGGCTACGTCAATATCGACAACCACGGCGTCGCCGGCATGGAGAAATATATCGACGACCAGGGCCTTGCCGATCTTGCCGCCGTCGGCATGACCAGCAATGCGCCGCTGGAGCCGGTCAGGCTGTCAATCGATCTCCGCGTTCAGGCGATTGCCCGAGACGTCGTGGTCAACGCAGTCCAGAATTTCGGCGCCAAGGGTGGCGGCGCGGTCGTATTGAATGCGAGGACCGGCGAAGTGCTGGCGATGGCTTCCGCACCGGACTTCGACCCGAACAATCCGAACGAGGGTGCTGCCGAAGGCTGGCTCAACCGCATGACGAACGGCACGTTCGAAATGGGCTCAACCTTCAAGACCATCACGATGGCGATTGCACTCGATTCGGGCAAGGTGACGCTACGCGACGCCTTCGACGCCAGCGCGCCGTTGCATATCGGCGGCTTCACCATTCACGACTTCCACGGTCAGCACCGAGTGCTGACGGTGCCGGAAATCTTTCAGTTCTCTTCCAACATCGGCACGGCCAAGATCATCGATCTCGTCGGTATCGAAACCCAGAAGGAGTACATGACGCGGTTCGGCCTGCTGACGAAGCTCCAGACGGAGCTGCCGGAAGTGAAGACACCGAGCCAGCCGCGCGTGTGGAAGAAGATCAACTCGATTACCATCTCCTTCGGCCATGGCGTCTCGACGACGCCGCTGCAGACGGCTGTCGCGGGTGCGGCGCTCGTAAACGGGGGTAGGCTGATCGACCCGACTTTCCTGCCGCGTACGGAAGAGCAGGCGGATGAGATCGCGAAGGTCGTGGTCAAGAAGAAGACCAGCGACGACGTTCGTTTCCTGCTCGACTTCAACGGCTCGAAGGGCTCCGGCCGCGCGGCACGCGTGCCCGGCTTCGATGTCGGCAGCAAGACCGGCACTGCCGACAAGGTCGTGCACGGCCGCTACTCGTCGACCCTCAACTTCAACACCTTCCTTGCCGCCTTCCCGATCGATGATCCGCAATACGTCGTCTTCACCTTTTGCGACGAACCGAAGACCGGCGAACATGGCGGCACGATCTCGGCCTATACCGCAGCTCCCATCGCCCGCGACATTATCGCCCGCGCAGCGCCGATTCTCGGTGTAAAACCGAAATTCGGGGAAGATGCTTCCGCCTTGCTGGTGTCTTATTAGAAGGCAAAAGAATGAGGTGCGCGATTCGCGCGCCAATTCGAACAGAGAAGTACACTGATGAAATTGCGGGAACTCGCCGGGCAGGATTTTGCGGACGTCAGAGATAAGGTCGAGGGAGCGCTTGGCGACCTGGAGATTTCCGGCCTATCCTCCGACAGCCGCCAGATCGCGCCGGGGATGGCCTTCGTCGCGGTAACCGGGACCAAGGCCGACGGATCCGCTTTCATCGCCGACGCGGTTTCCCGGGGAGCAGCAGCTGTCGTCTCTGTACAGGAGATAGACGCCGGCAAGGTTCCGGTGCTCACTGTTCCTGAACCCCGCCGTTTCCTTGCGACGGCCGCGGCTCGCTTCTATGGCCGCCAGCCGAAAACGATGGTCGCCGTGACCGGCACCGCCGGCAAGACCTCGGTCGCCTCCTTCACCCGCCAGATCTGGGCGCATGCCGGCCATGCGGCCGCGATGATCGGCACGACAGGCGTCGTGTCGCCCACTCGCAACGACTACGGCTCGCTAACGACGCCGGACCCGGTTTCCCTGCACAAGCTTCTGGCGGAACTGGCCGGCGAGGGCGTCACTCATGCGGCGATGGAAGCCTCGAGCCACGGGCTAGACCAGTTCCGTCTCGACGGCGTCAGGCTTTCGGCGGCTGCCTTCACCAATCTCGGCCGCGACCACATGGACTATCATCCGACCGTGGAGGCCTATTTCGCGGCCAAGATGCGCCTCTTTGAAGCGCTGCTGCCGAAGGGTTCGCCGGCCGTGATTTTCGCCGATGACGCCTGGTCTGACCAAGCGGTGGCGGTGGCGCGCAAGGCTGGGCAGGACGTGCGCACTGTCGGACGCAAGGGCGATTTCCTGACGCTGAAACGGGTCGAGCATTTCCGTCACAAGCAGGTGGCCGAGGTCCATTTCGGCGACGAAATTTTCGAAGTGCACATTCCGCTTGCCGGCGATTTCCAGGTCGCCAATGCGCTCGTCGCAGCCGGCCTTGCGGTATCGACCGGCGTTCCGGCGGCACGGGCGATGGCGGCGCTCGAAAAGCTTCAAGGCGCCTCCGGGCGCCTGGAGCTGGTCGGCCACACGAAGGACGGCGCGCTCGCCTATGTCGACTACGCCCACAAGCCGGATGCTTTGGAAAACGTGCTCGGCTCGGTTCGCCCCTTTACCACCGGCCGCATCATCGTCGTCTTCGGCTGCGGCGGCGACCGCGATCGCGGCAAGCGGCCGATCATGGGCGAAATCGCCTGCCGGCTGGCCGACGTGGTCATCGTTACGGACGACAATCCGCGCTCGGAGGAGCCTTCAACCATCCGCAGCGAGATCATGGCTGCCGCCGCATGCGCCACCGAGATAGGGGACCGGTCCGCGGCGATCCGCGAGGCAGTCGGGATGCTGCAATCCGGCGACACGCTGATCGTCGCCGGGAAGGGCCACGAAGAGGGGCAGACGATTGGCAGCATGACCTTGCCGTTCTCCGATCATGCCGAATTGCGCAATGCCTTGGAGGAGTTGAAAACTTGACCTGGCTGTGGACATCCGAGGACATGATCGCCGCCATGGCGGGCCGGCCGTTCGGGTCGCTGCCCGCCGGCATCACCGGCATCTCCATCGATAGCCGCTCGATCAAGCCGGGCGAGGCGTTCTTCGCCATCAGGGGCGACCGTGTCGACGGTCACGACTATGCAGGCCAGGCGATGGCGAACGGCGCATCGCTGCTCGTCGTCAGCGAAGGTCGGTTGCCGGCCATGGGCCGACTGACGGTGCCGAAGATCGTCGTCGAAGATGTGCTGGTGGCGCTTGCCAAGCTCGGCGTCGCGGCGCGCGCGCGCACCGAGGCAAAGATCATCGCCGTCACCGGCTCTGTCGGCAAGACGACGACGAAGGAGATGCTGCGCCATGTGCTTGCACCCTCCGGCAAGGTGCATGCCTCCGTTGCCTCCTACAACAATCATTGGGGCGTGCCGCTGACGCTTGCTCGCATGCCTGAAGACAGCGACTTCGGCGTCTTCGAAGTGGGCATGAACCACCCGGATGAGATCCGGCCGCTGGTCAAGATGATCGAGCCGCATGTCGCTATCATAACGACGATCGCGCCGGCTCATCTCGGCAATTTCAACAGCCTGGAAGAGATTGCCGCCGCCAAGGCCGAGATCTTCGAAGGGCTGGTGCCGGGTGGCGACGCCATTCTCAATCGCGACAACGACCAGTTCGCTTTCCTCGAGCGCGAGGCGCAGGCGCGGGGCGTTCAAAACATCCACTCCTTCGGCCAGCACGCCAAGGCGGACTTCCGACTTGCCGAGTTCAACGGCTCGGAGGAAAACTCCACGCTCTGGCTGACGCTCGGGGGCGAGACGATGGAGATCGCGATCGGTGCGCCCGGTCGCCACATCGCCGAAAACGCGCTTGCCGTTCTGGGCGCCGTCACGCTCGTCGACGCCGACCTTGATCTCGCCATCGAGGCGCTCGCCACGCTGCAGCCGGAAAAGGGGCGCGGCAAGCGACACAGGCTGGCGATCGGCAATGGCTATTTCACGTTGATCGACGAGAGCTACAACGCCAATCCGACGTCCATGCGCGCGGCGATTTCGCTTCTTTCCGCCGGATCGGAAGGCAAAGGGCGGCGGATTGCCGTCCTCGGCGACATGCTGGAGATGGGGGAACACGCCCAAAAGGTCCACGCCGACCTTTCGGGGCCGATACTGGCGACCGGGATAGAGCATGTCTGGCTCGCCGGGCCTGAAATGGCGGCCCTCCGCGATTCCTTGCCCGAAAGCGTGCATGTCGAATATCGCGAAACCACGGCAGAGCTTGCCGCTTTCGCGCTCAAAGCCGTCGCCGCAGGCGACATACTCATGGTGAAATCGTCGCTCGGGACGGGATTCGGGAAGATCGTGGCAGCCTTGCTTGACAAATTTCCTGCATTTTCGGACACGGAGCCCCACTCATAACGAGGGTTCGAGAAAGGGCTCTTAATGCTGATCTGGCTTGTTGAATTGTCGGAACATTTAAAATTTTTCAATCTTTTCCGATACATAACATTTCGCACCGGTGCCGCGCTGTTCACGTCCGCGGCAATCGTCTTTCTGTTCGGGCCAAGGATCATCGCCTCGCTGCGTGTGCGCCAGGGGAAGGGCCAGCCGATCCGCGCCGACGGCCCGCAGACCCACTTCAAGAAGGCCGGCACGCCCACCATGGGAGGGCTGATGATCATTGCCGGCATTGTCGGCTCATGTCTCCTCTGGGCGGACCTGTCGAGCGTCTATGTAGTGGCCGTCCTCCTCGTGACGCTCGGTTTCGGCGCGATCGGCTTTTATGACGACTATCTGAAGGTCACGAAGCAGAGCGACAAGGGCTTTTCGGGCCGCGCCCGCCTCGGCATCGAGTTCCTGATCGCCTGCATTGCCACATATTTCATGATGCGCACGGCGCTGGCTTCGGGTCCCTCAGGCTCCACCTTCGGCTCGTCGATCGCCTTTCCTTTCTTCAAGGACTTCATGATCAATCTCGGCATCTTCTTCGTGCTGTTCGGCGGCTTCGTCATCGTCGGCGCCGGCAATGCCGTGAACCTGACCGACGGTCTTGACGGCCTTGCCATCGTGCCTGTCATGGTCGCCGCCGCCTCCTTCGGCGTCATCGCCTATCTCGCCGGCAATTTTATCTTCGCGAGCTACCTGCAGATCAATTTCGTTCCCGGAACCGGCGAACTTGCCGTCGTGCTCGGCGCGGTGATCGGCGCGGGCCTCGGGTTCCTTTGGTTCAATGCGCCGCCGGCCGCAATCTTCATGGGCGACACCGGATCGTTGGCGCTTGGCGGCATGATAGGCACCGTCGCCGTCGCCACCAAGCACGAAATCGTCATGGCGATCATCGGCGGGCTGTTCGTGATAGAGACGCTGTCGGTCATCATCCAGGTTGGCTTTTTCAAGATGACCGGCCGCCGGGTCTTCCTCATGGCGCCGATCCACCATCACTTCGAGAAAAAGGGGTGGACCGAGAGCCAGGTCGTTGTCCGCTTCTGGATCATCGCGGTGGTACTGGCGCTGGTCGGCCTTTCGACGCTGAAGCTCAGGTGATCCGGCGATGATTCCGATTACCACGCTCAAGGACAAGAAAGTAGCGCTGTTCGGGCTCGGGGGCTCGGGCTTTGCCACGGCCAGGGCGTTGATGTCAGGCGGGGCGATCGTCACTGCCTGGGACGACAATCCCGACAGCGTCAGGAAGGCTGCTGCCGAAGGCGTCCATACGGCGGATCTCAGGAGCGAGGATTGGAGCGTCTTTTCCGTTTTCGTGCTCTCGCCGGGCGTGCCGCTGACGCATCCGAAACCGCATTGGACCGTCGAACTCGCCCGTGCTGCCGGCCTCGACATCATCGGCGACGTGGAGCTTTTTGTGCGCGAGCGCAGGGCGCATGCGCCCGGCTGCCCCTTCATCGCGATCACCGGCACCAACGGCAAGTCGACCACGACAGCCCTGATTGCCCACATCCTCAAGGCGAGCGGGCGCGACACGCAGCTTGGCGGCAATATCGGCACGGCGATCCTGACGCTTGACGTACCTAAGGCCGAACGCTTCTACGTCGTCGAGTGCTCGTCCTACCAGATCGATCTCGCCCCGACGCTCAATCCGTCGGCAGGCATCCTGCTCAACCTGACGCCGGACCATCTCGATCGTCACGGCACCATGCAGCACTATGCCGGCGTCAAGGAGCGGCTGGTGGGCGGCAGCGGCGTTGCCATCGTCGGCGTCGATGACAGTTTCTCCACGCTGATTGCCGACCGCGTCGAACGCGCCGGCGTCAAAGTCACCCGCATTTCCCGCCGCCATCCGGTGGCGAACGGGCTCTACGCCGAGGGTAGCCGCATCGTTGAGGCAGCCAATGGCGCCACGTCGACCATTGCCGATCTCGACGGCATCCAGACGCTCCGCGGCAGCCACAATGCGCAGAATGCGGCCGCGGCGATCGCCGCTTGCCTGGCGGTCGGCCTTTCCGCCGACGAGATCCGTGCCGGATTGGCCTCCTTCCCAGGCCTGAAGCACCGCATGCAGCCGGTCGCAAAGCGCGGCAACGTCGTCTTCGTCAACGATTCCAAGGCGACGAACGCGGACGCCGCAGCGCCGGCGCTGTCGAGCTACGATCGCATCTACTGGATTGCCGGCGGTCTGCCGAAGGAGGGCGGCATCACCACGCTCGCCGCGCTCTTTCCACACATCGCACAGGCATATCTGATCGGCGAGGCAGCACCCGCTTTCGCAGCGACGCTCGGAGAGAAGGTGCCTTACGAGATTTCGGGGACGCTCGCCCAGGCGGTAGCGCATGCCGCGGCCGATGCGGAAAAGGATGACGCCAGCCAGGTCGCCGTGATGCTATCCCCGGCTTGCGCAAGCTTCGACCAGTATAAGAACTTCGAGGCGCGCGGCGACGCATTCGTCGATCATGTGGCGGCGTTGGAAGGGGTCACGATGCTGATCGATCCGGCGACAGGAGGCAAATGAGATGGTAAGCCGCGTGCAGCGTGGGGCCCTGGCCGACTGGTTCTGGACCATCGATCGGTTTTTTCTGGCGATCTTCATCCTGTTGATGGGGATCGGCTTCATGCTGTCCTTTGCGGCGTCTCCGGCGGTGGCCGAGCGCATCGGGCTGGAGCCATTCCATTTCGTCAAGCGTCACGCCGCCTTCCTGATCCCGGCGATAGCGACGATGATCGGCATCTCCTTCCTGACGCCGCGGCAGGTGCGGCGTACAGCGGTGATCCTCTTGATCGTCGCACTGGCGATGATGCTGTTTGCCCTGTTTTTCGGCATCGAGGTCAAGGGGTCGCGGCGCTGGGTCAATATCGCGAGCCTTTCGATCCAGCCGTCGGAATTCATGAAGCCGGCCTTCGTCATCGTCTGCGCTTGGCTCTTTGCCGAACACGCCCGCCAGCCTGAAATTCCGGGCAATCTCTTCGCCATCATTCTCTACGGCATCGTCGCCTCGCTGCTGGTGGCCCAGCCCGACCTTGGGCAGACGATCCTGACGACGGCGGTCTGGGGTGGGATGTTCTTCATGGCGGGCATGCCTTGGCTCTGGATCATCCTGCTCGGCGGCTTCGGTGCGGGCGGTCTCGTCAGCGCCTACTACGTCTTTCCGCACGTGGCGCTTCGAATAGACAAGTTCCTGACCGGCGAGGGCGACACCTTCCAGGTGGATACCGCCAAGGAGGCGATCGTTCGCGGCGACTGGTTCGGCGCAGGCCCCGGAGAGGGCATCGTCAAGCGCATCATCCCCGATGCGCACACCGACTTCATCTTCTCGGTCGCGGCGGAGGAATTCGGCGTTATTTTCTGCATGGCGCTGGTTGCCGTCTTCGCCGTGCTGGTGCTGCGCGGCCTGTCGCATGCCTACAAGGAAAAGAACGACTTCAACCGATTTGCCGTCGCCGGCCTCGTGCTGCAGATCGGCATTCAGTCGATCATCAATGTCGGCGTTAACCTGCAGCTTTTGCCAGCCAAGGGCATGACGCTGCCGTTGATTTCCTACGGCGGCTCCTCGATGATCGCGATTGCGGTCACGGCGGGCTTCATCCTTGCCCTCACGCGACATAGGCCCGAAAAACGGGCGCAGGACCGCAGCCTGTTCCGCGTCACGAACGGCCTGCCGGCGGAGTAGTTTGATGTTGTGCCTTGTCGCTTCGCCCGTCACCTTGACGCTTTCCCCTCAGCCGGGGAGAGGAGACGCTGTGTGCTATAAGGCGGTGTCGCGTCATTCCGACGGCCACCCGGCTGAAAGGCCCTTTCAACCATGACCAAAGGCCTCATACTTCTCGCCGCTGGCGGCACCGGCGGCCATGTGTTTCCGGCCGAGGCGCTCGCCCATAAGCTTAAGGAGCGCGGCTACTCGGTTCACCTGGTAACCGACAGCCGTGCCGAGCGTTTTGCCGGCAAGTTCCCTGCCGACGAGATCCATGTCGTCCCATCCGCGACGATCGGCTCGAAGAACCCCCTGAAGGTCGCGCGCTCGCTGCTGACGCTCTGGATTGGCATGCGCGCGGCGCGAAAACTGATCGTGCGGCTGAAGCCTATCTGCGTCGTCGGCTTCGGCGGCTATCCGACGGTACCGCCGCTGCTCGCTGCGACCCGCATCGGCGTGCCGACGATGATCCACGAGCAGAACGCCGTCATGGGCCGTGCCAACAAGGCGCTTGCCCCGCGCGTTCAAGCGATCGCCGGCGGATTTCTCGGACCCAATGGCGCATTTGCCGACAAGACGGTGACGACTGGAAATCCGGTGCGGCCGGCCGTCATCGAGGCAGCAAAGCAACCCTACGTGCCCTCCGGCGCTGGCGAACCCTTCAACCTCGTCGTCTTCGGCGGCAGCCAGGGCGCGCAGTATTTTTCGAAGACGCTGCCGACGGCGATCAGCCTGCTCGAGGACGAACTCAGGAGCCGATTGCGCATCACGCAGCAGGTGCGGCCCGAAGATATGGATATGGTCACGGGCTGTACGCGCCAGCTGGAAATGAAGGCCGACGTCGCGCCTTTCTTTACCGACATGGCCGAGCGCATTGGCGCCGCCCATCTGGTCATCAGCCGTTCCGGCGCCTCGACCGTGTCGGAAATTTCGGTCATCGGCCGTCCCGCCATCCTGGTTCCCTATCCGCATGCGCTCGATCACGACCAGGCTGCGAATGCCGCCACGCTTGCCGCGGCCGGCGGCGCCAAGGTGATCGCACAGTCCGAACTTTCGCCCGAAAAGCTGTCCGCGATCATTCGAAGCGCGATGAATGCGCCCGAAAAGCTTGCAAAGATGGCCGCGGCGGCCAAACTTGCCGGCAAGCCCGACGCTGCGAACTTGCTCGCGGACATGGTTGAGGCTATTGCGGGCAAACGTTCAATTACCGAATTCAAGGGGGCAGGCGCATGAAGCTGCCGAAGGCGATCGGCCTTGTACATTTCATCGGCATCGGCGGAATCGGCATGAGCGGCATCGCCGAAGTGCTGCACAATCTCGGCCATCGCGTGCAGGGCTCCGATCAATCCGACAGCGCCAACGTGCAGCGGCTGCGTGATAAAGGCATAGCGGTTCACGTCGGCCACAAGGCCGAAAACCTCGGCGATGCCGAAGTGGTCGTGGTGTCGACCGCCATCAAGAAGGACAATCCGGAGCTCGTCGCCGCACGCGAAAAGCTGCTGCCGGTGGTGCGGCGCGCCGAGATGCTCGCCGAGCTCATGCGCTTCCGCAACGCGATCGCGATCGGCGGTACGCACGGCAAGACGACGACGACCTCGCTTGTCGCGACGCTTCTCGAAGCAGGCGGCCTCGATCCAACCGTCATCAACGGCGGCATCATCAATGCCTACGGCACGAACGCCCGCATGGGCGAGGGCGAGTGGATGGTGGTGGAGGCCGACGAATCCGACGGCACCTTCCTGAAGCTGCCGGCCGATGTGGCCGTCATTACCAACATCGATCCCGAGCACCTCGACCACTACGGCAGTTTCGACGCCGTGCGCGCCGCCTTTCGCCAATTCGTGGAGAATGTGCCTTTTTACGGCTTCGGCGTGCTTTGCCTCGATCATCCCGAAGTGCAGGCTTTGGTCAGCCGCATCGAAGACCGCAAGGTCATCACCTATGGCGAGAACCCGCAGGCGGACGTGCGCTATCTCAATGTCCGCATCGACGGCACGCGCTCGCTTTTCGACATCGAAATTCGCCGCCGGCGCACCGGCCAGGTTATAGAGATCAAGGATCTCGTCATGCCGATGCCGGGCCGCCATAATATTTCCAACGCCACAGCCGCCATCGCGGTGGCCAACCGATTGGGAATGTCGAACGAGGACATCGCCAAGGGGCTCGCCTCCTTCGGCGGGGTGAAGCGGCGCTTCACGTTGACGGGCGAATGGAACGGTGTGCGCGTATTCGACGACTACGGCCATCACCCAGTCGAGATCAAGGCGGTGCTCCGGGCAGCGCGCGAGGCGTGCAATGGCCGGATCATCGCCGTCCATCAGCCGCATCGCTACACGCGCCTGTCGAGCCTGTTTGAAGAGTTCGCGGCCTGCTTCAACGATGCCGACAGCATTTTCCTCGCGCCGGTCTATGCGGCGGGGGAGGAGCCGATCGAGGGGGCTGACTCCGAGGCGCTTGTATCGCGCATCAAGGCAGGTGGCCACCGCGACGCGCGCTACCTGCCGTCGCCGGATCGTCTGGCGTCGATGGTCGCGGAGATTGCGCGACCGGGTGATTTCGTGGTTTTGTTGGGAGCTGGCAGCATCACATATTGGGCAGCTGCATTGCCAAAGGAATTGGAAGGCCTTTCAGGTAAGTCTGCATGAAACAGGTAAACGGGGAAAAGTTGCTCGCGTCTCTGGGCGAGGGTGTAAAGGAAATCCGCGGCCGGCTGTCACCGGATGCGCCGATGGACCGCGTCACGTGGTTCCGCGCCGGAGGTTTGGCGGAGCTGATGTTCCAGCCGCACGATACCGAGGACCTCATCGCCTTCCTGAAGCTGCTGCCCGAGGAGGTGCCGCTGACGGTGGTGGGTGTCGGCTCCAACATTCTCGTGCGCGACGGGGGGATCCCAGGCGTCGTGTTGCGGCTCTCGGCCAAGGGCTTCGGCTCTGTCGATCTTGCCGGTGAGAACCGTATCGTTGCCGGCGCCATCTGCCCGGATAAGCATGTGGCCGCGATGGCGATGGACAACGGCATCGGCGGCTTCCATTTCTTCTACGGCATTCCCGGCACCATCGGGGGGGCCGCCCGCATGAACGCGGGGGCAAACGGAACCGAGACGCGCGAGCGCGTCGTCGAGGTGCACGCGCTCGACCGCAAGGGCAACAAGCATGTGCTCAGTACCGCCGAGATGGGATACACTTACCGTCATTCGGCAGCGCCTGAGGACCTGATTTTCACGCACGTGGTTTTCGAAGGCTACCCGGAAGACCGCGCCAAGATCCGCGCAGATATGGATGCCGTGCGCAGCCATCGCGAGACCGTGCAGCCGATCCGCGAGAAGACCGGCGGCTCGACCTTCAAGAATCCGGAAGGCCATTCCGCCTGGGAACTGATCGACGAGGCGGGATGCCGCGGCCTTGTCATCGGCGGGGCGCAGATGTCGTCGCTGCACTGCAACTTCATGATCAACATGGAGCAGGCGACCGGCTACGATCTCGAATATCTCGGCGAGCAGGTCCGCCGCGAGGTCTTCGAAAAATCCGGCATCAAGCTCGAATGGGAAATCAAGCGCCTCGGCGTCTTCATGCCCGGCCGCGAAGTGCGCCCCTTCCAGGGCGTCACGACGGAATAGCGCTGAGCTGCCGAGCGCCAGCGCTTGTTAGGTAGAAAGCAAAAAGGGCCGCGGCGGTAATCGTCGCGGCCCTTTTCTCATGCGTTTTGGAAACCTTACAGCTCTTCGTTGCCGGAGAGCAGCAGGCAGACCAGAGTGATCGCGGCCGCAGCTGCCATGTAGTAGCCGACGTAGGCGAGCCCGTAGGTTGCCGCCAAGGACGTCGCGATGTAAGGCGCCAGCGACGCGCCGAAGATGCCGGCAAAGTTGAAGGTGATCGAAGCGCCGGTGTAGCGAACCGCGGTCGGGAAGGGCGCGGCGAGCGCCGTGCCGATCGGGCCATACGTCATGCCCATGAGGGCCATGCCGAGTGCCGCGAAGAAATAGACTTCAGCCAGCCCACCTGACAGCAGCGACGGCAGAAGGAAGGAATAGGCGGCAATGGCGATCGTCGTCAGCACCAGCACCGTGCGGCGGCCGTAGCGGTCGGACAGCTTGCCGGAAATCGGGATGAAGATGCCGAAGAATATCGCGGCGACAATCTGCACCAGCAGCGCGTCGAGGAAGCTGATCTTCAGGACCTTGACGTTGTAGGACAGAAGGTAGGCCGTGACGATGTAGAACAGCACGAAGGTGGCAAGCGCCGCGAAGGTGCCAAGCACGATGCTGCGCTTATAGTTGCGGAAGATGGTCGCGACCGGAATCGCGACGCGTTCCTTCTTTTCGATCGCCGCGCGGAACTCCGGCGTTTCAGTGATCGACAGACGCACCCACAGACCGATGACAATGAGGACGATCGAGGCGACGAAGGGCACGCGCCAGCCCCAGGCCACGAAGTCTTCCTGCGAGATCAGGTGCAGCAGAGCCCAGAAGATGCCGGAAGACAGGAAGAGGCCGATCGGTGCTCCCAGCTGCGGGAACATCCCGTACCAGGAGCGCTTTTCCGGTGGCGCATTCTCGGTTGCGAGAAGCACGGCGCCACCCCATTCGCCGCCGAGACCAAAACCCTGGCCGAAGCGGAAGAGTGCAAGCAGCAGCGGCGCGAGGACGCCGATGGACTCGTAGGACGGCAGCAGGCCGATCAGCACGGTGGAGACGCCCATGGTCATCAGCGCGGCCACGAGCGTCGCCTTGCGGCCGATCCGGTCGCCAAAATGACCAAAGACGATCGCGCCGATCGGGCGCGCGAAGAAGGCGATGGAGAAGGTCGCGAAAGATTGCAGAATGGCGGATGTCGGGTCACTTGTCGGGAAAAACAGTGTCGGGAACACGAGCACGGCCGCCGTTGCGTAGACGTAGAAGTCGAAAAATTCGATCGTCGTGCCGATCAGGCTTGCGAGAAGAACGCGCGCCGGAGAATTCGTGACAGCCTTGTTCGGCGCCGATGGCAAAGGAGATATCGCGTCAGTCATTTATCCTATCAATCCCGATTAGTAAGTTCGCCTTAGTCGCGATTAAAGCAATTTTTGATCCGGGCAAGCACAAAAATGCAAGATTTGAACGAAAGTCGATGCTGCGCCGCATCATTATTTCACCGGGCCGCGTTTTCCCGATTTTCCGGCGGTCAGCTACTCAGGACATGCTTTCGACCAATAAAATCGGCCTTAGGTTTAAACTTTTGGGGAGGTTTGGCGGGGAGCCTATTGACGAGAATCACCTGTGGCGGAATGTTATTCGCGCCATAGCTGTGGTTTTTTAAAGGACAAAGATTGTGCAGAAAAAACTTATTGCGGAATTTATTGGGACATTTTGGCTTGTGTTTGGTGGGTGCGGCAGCGCTGTGCTCGCCGCTGCCTTTCCCGGCCTCGGGATCGGCTTTGTCGGTGTGGCGCTCGCCTTCGGACTGACGGTGCTGACGATGGCCTACGCGGTCGGCGGGATTTCCGGCGGTCACTTCAATCCCGCCGTCACGGTGGGGGTTGCCGTCGCCGGGCGGTTTCCGATGAAGAACGTGGCTCCCTACGTCATCACCCAGGTCGTCGCTGCGGTCGCCGCCGCTGCGGTCCTCTATCTCGTCGCCAGCGGCAAGGCCGATTTCCAGCTGGGCGGGTTTGCGGCCAATGGATTCGGCGAGCACAGCCCCGGCGGCTATTCGCTGCTCTCGGCGCTGGTGATCGAAGTGGTGCTTACCCTGTTCTTCCTTCTCATCATCCTCGGCTCGACCAGCGCACGCGTGCCGGCCGGTTTTGCGCCGATCGCCATCGGTCTGGCGTTGACGCTCATCCATCTGATCTCGATCCCGGTAACCAACACCTCGGTCAATCCGGCGCGCTCGACGGGGCAGGCGCTCTTCGTCGGGGGCTGGGCGCTGCAACAGTTGTGGCTGTTCTGGCTTGCTCCAATCGTCGGTGGCGTGCTCGGCGGCAGCCTCTGGAAACTGGTCGACGACGAAGGTTGATTGCTTTCCGTTTTCGCTGCCCGACCCGCGCTAACACTGGCGCGGGTTTTTTATATATGCATTCGAATATGTGTGCCGGCGCTGCTTTTCCTTAACATCTTGAATTCGTGCGCGATCCTCGCAGCAACCCTGATTCTTTTATGACAGATCTCTCCCGAAAATGGCCCGTCAAGTCTTGCGCCTTCGGCAACTATCTGATTCCTAGAGATAATCCTGCGACATGATTTGAGTCGCCAGTGTCCTCGGCGTAACGAAAGCGCTCTGCGGTTAACGAAAGTAAACACTTCATTAACCATAATGCAGTTGTAATGCGCTGGATCGAGGTACGGCGGGATTCGACGAAAAACAGTTTCACGCAAGCGTCGGCTGATGAATACGGAATGTGTTGGGGGTGTTGATGCGCGGTAGGCATGTTGCTGTCCTTATGGGCGGATTTTCCTCGGAGAGGCCTGTCAGCCTGTCCTCGGGAAAGGCATGCGCTGCCGCTCTCGAGGCGGAGGGCTATCGCGTCACCGTCATCGACGTTGAGCCCAACGTTTCGGCAAGGCTCGCCGATTTGAAGCCGGATGTCGTCTTCAATGCTCTGCACGGTCCTTTCGGTGAGGACGGCACGATCCAGGGCGTGCTTGAATATCTGCAGATCCCCTATACGCATTCCGGCGCGCTAGCCTCGGCGCTGGCCATGGACAAGGCGCGCGCCAAGCTGGTTGCCGCAAGCGCCGGAATTCCAATCGCCGAATCGCTGGTGATGAACCGGTTTGCCTTTGGCGCCGAGCATCCGCTCAAGCCGCCTTACGTGGTGAAGCCCGTGAAAGAGGGGTCGAGCTTCGGCGTCGTCATCGTCAAGGAAGATCAGGCTCATCCGCCTCAGGTCGTGACGTCGAGCGAATGGCGCTACGGGGACGAGGTTATCGTCGAGCGCTATGTTCATGGGCGTGAGCTGACCTGTGGGGTCATGGGCGATATCGCGCTCGGCGTGACGGAGATCGTGCCGTTGGGGCACAATTTCTATGACTACGATGCCAAATACGCGGCTGGCGGATCAAAGCACGTCATCCCGGCGGAAATTTCACCAAATATTTACCAAAAAGTACAAACATTGGCGTTAAGGGCGCATCAAGCAATCGGCTGCCGTGGCGTCAGTCGGTCCGACTTTCGATATGACGATCGCTTCTCCGAGGATGGAGAGATCATTTGGCTGGAGATCAACACTCAGCCTGGCAT
Organism: Rhizobium sp. RAF56; assembly: GCF_052113965.1. Classification (NCBI taxonomy): domain Bacteria; kingdom Pseudomonadati; phylum Pseudomonadota; class Alphaproteobacteria; order Hyphomicrobiales; family Rhizobiaceae; genus Rhizobium; species Rhizobium sp. RAF56. The sequence goes on from NZ_JBFRDU010000020.1 coordinate 18,864, forward strand.
GACTCCCACATCGCTGGTGCCTGAAATGGCCGGACATGCCGGCTACTCATTTGGCGAATTTCTCCGGTGGATGGTGGAGGACGCGTCATGTTTGCGCTGACGGTCAATAAGTTAAGGCGCTCGCGCCACCGTGCCGTCGTGGCAATCGATGATAGCGAGGACCTCTTCGTCCTGCCGCGGCCGCTGCGCCGTGCGGTGCGCTTCTTCGTCAGCTTGGGGACGGGCCGCATCTATATTCCGGCCCATACCGGCACCGTGTCCGCGATCGCCTTCCTGGCTGCGACCGGGTTTTATGGCATGTCGCTCGGTGGCCACACGCAGACCGTTGCCCAGGCGACGACTGCCGCCGCGGGCTTTGCCATCGAGGATGTGAAAGTATCCGGCAACGAGCAGACGTCGGAAATCGAAATCCTGCAGCTTCTGGGTCTCGACGGGACGACTTCGCTGGTGGCGCTCGACGTCGATGCAGCCCGGCAGAAGATCGCAAACCTTCCCTGGGTGGAAAACGTCGAGGTCCGCAAGGTCTATCCGCGCGCCATCGAGGTCAAGCTCAAGGAAAAGGCCGCCTACGGCATCTGGCAGCATGGTTCCGAGCTGTCCGTGATCGAAAAGGGCGGCAAGATCATTGCGCCGTTGCGAGACAACAAGTTCGCCTCGCTGCCGCTTTTCGTCGGGCGCGATGCCGAAACGGCGGCTGCTTCCGTCGTTGATGAATTCGCCGACTGGCCGGATCTGCGTGGCCACGTCAAGGCATTCGTCCGCATCGCCGGCCGTCGCTGGGATCTCTATCTCGACAGCGGCATCGTCATCAAGCTGCCGGAAGACGGCGTCCAGGGCGCGCTTGCTCGGCTTGCGAAGATGAACAAGGAAGAAAACCTGCTCGCGCGTGACATCGCTGCGGTCGATTTTCGTCTGGAAGATCGCACGGCAATCGAATTGACGCCGGAAGCGGCCGAGCGCCGTCAGGCGGCGGTTGATGCCAGAACTAAGGCTTTGAAGAAGGCGGGGCAGGATACATGAGCATGTTTGGTTCGTCCCATTTCGGTTTGCCGCGCCTGAAGCCGCTTTCCTCGAAGCGGTCGCATATCGTTTCCGTGCTCGACATCGGCTCGACCAAGGTCGTTTGCATGATCGGCCGGCTGACGCCGCGCGAAGAGAGCCAGGTTCTTCCGAACCGGACCCATAACATCGAGATCATCGGTATCGGCCACCAGCGTTCACGCGGCATCAAGACCGGCGTGATTGCCGATCTGGACGCGGTCGAGGGCGTCATTCGCCTTGCGGTCGACGCCGCCGAGCGCATGGCCGGCCTCACCGTCGAAAGCCTCATCGTCAACGTCTCGGCCGGCCGGCTCGGCAGCGACGTCTATACAGCGACGATCGATCTCGGCGGCCAGGAAGTCGAGAGCAACGACCTGAAGAAGGTGCTGACTGCCGCCTGCCAGCAGTCGCTGCGCCAGGACCGGGCGGTGCTGCATTCGCTGGCGACAGGCTATTCGCTCGACGGCGAGCGCGGCATCCGCGATCCGCTGTCGATGTTCGGCGACACGCTCGGCGTCGACATGCATGTGGTCACGGCCGAACGCGCCGCACTTCGCAATCTCGAGCTCAGCGTCAACCGCGCGCATCTTTCGGTCGAAGGCATGGTGGCGACGCCCTATGCCAGCGGCCTTGCCGCTCTCGTCGACGACGAAGTCGAACTCGGCTGCGCTGCCATCGACATGGGCGGCGGCACGACGACGATATCGGTCTTTGCCGAGGGCAAGCTGGTGCATACCGATGCCGTCAGCCTCGGCGGCCATCATGTCACCACAGATCTGGCGCGTGGCCTCTCGACCCGTATCGAGGACGCCGAGCGGCTGAAGGTGGTGCACGCCTCGGCGCTGCCGAACTCGTCGGACGAGCGCGAGCTGATTTCCATTCCGCCGATCGGCGAGGATGACCGCGACCAGCCGAGCCAGGTGCCGAAGGCGCTGGTCTCGCGCATCGTGCGGGCCCGCATAGAAGAAACCCTCGAACTGATCCGCGACCGCATCCAGCGTTCGGGCTTTTCCCCGATCGTCGGCAAGCGCGTCGTGCTGACAGGTGGTGGAAGCCAGCTCACCGGCCTGCCGGAAGTGGCTCGCCGCATCCTGGCGCGGAACGTGCGCATCGGCCGTCCGATGGGCGTGTCCGGTCTGCCGACGGCGGCCAAGGGGCCCGCCTTTTCGACGGCGGTCGGCCTGATGATTTATCCGCAGGTCGCCGACATGGAGACACATGCGGGGGGAAACAGTCTGCTTTCGTCGCTCGGCGGAGGCAACAGCCGCATTGCCCGGGTCGGGCAGTGGCTGAAAGAGAGCTTTTGAGTGCCGGACCCCGGATCGCGGCGATCCGGGGTAGGCGGGGACATAAGTGAATTGGCCGGCGTGGCGATGCGGCCATAGATAAAAGGAACGGGTACAATGACTATCAAGCTGCAGAAGCCGGATATCACCGAACTGAAGCCCCGGATCACCGTTTTCGGTGTTGGTGGCGGTGGTGGCAATGCTGTCAACAACATGATCACCGCCGGCCTCCAGGGCGTCGACTTCGTCGTCGCCAACACGGACGCCCAGGCGCTGACCATGACCAAGGCCGAACGCATTATCCAGCTTGGCGTGAACGTGACCGAAGGTCTCGGCGCCGGCTCGCAGCCTGAAGTCGGCCGCGCGGCGGCTGAAGAATGCATCGACGAAATCGTCGATCACCTCAACGGCACGCATATGTGCTTCGTCACCGCCGGCATGGGCGGCGGCACGGGCACGGGTGCGGCACCTGTCGTGGCGCAGGCAGCCAGAAACAAGGGCATCCTGACGGTCGGCGTCGTCACCAAGCCGTTCCACTTCGAAGGTGGGCGCCGCATGCGGCTCGCCGAGATGGGCATTCAGGAACTGCAGAAGTCGGTCGACACGCTGATCGTGATCCCGAACCAGAATCTCTTCCGCATCGCCAACGACAAGACCACCTTTGCCGATGCCTTCGCCATGGCCGACCAGGTTCTCTATTCCGGTGTTGCCTGCATCACCGACCTGATGGTCAAGGAAGGCCTCATCAACCTCGACTTCGCCGACGTCCGCTCGGTGATGCGCGAGATGGGCCGAGCGATGATGGGTACCGGCGAAGCATCCGGCTCCGGCCGCGCGATGCAGGCTGCCGAGGCTGCAATCGCCAACCCGCTGCTCGATGAGACCTCGATGAAGGGCGCACAGGGCCTGCTGATCTCGATCACCGGCGGCCGCGACCTGACGCTCTTCGAAGTTGACGAAGCCGCGACCCGCATCCGCGAGGAAGTCGATCCGGACGCCAACATCATCCTCGGAGCAACCTTCGACGAATCGCTCGAAGGCATCATCCGCGTTTCTGTCGTCGCCACCGGCATCGATCGCGCGCTCAACGAGGCCGCGGCGAAGAATATGGAATTCCGCCAGGTCGCAAAGCCGCTTATCCGTCCCTCCGCGGCCGCCGCTCCGGCAGCGGCCGCAGTGCAGCCTGCCTACGTAGCGCAGGCACCGAAGGCCGCCGATCCGATCGCGCAGACCATCCGCATGGCGGAAGCAGAGATGGAACGCGAACTGGAAATCCCGGCCGCCCCGAAGCCGCATGCGGCGCAGGAAGAAACCTTCCGTCCGCAGAGCCGGATCTTCGCGGCCGCTCCTGAGGCTCCCGTCATGCGCCAGCCGGCTGCTCCGGCCCCGGTCATGCAGCAGCCGATGGCGCAGCCTGCGATCAGCCAGCCTCCGCAGCAGATGCGTCAGGAGCCGGTCATTCGCCAGGCCCCCGAGCAGGTCCGCATGCCGAAGGTGGAGGATTTCCCACCGGTAGTTCAGGCTGAAATCGATCATCGTTCTCAGCCCGCGGCGCAGCCGAGCGAGGATCGCGGACCGATGGGCCTCCTGAAGCGAATCACCAATTCGCTCGGGCGCCGCGAAGAAGACAGCGTTTCCGCCGACATGACTGCCGCTGCGCCAAGCGCCGCTTCGCAGCAGCGCCGGCCGCTCTCGCCGGAGGCCAGCCTCTATGCGCCGCGTCGCGGCCAGCTCGACGATCAGGGGCGTGCGGTGCCGCAGGCGCGCATGACCAACGAAGACGATCAGCTGGAAATTCCAGCCTTCCTGCGCCGTCAGTCGAACTGATTTCGCAGCATTCTCAAGGTTGCATGCCCGGGGCTCTCGCTCCGGGCATGTTTGTTATTAACGGTTCGTTAATTAATGAATTATCTAGTGAATTCAGTCACCTGCTTTCGTAACATAACGAAACGAACAGTGATTTGGATTGCGCCACCGCCGCGCGTATGAAGGGACATACAAGTGGCTGGAATCGCATAGAACAACGCATTGCATGTGCATTTCCCGGCAGTAACAAACTGGACCGATATCGGAATTAACGCGTACCGCGAATTCCTCGACGGCCAGAAGGATGAAGGCAGATTTTTTATGACTATCGGATTGCTGGGTTTTCAGACCACCATTGCCAGCCCGGTCACGATTGCCGGCACTGGCGTGCATTCCGGCTTGAACGTGTCGATTACGTTTCAGCCGGCTGAAGCTGGCACCGGCGTCGTCTTCCAGCGTGTGCACGACAACGGCGATGTGACCGAGCTCAAGGCAGTTTCCTCGCAGGTCGGCAACACTGATCTCTGCACCGTTCTCGGCTTTTCTCCGGCGCGGTCGGTCGCCACCGTCGAGCATGTTATGGCCGCCATCTATGCGATGGGCCTCGACAACGTGCTGGTCGAAGTGCAAGGCCCCGAGATGCCGATCATGGACGGCAGTTCATATCCCTTTATCGAAGCGATCGAGCAGACCGGCCTGGTGTCGCTCGGCGTCAAGCGTCGCTACATTCGCGTCGTCAAGCCGGTTCGCATCGAGGCAGGCGGCTCCTGGTGCGAGTTCCGTCCGCACGACACGACCCGCTTCGAGGTGGAAATCGATTTCGACTGCCCGCTCATCGGGCGCCAGAAGTGGCAAGGCGACCTGACGGCTCAGACATTCAAGTCCGAGCTCGCGCGCGCCCGCACCTTCGGCTTCATGCGCGACGTCGAGCGTCTGTGGGCCTCCGGCCACGCGCTCGGCTCTTCGCTAGAAAACTCGGTCGTCATTTCCGACGACAACACGGTCATCAACGTCGAAGGCCTGCGCTACGCCAAGGATGAATTCGTGCGTCACAAGACGCTCGACGCCATTGGCGACCTGGCGCTGGCCGGCGCTCCGTTCATCGGCCTCTACCGCTCCTATCGCGGCGGCCACAAGATGAACGCCAATGCGCTCAAGGCTTTGCTCAGCGACCCCTCGGCTTATGAAGTCGTTGAGGCAGCGTCCGCTGCACCGCGCAAGCGCGCCGCCCGGCGCGAATTCGTCGCGGTGAGCGCTCCCGAGTTCGCCCCCTGGTCGGCATGACCTCCAGAATTCTTGAATGACCAGGGCGGATTGCCGCCTCCCCAAACAGGGAGGCGGCTCTTTCTTTATTGGGCGCGAAACCGCTGAGTCTCGGCGCGGGGCGCAGGCTTGCCCAACGGCGCCTGCTTGTATTTGAAATTCCTGTGAATTCAGGGGTTAGAGCTGTCAATTCCGCCACTTCCTGCCATAAAAATGCGTTAATGCGCCATCATTGCGTTGCCCTGTTGATGCTTTTGTGGCTAGAAACGCCCAGCGATAGGCTGTCGTTTCGGTTGCGATGGCGGTTGGGATTTATCCGATGGGTTTTGCAAGGTCTGACAGCATGAGAATTACAGCGCGTGCGCTGATTGTTTCGCTTCTCTTGACGGGAGCGGGTCTGGCGGTCACCGGATGCCAATCGGACAAAGACATCGATATCACCAAGCTCGGTTTCGACGCCGATCCGCCGGAAGTCTTGTATAACCAGGGCCTGGCGAACATCAAAGCCGGCAACATGACCGAGGCTGGGCGCAAGTTCGACGCCGTCAACCAGCAGCAGCCGTTTTCCGAGTGGGGCCGCAAGGCGATGGTCATGAGCACCTTCGTCAAGTACCGCCAGGGCCGAAACGATGAGGCCATCGAGACCGGCAATACCTATTTGAAGCAGTATCCGGGATCGGAAGACGCAGCTTACGTGCAATATCTGGTCGGCGCCTCCTACGCCAAGCAGATCGTCGACGTGACGCAGGACCAGCGCGCCGCGCAGCAGACGATCGTGGCGATGCAGAAGGTCGTGGACAACTATCCGAAGTCGGAATACGTCGACGACGCTCAGGCGAAGATCCGTTATGCGCGCGACCAGCTGGCCGGCAAGGAAATGCAGATCGGCCGCTACTACCTGGAACGCAAGGACTATCTTGCGGCGATTTCGCGCTTCCGCATCGTGGTCGAGCAATATCCAAATACCAACCAGATCGAAGAGGCGCTGGCGCGCCTGGTCGAGGCCTACTACGCGATGGGCATCGTTCAGGAAGCGCAGACGGCGGCCGCCGTTCTCGGTCACAACTATCCTGACAGCCAGTGGTACGCCGATTCCTTCAAGCTGTTGAAGAGCGCCGGAACCGCGCCGCGTGAGAACGAGGGCTCCTGGATTGCGCGTGCAGGCAAGAAGCTACTTCTCGGGACGTGAGACCTGAACCAAGATGCTGATCCAGCTATCGATCCGCGATATCGTACTGATCGAGCGGCTGGATCTTGCCTTCGAGACCGGGCTTTCTGTGCTGACCGGCGAGACCGGCGCCGGCAAATCCATTCTGCTTGACAGTCTTTCGCTGGCACTTGGCGGTCGCGGCGACGGCGATCTCGTGCGCCATGGCGAGGACAAGGGGCAGGTGACGGCCGTTTTCGACGTCGGCATGGATCACGCTGTCCGCAGGCTGCTCCGAGAAAACGGCATCGACGACGACGGCGACCTCATCTTCCGCCGCACGCAATCCGCCGACGGCCGTACCAAGGCCTTCGTGAACGATCAGCCGCTCAGCGTCCAGCTCCTGCGGCAGGCGGGGCAACTGCTCGTCGAGATCCATGGCCAGCACGACGATCGTGCCCTGGTCGACACGGACGCACACCGTGCGCTGCTCGATGCCTTCGCTGGCCTTGGCGAGGAGGCGCAGCAGCTTTCAGGCCTCTACCGCATCTGGCGCGATATCGAGCGGACGCTGAAAAAGCACCGCGAGAAGGTTGAGAACGCCGCGCGCGAGGCCGACTATCTGCGCGCCTCCGTCGAAGAACTCGATAAGCTGTCGCCGCAGGACGGCGAGGAGGAGGAGCTTGCCGAACGCCGTTCGCGGATGATGAAGGCCGAGCGTATCGCCGGCGACATATCGGAAGCCTCCGACTTTCTGAACGGCAATGCCTCGCCCGTTCCGCACATCGCCTCGCTGGTGCGCCGCCTTGAGCGCAAGAGCCACGAGGCACCGGGTCTGCTCGAAGACACGGTGGCGCTGCTCGACGCAGCCCTCGATCACCTGTCCAACGCGCAGATGGAAGTGGAGGCCGCGCTCCGCAAGACGGAATACGATCCGAAGGAGCTGGAGCGCGTCGAGGAGCGGCTGTTTGCGCTGCGCGCCGCCTCGCGCAAATATTCCGTTCCAGTCACCAGCCTGCCGGCGCTTGCGGCGAGGATGATCGTCGACCTCGCCGATCTCGATGCCGGCGAGGAAAAGCTTGGCAAGCTCGAGGTGGAGCTTCTTGCAGCGAAAGCAAACTTCGACGCCGCCGCCCGCACGCTGTCGGACAAGCGCATCCACGCCGGCGAAGCGTTGGCCGCCGCCGTCATGGCCGAGCTGCCGGCGCTGAAGCTGGAGCGCGCCCGCTTCATGGTCGAGGTCCGCACCGACGCCGGCGAGCCGACAGCCGACGGCATCGACGTTGTCGAATTCCATGTCCAGACCAACCCGGGCACGCGCCCGGGGCCGATCATGAAGGTGGCCTCGGGCGGCGAGCTTTCACGCTTTCTGCTGGCGCTCAAGGTGGCGCTTGCCGACCGTGGCTCGGCACCGACCCTCGTCTTCGACGAAATCGACACGGGTGTCGGCGGGGCGGTCGCGGATGCCATCGGCCAACGACTGAAGCGCCTTTCCGAGCGCGTGCAGGTTCTGTCCGTTACGCATGCCCCCCAGGTCGCCGCCCGTGCCGCGACGCATCTGCTGATCTCCAAAGGGCCGGCTTCCGAAGGATCGGAAAAGATCGCCACCCGCGTCGCCACCATGGCGCCGACGGACCGCACCGAGGAGATCGCCCGCATGCTCGCCGGCGCCTCTGTGACCGACGAGGCGAGGGCGGCAGCTGCCAGGCTGCTGGCGGGTGGCGCCTAGCTCGCTCCGCGTTTGAGCGACACGCTGTGCCCCCCGGCGCGGTTGCTGCCTCGAATTGTCGGAGGAGGCACAGGAGGTTCGCAGAAGGCTTTGCGAAGAAATCGCCGACCATTAGTCTATGTCTCGCTCTCAAGGAGGGGGTGGAGACACTTTCCATCCCCGGAAATTGCTCTTAAAAACAGCTTCAGATTCTCTGGAGCACCCATATGTCCACCGAGCAGATCGCCGTTGAAAGCTTGACCGAAGAGGACGCCGCTTCCGAGCTGGAGCGGTTGGCAAGGGAGATCGCCCGTAACGACGCGCTCTATCACGGCAAGGATGCGCCTGATATTTCGGATGCGGACTACGACGCGCTGAAGCGGCGCAACGACGCGATCGAGGCGCGGTTTCCGAGCCTCATTCGCCCCGACAGTCCCTCGCGCCATGTCGGGGCCGCACCTTCTGAGACCTTCGCCCCCGTCGTGCACGCCCGGCCAATGCTCTCGCTCGACAACACGTTTTCTCAAGAAGACGTCCAGGATTTCGTGGCGGGTGTCTATCGCTTCCTCGGGCGCTTGCCGGATCAGTCGATCGTATTCACCGCCGAGCCGAAGATCGACGGGCTTTCCATGTCGATCCGCTACGAGAATGGCCGCATGGTGAGCGCTGCGACCCGTGGCGACGGGACGACGGGCGAAAACGTCACTGCCAATATCCGGACCATCAAGGAGATCCCGCAGGTGCTGCCGAAGGGCGTACCCTCGGTCGTCGAGGTGCGCGGCGAAGTCTATATGGCGAAAAGCGACTTTCTGGCGCTCAACGCCCAGATGGAGGCCGAAGGCAAGCAGACCTACGTCAACCCGCGCAACACAGCCGCCGGTTCGCTGCGGCAACTCGATCCCAAGGTGACGGCGAGCCGGAAATTGAAATTCTTCGCCTATGCCTGGGGCGAGATGTCGGACATGCCTGCCGACAGCCAGTACGACATGGTCCGGATGTTCAAGGACTGGGGTTTCCCGGTCAATCCGCTGATGAAACGGCTGAATTCCGTCGCCGATATTCTTTCGCATTACGACGAGATCGGGTTGAAGCGTCCGGGGCTCGACTACGACATCGACGGCGTCGTCTACAAGGTCGACAGCTTGGAACTCCAGGCCCGGCTCGGCTTCCGTTCCCGCAGCCCGCGCTGGGCGACGGCGCATAAATTTCCTGCCGAGCAAGCCTTCACGACGGTCGAAAACATCGACATCCAGGTGGGGCGCACCGGCGCGCTGACCCCGGTAGCGCGCCTGACGCCGATCACAGTCGGCGGTGTCGTCGTCACCAATGCGACGTTGCACAACGCGGATTATATCAAGGGCATCGGCAATTCCGGCGAGCGCATCCGCGAGGACGATCACGATATCCGTATCGGCGATACGGTCATCGTGCAGCGGGCGGGGGACGTCATTCCCCAGGTGCTTGACGTCGTCATGGAGAAACGAGCTCCCGGGGCGAAACCCTATGAATTCCCGACAGTCTGCCCGGTGTGCGGCAGCCACGCGGTGCGTGAGAAGAACGAGAAGACCGGCAAGCTCGATTCGGTCACCCGCTGCACCGGCGGCTTTATCTGCCGCGCGCAGGCGACCGAGCACCTGAAGCACTTCGTCTCGCGCAACGCCTTCGACATAGAGGGGCTCGGGACGAAGCAGGTGGATTTCTTCTTTGAAAACGACGACCCGGCGCTGCAAATCCGCACCGCACCCGATATCTTCACACTGGAGGAACGCCAGGCCGGTTCCCTGACCAAGCTTGAGAATATCGACGGCTTCGGCAAGGTCAGCGTTGCCAAGCTCTATGCCGCGATCAGCGAGCGCCGCCGCATCGCGCTCCACCGCTTCATCTACGCACTCGGCATCCGCCATGTGGGCGAGACGACGGCAAAGCTTTTGGCGCGCTCCTACGGCAACTACGAGGCCTTCGAAGCCGGCATGAAGGAAGCGGCCACGCTCGCAGGCGATGCCTGGAACGACCTCAACGCCATCGAAGGCATCGGCGAGATCATGGCGCGCGCCATCGTCGAATTCTACAAGGAACCGCGCAATACGGAGGTGATCACCCGTCTGCTCGGCCAAGTGACGCCGCTTGAGGCCGAAAAGCCGACCACTGCGGGAAGCCCCGTCGCCGGCAAAACCGTGGTCTTTACCGGCTCGCTTGAAAAATTCACGCGCGACGAAGCCAAGGCCAGAGCCGAGGGCCTCGGCGCCAAGGTCGCGGGCTCGGTTTCAAAGAACACCGATATCGTCGTTGCCGGCCCCGGGGCAGGCTCCAAACTCGACAAGGCACGCGAACTCGGCGTCCAGACCATGGACGAGGACGAGTGGCTGGCATTGATCGGCGGATGAGACCCGGCCTTAGACCGTTTCCGTTTTTCTTCGAAACACGAAAACGGTCTATCTACTTGTATTTACGCAATTCCGGACGGAAAACCGTGTCACACTTTTCCTGGAATTGCTCTAGTGGGCCTGTCCGCTCTCTGATCAGCTGCATTCATCAGGAGACCATCATGCGTCGTTCTTTAAACCTTGCCGCCGCTCTTTTCGTCATCCTGCTTGCCGGTGCGGCCTCGGCCGAGATCGTCGGGCGGGTGGGGGTCGACTGGACGGGCAACGACATTCTCGTGGACGCGGTCGCCGATCCTGCCGTCAGTGGCGTCACCTGCCACGTCACCTATTTCGATCGCAGCGTCATCGACCGCCTGCGCAAGGGCAACTGGTTCGAGGATCCGTCGAACAATTCGATTGCCTGCAACCAGACGGGACCGATCGTCATCGACGAGATCAGCCTGTCGCCGGGTGGGCAAGAGGTGTTCAAGGCGAGCATGTCGCTGATCTGGAAGAAGCTGGTCGTCAACCGCATCTACGACAAGAAAAACGACACGCTGATCTATCTCGCCCATTCGCGTGAACTGACCGACGGGTCGGCCAAGATGTCGATTTCGACGATCCCGCTCTACGGCCAGAACGTCAGCTGGAAAAACGGGAAGCCCCAATAGGAGGCAACACCCTGCCGCCATGCGGACAACAAGAGAAAACCGCCCTGAAACGTTCGGCTCCAGGGCGGTTTGTGTGGGCGTAGTACGATTGCGTCAGGCCGCCTGGGTAAGTTCGTCGGCGATGACGGTGTCGAGGTTGAGGAAGCAGACCATGGTCTTTTCGCGCGCCACGATGCCGCGGCAGAAGGCGCGCTGGGCTTCCGGAATGATCTCCGGCGCCGGTTGCAGGTCTTCGCTCTTGATGGTCATCATATCGGATACCTGCTCGACCAGGAGGCCGACGAGCTTGCCGGCGATATCGGTGACGATGATGGCGGAGCGCTCGGAAGGCTCGGTCATCTTCATGCCGAGGCGGCAAGCCATGTCGATGACCGGGATCACCGCGCCGCGCAGGTTGATGAGACCAAGGACATAGGGCGGCGTATGCGGCATCGGCGTGACGGGCGCCCAGCCGCGGATTTCACGGATCGCCATGATGTCGATGCAGAATTCCTGATCGGCGAGATGGAAGGAGACGATCTCCAGATAGGCACCAGACTGCTTGATCGCGTTGTTCATGCTCAAAACTCTTCCCAGTTGCCGCCTGCCGCCGAAGCACTCACCTTCGCGGCCGGGCTGTTGTTGAAGGCTCCCGCGACCTTGCTCATCAGGTTGCGCGCGGGGGAGGGTTTCGCCTGCGAGGCGACGGTTACCGCCTTCGGCGCTTGACGGGCGTTCATGCCCGCTTGAATTCGGAACTGGCCCACCAGTTCGCTCAGATTTTCCGCGTCGGTCGCGAGCGCATGGCTGGAGGCGTTGGTTTCCTCGACCATGGCGGCGTTCTTCTGCGTGACCTGATCCATCTGGCTGATGGCGGAATTGATTTCGCCAAGCCCGGTGGATTGTTCGCGCGCCGAGGTTACGATCGACTTAACGTGGTCGTTGATGCGCAGCACATCGTCGCCGATCTCGCGCAGCGCCTCGCCGGCGGCCGTCACGAGTTCGCCACCAACCTTGACCTCCGCGCTCGATTTGCCGACCAGTGCCTTGATATCCTTGGCGGCGCCCGCGGCACGTCCGGCAAGTTCACGCACTTCCTGGGCGACGACCGCAAAGCCCTTGCCGGCGTCGCCGGCGCGAGCGGCCTCGACGCCCGCATTGAGCGCCAGGAGGTTGGTCTGGAAGGCGATCTCATCGATGACGTTGATGATGGTGCCGATCTCGCGCGAAGCGTTCTCGATCCGCTGCATCGCGGCCATGGCCTCGCTGACGACGCGATCGGATTTTTCGGTGTTCTGGCGGGTGTGTTCGACCATGTGGCCGACTTCCTCGGCGCGCTGGGTGGCGTTGCGGACGGTCGCGGTGATCTGGTCGAGGGCAGCGGAGGTTTCTTCGAGAGAAGCTGCCTGCTGCTCCGTGCGCTTGGAGAGGTCGTCGGCGGCCGAGCGCATCTGGCGGCTGTTGGCCTCGATCGAGCCGGCGTTGGAGACGATGTCCAGCATGACGCGCTGCAGGTGGCCGGTCGTCTGGTTGAAGTCGGCGCGCAGCCGCTCCAGATCCTCGCGGAAGGGCTGCTCGATGGTGATCGTCAGGTCGCCTTCGGCAAGCCGATTCATGCCGCGCGCCAGCTGGTCGACGGCGGCTTCGACCGCCTGCTCGCTGGCGAGCCGCGCGGCCTCCCGCTGGCGGCGCTCGTCTTCGCTCTGCCGGCGCTCGTCGGCGCTGCGGTTTTCCAATGCCTGCTTTTCGACAGCCGCAATGCGAAAGACTTCGGCCGCGCGGGCCATGTCGCCGATTTCGTCGCCGCGACCGGTGCCGGCGACCTCGCTCCTGTAGTCGCCGTCCATGATGCGCTGCATGCTGATGCGGACCGCCTCGATGCCGCGGCGGATCGAACCGCCATGGATCGTCTGCAGCACGGCCATGGCGGCAAGCGCAACGAGCCCAAGGCCGATTTGATAGTAGAGCGAGCCAGCGGCCGTCTCACCCGCGGCGTCGACATGGTTTTCGGCAAGTGCACTTCCGGCAGTCGTCAGCTTTTCGAAGAGGGTGGTCAGCTTGTCCCCGGCGGCGTCCAGCTTGTCGTCGATTTCGCCGAAGGCCTTGTCATCGGCGCCGGCTTCCACCAGGCCCTTGAGATCGACAAGCGCAAGCTTCCGCAGCGCTGCCACGTCCGTATCATAGGACGCGACGCTGGCCGCGTTGTCGATCTCGCCGGCGAGACGCGTCACGGCGCTCGAACCCTCCGTCAGCTTCTCGATCGATTTGTTCATGATCTCGAGCCGATCGGCGTGAACGCTGCGCTCGCCGCGATCCACGATCGTATCCATCGTTGCAAGCACAAGATCAACAGCGGCGAGCCGCATGGCGGATACGTCGTCGACGATGTCCTGCGTCGCGTTGGCGCGGTGCAGAGCATTGCTCGTCTGGGTGTTCTCGTACACGCCCACCGCGACCATCGCCGCGACGCCGATGAACGCCGCGCCACCGAGGGTCCAGAGCCGTTGGCTGACTGAAAAGCTTCTACGCACGTTCGATGCAGTCATGGAATGCTGACCTCTGGCCGGAAACTCGGCGAATGATTTTGCTGATTGATGGATCATCGGGGAGGGCCGGGATAAGCAGCATCCGGCTGACGTCATGTCGCTTCGGCAGATCTGCCGTCCACAGTGGCTAAAACTAGCATTGATCGTTTAATCCTTCGCTAACGCTGTTTCGTCGTTCGTCGATAGGCGCGCGCGTGACCGCGAAAAACGTCTTGTTGAATTGCGCGGGCTGCGGCAGCGGGCTAAACCTCACGCGCGCGGCAGTATTTGCTGCCATGACAATTCGGGAAAGGCAATTATGAAAGCGCTTCGCATCGGGATCTGGGTTGCCGTCTTCGTGCTGGCCGCAGCGCTCGGCTGGCTCACGCTCGGTATCACCAAGACGCCAGAAGGCACTGTGGCATCGGGACCTTTTGGTGTGCCGTTCACGCTGGTCAGCCAATCCGGGCAGCCGATCAGCGAGCAGGCGTTCCGCGGCAAACCGACGGCGGTATTCTTCGGATATACCCATTGCCCCGATGTCTGCCCGACGACGCTTTTCGAGCTGGATGGCTGGCTGCAGAAGGTCGATCCTGATGGCTCCAAGCTCAATGCTTATTTCGTGACCGTTGATCCCGACCGCGACACTCCGGAGTTGATGAACCAATACGTCTCCAACGTCTCGAAGCGGATCGTCGGAATTTCCGGCCCACCGGACAAGGTGCTGGACATGGTGAAAGGCTTCAGGGTCTACGCCAAGAAGGTGCCGCTCGACGCCAACGCTCCGAACGGCGACTACACGATGGACCACTCGGCCTCCGTCTTCCTCCTCGACGACGAGGGTCGCTTTGCCGGTACCATCGCCTACCAGGAAAATCCGGACACCGCCGTCAAGAAGCTCGAAAACCTGATGAAACGCGGGTAGGGGGCATGTTAGTTCGTCTTGCATGACGCGACCGGCTGCGATACGCGGAAGGTAACGCGGCCGCGAGGCCGAACGACGATCGAGAAAGAGCACGGCCTTGAGTGAAATCCGCCTTTACGTGACGACCACCGAGAGGAAGGCCGAGCAGATCCTCGATCTGATGACCGTCGTTTTCGAGGATGACGATTTCGCGATCGGCACGACGGAAATCGACGAGAAGAACGACGTCTGGCAAGCGTCGATCTACCTGATGGCCGACGATGAGGCGGAAGTCGCGGTACGCTTCGCTGCGTTGCTTCAGCCCGAATTTCCCGACCTTCCCATCGAAAGAGAAGTCATCCCCGACGTCGACTGGATCGCCAAGTCGCTCGAGGGACTGAAGCCGGTGAGGGCTGGTCGGTTTCTCGTGCACGGCTCGCACGATCGCGAGAAGGTTCGCTCTGGCGATGTCGCAATCGAAATCGATGCCGGCCAGGCGTTCGGAACCGGCCATCACGGCACGACGGCGGGATGCCTCGAAACCATTGAGACTGTGCTTCGGAGCCGCGATGTGCGTAACGCTCTCGACCTCGGCACCGGCAGCGGCGTGCTGGCGATCGCGGTGCGCAAGCTGAAGAACATACCGGTTCTCGCAACCGACATCGATCCTATCGCCGTTCGCGTCGCCCGCGAAAATGTCCGCAAGAACGGCATCGTCTCGGGCATTTCGCTGGAAACAGCCGCGGGGCTTCATTCCACCGCCTTTGCCCGGCATGGTCCCTTCGACTTGATCATCGGCAACATTCTAGCCCGGCCGCTGATGAAGCTTGCGCCCGGGCTTGCGACGCATTTGGCGCCGGGCGGCTCGATGATCCTCTCCGGCATCCTTGCCTCGCAGCGCTGGAAGGTTCTGGCTGCCTACAATGGCGCCAAGCTGCGTCACGTGCGCACCATCTGGCGAAACGGCTGGGTGACCATCCATCTCGACCGGCCTTGAGGCCAAGCATCTCGTCTGAAAATGCAAAAGGCGGCGCTCGCGCGCCGCCTTTTGTTGATCGGTTTTTTTGCCGATCCTGTCCGCGAACACGAAGGCTCAAGCGGACTTAGCGCTTCTGACGGCGGATCCGGCTGGGAGGAAACCGGATCGCTGCCGCTCAGCGCGCGCTGTTCTTGATACCGCCAAAAACGAGGTCGGCGCGAGCCGGCATACCGGCTTCCTGATGGCGCAGCGCACCGATGACATGGCGCACGGTTCTGCGTCCGCCTGCCGCAAGCGGGCTCTCATAGGCGAAGCGAGGGGTGGCCATTTCAATTTCCTTTCGGTGGGTCGGGTTTGCAGCGATGCCGCTGCTCGTTGGATGTCCGCTATATAAGGGCTGATCCCGAAAGTGGCAGGGGGCGCACCACATGGAAGGTATGCGCAAGGCGCATGCGTCGCGTCAACTTTCCGCCGTATTCCACCAAGGTTGCCCATAAAATGAGCGCGTCGTTCATGCGATTTTCTTGGCGACGGTCCTTAAGGATTTGCGATAACATGCCGCCTCAGTCGCAAACTGCGGATTCGAATTTCAGCCGCGCGGATAAGCCATGTTCCAAACTTTCGAGGTCACCTCCACCCCACAATTCGGCCGCGAGCGCGTGGAGGGCCTGCGAGCGGCCTTTGACACTTTGGGGATCGATGCCTTTCTGGTGCCGCGCGCCGATGAATATCAGGGCGAATATGTTCCCGCTTCCGCCGAGCGCCTGGCCTGGCTAACCGGCTTTACCGGTTCGGCCGGAGTTGCCCTAGTGATGCGCTCTGAAGCGATCGTCTTTGTCGACGGGCGCTATACCACGCAGCTTGTCGAGCAGGTCGATGGAGCCGTCTTTACCGGCGGCGATCTCGTCGGCGAGCCGCCGCATCTGTGGCTTCCCAAGCATGGGCGAAAGGGATTGCGGCTCGGCATCGATCCCTGGCTGCACACCGGCGCCGAGGTACGAAGGCTGGAAAAGGCCGTCGCCGAAATCGGGGGCAAGGTGGTATTCCTTCCGCACAATCCTCTCGACCGGCTCTGGACCGATCGTCCGGCCGAGCCGCTGGGGCCGGTGACCATTCAGAACGTCGTGCAGGCAGGCGTGCTCGCGGTCGACAAGCTCGCAACGATCGCCGCCGATCTTAAGGCGAAAAGCCTTGGGGCCGTCCTCGTCACCGACCCGTCCTCCGTCGCGTGGATCTTCAATATTCGTGGAAGCGACGTGCCGCACACGCCGCATCCGCTGGCGCGCGCCATCATTTATGCCGAAGGCGAGGCCGATCTCTTCCTGGACAAGCGCAAGACGAACATCGAGGCGGAGGCCTATCTGGCGCAGATGAGCGCGCAGCGGGCGCCGACCGAGCTGGCGGCTCGGCTCGCGATCGCTTGCGCAAACGGCGGGCGCATTCTGGTGGACGCCGATCTCACTCCCTATGCGCTCACCGATCTGATTGCCCGGGAGGGCGGTGTGACCGTTGAAGGCATCGATCCGGCAAAGCTGCCGCGCGCCTGCAAGAATGCCGCCGAGATCAACGGCTCCGCCGCCGCGCACCTGCAGGATGGCGCCGCCATGGTGGAATACCTCTATTGGCTGGAGACCGGAAAGCCGGGAACAGTCACTGAAATCGCGGCGGTGCAGAAGCTCGAAGCGTTGCGTGCAAGCGTCGGCGAGCGAATGCAGAACCCGCTCAAGGACATCTCTTTCGACACCATATCAGGGGCCGGCGAACACGGGGCGATCATTCACTACCGGGTCACGACCGCGACGGACCGCCCGCTGAATGCGGGTGAGCTCTTTCTGATCGATTCCGGCGCGCAATATGTGAACGGCACCACCGACATCACGCGCACCGTCGGCATCGGCCGCGTGCCCGACGAGCAGCGGCGTTTCTTCACGCTGGTGCTGAAGGGCATGATCGCGATCAGCACCGCGCGTTTTCCGAAGGGAACGCGCGGCTGCGACCTCGATCCGCTGGCACGCGTCGCGCTCTGGAAGGCGGGCGCCGACTATGCCCACGGCACCGGCCACGGCGTCGGCTCGTACCTGTCGGTACATGAGGGGCCGCAGCGCATCTCGCGCTTGTCCACGCAGGAATTGCTGCCGGGCATGATCCTCTCCAACGAGCCGGGCTACTATCGGCCCGGCGGCTTCGGCATTCGTATCGAGAATCTCATCTATGTCCGCGAAGCGGAGGACATCGAAGGTGGCGATGTCGCCATGCTTGCCTTCGAGACACTGACCTATTGCCCGATCGACCGCAGCCTGGTGATCCCAGAGCTTCTGACCCACGAAGAGCTGCACTGGCTGAACGACTATCACGACCGCACCCGCGAGGCGTTGATGCCGCTGATCCACGACCGCGACGTTCGCGCCTGGCTGGAAAACGCGACGCTGCCGCTCAGCCATTGAGCGGCGCGCGCTGGGATTGAGACGTCCCAAATAGGCGATCAGAGGCCGGCGAAGTGCCTGAGCAGGAGCACTAGTGCCCAGCCGGCGACGAGCATCAGCATGTGCGAGAAGCGCCAGCCGATGAAGAGTGCGAGCAGCATGCCGGCCTTGACGGCGATGCTGCCGTCGAAAAAGGCGGGCGCGGCGAGCGTGGTTAGAACGGCGGCCGGCACGGCGTTCAACGCCGCTTCCATGCGTGGCGGAATGCGGCTCATGCGCATGATCATGAGATAGCCGCCGATCCGCGTCAGGTAGGTAACGACAGCTGCCGCCGCGATCAGGCTTACCATGTAGGGATCGAACGACATGTCAGACCTCGTGGCTTTCGGTGACGCGGTCCGGCTTGCGGTTCGATTTGACCGGGGGGAGCAGGGCGGCAAGCACCACGCCGCAAAGGCCGCCGAGGCTCACATGCCAGGGCGAGCCGACAGTATGCATGGCGACGATCGATCCGGCAGCGCTCGCCGCGACGACGGGCAGGAAGTTCTCGCGCTTGCGGAAGCCGATGACGAGGCCCATGAAATAGATCGGCAGCAGCACGTCGAGGCCGAGGGCCTGCGGATCGCCGATCATGTTGCCGACGAGGCCGCCGAGAAGGCTGATCGCGACCCATGGAATGTAGATCATGATCGCATAGGCGAAATACCAGGTGAACGTCACCGGCTTGCCTGCTTCTCCGCGTTTCACCGTATCGGCAAATTGCGGATCGACGAGAAAGAAGAAGGTGAAGAACTTCTGGATCGGCGTGAAGTGGCGGATATAGCGGGCGATCGCCGCCGAATAGAGCACATGGCGGAAATTGACCGCGAGGATCGACAGCACGATCACCCAGGCCGGTACGCTGTGGCCAAAGAGCTGGATGCCGACCATCTGACTGGCGCCCGCATAGACGGTACCGCTCATCAACGTCAGTTCGCCAAGCGACATGCCCTGACTGCGCGCCACCGCGCCGAACAGCGCAGCGAACGGCGAAGAGGCGATGCCGATGGCCAGCCCGCCGCGCAGGCCTTGGGTGAGTTCCGCCCTGTTCATGTTCACTCTAAATTAGTTGAGACAAGGCGCTGTCTAAGGCGGATGCCACGCTCCGGCAAACCAAATAGATTGATGCACCTATCGATTTCGCTGAACCTTTCAGCCCGTGTGCCGCGCGTCGCTCTGCTCGCCTGACTGCGCCAGGGCACCGGACAGAACAAGGCGAGCAATGGCAATATGATAGGCCAAGGACTTCACGTTTTGAATCTCCGCCGGCGATCGGCAGGATCGGGCCAGTATCCGTGGGTCGTTGCTTCCAGTTGACTATTTCTTCGGCTGGAACGTGTGCTCCGGGCCGGGGAAGGTGCGCGCCTTGACCTCTTCGGCATAGGCTGCCGCCGCCTGCGAGACGAGCGGGGCGAGTTCGGCGAAATGCTTGACGAAGCGCGGTTTGAAATCGTTGAAGAGGCCGAGCATGTCGTCACAGACCAGCACTTGTCCGTCGCAGGCCGGCGAAGCACCGATGCCGATCGTCGGGGCCGCGATCGCGGCGGTGATCTCGCGGGCGAGCGGCTCTATCGTGCCCTCGACGACGATCGCGAAGGCGCCTGCATCGGCGATCGCTTGCGCATCGTTGCGGATCTTGTCGGCTTCCTTGTCGGATCGGCCGAGCGAGCGGTAGCCGCCAGTGGTATTTACCTGCTGCGGCATCAGACCGACGTGACCGCAGACCGGCACGCCGCGAGCGGTCAGAAAGGCGACCGTCTCGGCCATTTCCGCGCCGCCTTCCAGCTTGACGCCGTCGCATCCCGTCTCCGCCATGATGCGGGCGGCGCTGCGGAAGGCCTGTTCCCTTGATTCCTGGTAGGACCCGAAGGGAAGGTCGACGATGACGCAGGCGCTTGTCACGCCGCGCATAACGGCCTGCCCGTGCGCGATCATCATTTCCATCGTGACCGCCACGGTCGACGGCAGCCCGTAGAGCACCATGCCGAGAGAGTCGCCGACGAGCAGCATGTCGCAATGCTCGTCGAGCAGGCGCGCCATCGGCGTCGTATAGGCCGTCAGCGAGACGATCGGGCGCACGCCCTTCATCGCCTGCAGCTGAGCGGTGGTTGTGCGCTTCGTGGCTCCGTGCTTGCTCATCTCAGGCTGCCCTTTCCTTGGCTGTCTTGTGGCCGCCGATGACGCGGTTGTCGAGCAACCGTGTCGTTCCGACGCGCACGAAGAGGAGGAGGAGAAAGGAGCGGCCGGCGATCGAGGCGAGCGGCTCCAGCGTTTCGGGATCGCGCACCGCGACCACCTCGGCGGCCGCCAGCGGCTCGCGGGCAAGGAAGGCGCGGATCGATTGTTCCAGCGATGCCGGATCTTGTTCGCCTGCCGCTGCCAGCCGTTCCGCCTCGGCAAGCGCCTGCGGGATGATTGCCGCGGCGGCACGCTCCGCCTTCGAGAGATAGACGTTGCGCGAGGAGAGCGCCAATCCGTCTGTATCCCGGACTGTCGGCACCGGTACGACGCGGACGGCCTGAGCGAGATCCTCGACCATGCGGCGGATGACCGCCACCTGCTGGTAGTCCTTCTCGCCGAAATAGGCCTGGTCCGGCTGGACGATGTTGAAGAGCTTGGTGACAACCGTCGCAACGCCGGCGAAATGTCCCGGGCGTACCTTTCCCTCTAGCTCGGCCCCCAGCTTGGGGACGTCGACGACGGTTTCCATCGGCCTTGGATACATGTCGGCAACCGTCGGCGCGAAGAGATAATCGACCTTGCCGGCGGCAAGCATCGCGCTGTCGCGCTCAAGGTCGCGCGGATATTTCGACAGGTCCTCGTTGGCGCCGAATTGCAGCGGATTGACGAAAATCGAGGCGACGACGATGTCGTTCTCGGCGCGGGCGCGCGAAACGAGCTCCATATGTCCAGCATGGAGATAGCCCATGGTGGGCACGAGACCGATGCTGGCGCCGGAGTTACGGTGCGCCGAAAGGCGCTCGCGCAAGGCGGCAATCGTGTGGATCGTTTCCATTTTGCTCCTCCCAGCCGGCATCTCTATTTGCCGTTGCCCATTTCCTCCCCGAAATCGGCGGCTTCTCCTAACTTGTGCAGTGCAAAAAATCAATGCCGCACGGTAATCGGCGGGTATGCCGATTTTGCGTATTGCCGGCCTCTCTGCGCTGCACTTAGCGTTTTCGTCAGCATTTTCAGCTTAGCTTTGCCAATGGCGAAAATCGTGGCGTTGGCGGCATATTTCTATCAGGCGGCGGTAGCTTTCGGGCTGCTTATCGCGGTGGCGCATCTACTGTCGCCGGCCGACTATGCGGCCTATTCGCTGTTCATCGCCATCACCCAGTTTGCCGCCATTCTCTGCTTTGAGTGGATCCGCTTTGCCTGCAGCCGTTTCTACCCCGGGCAGGGCGCCGGCAGCGAGGCGACCCAGCGGCGGGCGCTGACAATCGAATTCGCGGCGTGCGCGATCCTGTGCAGCTCAGGCGCGGCGCTCGCCGTGCCATTCGGTGTCCCCGCTCACGTGGCTCTGCTGGGTGCCCTGGTCGCGATTTTCCAGGGCGGCAGCGATCTGCACCTGACGATGCTGCGATTCCGCCAGGCGTTCGGCGCATTTTCGCGCCTTCAGGGCTCGCGCGCCACCATTCTGGCCGCCGGAACGTTGGCTGGCGCGGGGATCTCACCCAGTTTTCCAGCAACCGCGGCCGGTCTCGTTGCCGGCTATATGGTCTACGGCCTACTCGCCATGCTTTTGACGCACCGCGAGGATGGTGGCGGGGCACGTTTTTCGCCGGTGCAGGTGCGCCAGCATTTCGTCTATGGCAGCGTCGCGGCGGCCGCCTCCGTCTTCGGGTTGTTGGCCCCGCTCGGGTTGAAGTCCATTCTTACGATCGCGCTCGGGGCGGGCGGTGCGGCCGGCGGGCTGTTGGCGCTCGATCTTCTTCAAAAGCCGTTCGTGCTCATCGTCTCCGCGCTGCAGGCGATCCAATACCCCGATATCGTCGCGCGCTATGACCGCGAAGGCGACACGGCTGCGCTCCGACGGGCGCTCGGCAACTACTACGCGCTGCTGGCCGGCTTTGCGTTGATGACGGCGGCCGGCATTTTCGCGCTTCTGCAGCCCATCGGCCTCTTTGTCATCGCGCCGTCGTTGCGCGACGGCTTCATGGAGGCAGCACCTTTCGTCACCACCCTTGCACTCGTCAGGGCGCTCACGCTGAACATGCTGCCGACGCCAGCTCATCTTCGCCATCGGCTGGTGTCGATCTTCGCTCTTGCAGCGGCCGATTGCGTGCTGCTCAACGGCGGCGCTTTTGCCGCCGGCCATCTTTTCTCTTTTGCCGGCGGCACGCTGATGGCAGGCGGTATGGTCGGCGCGCTGATCGCGGCGGTCTTCGGCCTGCGGGTGCTGTTTTCCCTGCCGTTCGATCTGGTCTGGCAACCGGTGCTGCTGTCGGCGATGGGCTTTGCGGTGCCGGTGCTGGCGAATGCAGGCGTCCGCGAAAATCTCTGGCTGTCGGTCGGCGCGGGATTGATCGGCGGTGCCGTCTTCTGCCTGGCCGGGCTCTACAGCTATTTTTCCCGAATGGTTCGTCCGCAGCCCGCGCCTTGAGCGGTACAGCGCTCGCCGTCAGAGCGCTGCGAGCATATCGAGCACCCGCTCGGCGCTCCTGTCCCAGGAGAAGCGGGCGACATTCGCGGTTCCCTGGGCGATCAGCGAGCTCCGTAATGTCCGGTCGGTTGCGATGCTTCGCATGGCATCTGTCAGTTCTGTCAGTTTCGTCGGATCGAAGTAAAGCGCCGCGCCGCCGCAAGCCTCGCGCACCGCAGGAATGTCGGCAGCAAGGACGGGGCAGCCTTGCGTCATCGCTTCCAGCGGCGGAATGCCGAAACCTTCGTAGACGCTTGGAAAGACGAACGCCGTTGCCTGCCGTTGCAACGCGGCGATTTCAGCGTCGCTGAGGCGGCCGGCAAAGACGACCGAATTGCCTTCTGCCGTGTGTCCCGGCGTGAATACGGTAGGTGCCGTGCCGCCGACGACGACGAGCTTTTGCTCGACGCCGTCCAGCGCCTCGAAGGCGCGGATGGCGAAATCGAGGTTCTTATTCGGTTTCATCGTGCCGACCAGAAGGAAAAAGCCGTTCTTCCTCAAACCGAGCCGGTCGACGATTTCCGTCTCTGGCGCGAGCGAGGAGAAATGATCGACGGCATTGTAGATGACGTCGATGCCACCGATGGGAACCCGAAACACCGAGGCGATCTCCGTCCTCGAAAAATCCGAGACGGTGCCTATTTTCGCCGTTCGTGTCAGCGCAAGCCCCAACGCCGCATGCAGAAGCCGATAGCCGCGCCGGAAGGATTGCGGATGGCGAAATATAGTCACGTCGTGGATGACGACCGCCTGCCGGCGATGGGCGACCGGACCGCTGCCGCCGAAGCCGATAAGCCGGCCGCCACGCGTGCGCGCAAGCAGCGCGGTCTGCTCCCACAGATGACCGGGGCCGGAACCGAATTCATCGACCGTGATTGCCTTCAGCGAAAGATCCACCGGCGTGCCATGCGGGACGGCGAGCCGCCACGCCACGTCCCTAAGCAGCATGGGCATCGCACCGGCCGCGATCCTCCGGTCGAGCGAAAGCGTCAGCTCGCGCGCGAAACGCTGCACGCCGGAAAGCGGCTGGCCGAGAAATCGGCCGTTGATGGTGATGGTCTGCACAAGGATGCCCTTCAGGTGTTTGGGGCACCTTGCGCGATTTTGGTGAAGGAAACTTTAGTTTTAACTAATAGATGCCGGTGCGATCACGTCCTCGCTGGTGACGATCGCTATGCCGGTCTCGCGCATTTCCTCGATCGCAGCCTTCACGCCGGCGGGGTCGATGCCGCGGCTTGCATCCTCGATCAAGCGGACGCGGACGCCGGGCAGCATCTCGACCGCATCGAGGGCCGAGAATTTTACGCAATAATCGGTGGCGAGCCCGCAAAGGTCGAGCTCGGTTACGCCCCTGGCGAGAAGCTCTTTCGCAAGGCCGGTCAGTGCGTGCTTTTCGTTGTCGCGGAACGCGGAGTAGCTGTCGACGGTCGGGTCCTGGCCCTTCTGCTGGATGAAGTCGATACGGTCGGCATCGAGATCCGGATGCAGTTCGGCGTCCTTCGTGCCCTGGACGCAGTGATCCGGCCACATCATCTGCGGCTCTCCAGAAAGCTCGCCCATCTCGAAAGGCTTCTTGCCGGGATGCGAAGAGGCGAAGCTGCCGTGGCCGGCCGGATGCCAATCCTGCGTGGCGACCACGAGGTCGTAGTGTCCGCTTCTGATCAGGCGGTTGGCCACCGGCACCACCTGATCGCCCTCCGGCACGGGCAGATTGCCGCCGGGGCAGAAGCCGTTCTGGATGTCGGTCAGTAGCAAAGCTTTCATGAGAGACGCTTCCTTCTTCGGTCGTCCGCACGATGCCAATTGCGCCCTGCGTGATCAAGCGTTTTGCGCTGCATCGCAGCAATCGGTGCGCGGGCCGTAGCGGTTTAGTATAACGCAGGACAGGAACAGAATCGGGCAGGAGGACAGATGGCTATCAGGGTCGTTCAATTGGGTTCTGCGCGTGCGGACGGCGAGGGTGTACGGATCGGCACGGTCCGCCGCCCGCCGCGCGGCGTGCCGAAACAAGAATTCGCAAGCCGCGACTACTACGACGTCTGGCTGCCGCAGCTGGCGCCGAGCCAGGAGCTGGTGACGCAGGCCAAGGCTGCCGAAAGCGATGCGGATTGGGCGATCTTCGAACGCGCCTACGTCAAGGAGAT
This sequence comes from Rhizobium sp. RAF56, assembly GCF_052113965.1. Lineage (NCBI taxonomy): Bacteria > Pseudomonadati > Pseudomonadota > Alphaproteobacteria > Hyphomicrobiales > Rhizobiaceae > Rhizobium > Rhizobium sp. RAF56. Next base: position 43,787 of record NZ_JBFRDU010000020.1, read on the forward strand.
GAGCGAACCCGACACCGGCCGCGTTCTCGATCTCCTGGCGGCGATGTCGCACACCTCCAGCTTCTCCGTTGGATGCTATTGCGAGAACGAGGAACGCTGCCACCGGAGCTTGTTGCGCGGGCTGCTTAGGAAGCGCGGGGCGGCGATCGTTTCGGAAGAGATCACAAAATCGGCGAGTTAGAGGCGGCTCACGCCCGCTCCACGAAGCCGTCCAGCACCCGCTTCTGTCCCGCCTTGTCGAAATCGATCGTGAGCTTGTTGCCCTCGATCGCGGCAATATTTCCGTTGCCGAATTTGATGTGGAAGACGCGGTCGCCGATGGTGAAGCGGGAAGGGGTGTCGGCCACCGACTTGGCGACCAGCTCGCCGTCGATGGTGCGCGCTTTCGGACCGCTTTCCCCATAGCCGACGCGCTCCACCGCGTGGCCGGATCGCGTGCCCCAATTGTTGCGCGTGGCTTCGGTGCGGTTGGCCTGGGCGCGTTTCCAGCCGGGGGTAGCATAGGCGTTGGCGAAAGGCTCCTGCTTGTCGAAGCGGGACTGGCCGTAGCCGCCACGCCCGTAACCGCCGTAGGACTGCTCCATTTCAGCGACCGAGACATGCACCTCCGGTAGCTCGTCGAGAAACCGCGACGGCATCGTCGATTGCCAGAGCCCGTGAATGCGGCGGTTGGAAACGAACCAGATGTGACAGCGGTGCTTGGCGCGCGTCAGTCCCACATAGGCAAGCCGCCGTTCCTCTTCGAGGCCTGCGCGACCGCTTTCGTCAAGCGAGCGCTGGTGCGGAAAAAGCCCTTCCTCCCAGCCGGGAAGGAAGACGGTGTCGAACTCCAGCCCCTTGGCGGAATGAAGCGTCATGATCGAGACGGCATCGAGGCTCTCGTTCTGCTCGGTGTCCATGACCAGCGCGACGTGCTCGAGGAAGCCACGCATGCTCTCGAATGCTTCCATCGAGCGAATGAGTTCCTTCAGGTTCTCAAGCCGCGTCGGCGCATCGGCCGACTTGTCGGCCTTCCACATGTCGGTGTAGCCGGACTCTTCGAGGATCGTCTCGGCGAGTTCGGTATGCGGCGTGGTTTCGAGAAGCCCCTGCCAACGCTTGAAGGATGTCACGACGTCGAACAAGGATTTGCGCGCCTTGGCCGTCAACTCGTCCGTTTCCACCATGTCGCCTGCGGCAGCAAGCATGGGGATGTCGCGGGCGCGGGCATAGTTGTGCAACGCGCGCACGCTGGTGTCGCCTATGCCACGCTTCGGTGTGTTTACGATGCGCTCGAAGGCGAGGTCGTCGGCCGGCTGGCAGACGAGCCGGAAGTAGGCCATGGCATCGCGGATTTCGAGGCGCTCGTAGAAGCGCGGGCCGCCGATGACGCGGTAGTTGAGGCCGAGCGTGACGAAACGGTCTTCGAATTCGCGCATCTGGAAGGATGCGCGCACCAGGATCGCCATGTCGTTCAGCTTATGCGATTGCCGCTGCAGCTGCTCGATCTCTTCGCCGATCGCGCGTGCTTCCTCTTCGGAGTCCCAGGAGGCGTGCACCTGTACCTTGGCGTCATCAGGATTTGAGCGTTCGGTAAACAGCGTCTTGCCCAGGCGCCCTTCGTTGTGGGCGATGAGGTATGCGGCGGCGCCGAGAATATGCTCGGTCGAGCGATAGTTGCGCTCCAGTTTGACAACCTTGGCGCCCGGGAAGTCCTTCTCGAAGCGCAGGATGTTGTCCACCTCGGCGCCGCGCCAGCCGTAGATCGACTGGTCGTCGTCGCCGACGCAGCAGACATTCTGCGGCTCGCCCTTCGGCCGCTGCGCCAAAAGCCTGAGCCACATGTACTGCGCGGTGTTGGTGTCCTGATACTCGTCGACGAGGATATAACGGAAGCGGCCGTGATAGTCCTTCAGCACGTCAGGATATTTGCGGAACATGGCGATCGGATGCATCAGCAGATCGCCGAAGTCGCAGGCGTTCAGCGTCTTCAGCCGCGCCTGGTAGGCGGCGTAAAGTTCGCGTCCTTTGCCGTTCGCAAAGGCCCGCGCATCGCCTTCGGCAATGTCCGCGGGGCCGAGCCCCTTGTTTTTCCAGGTATCGATCATGCCGGCGAACTGCTTGGCCGGCCAGCGCTTGTCATCCAGCCCTTCGGCTTGGATCAGCTGCTTGATGAGCCTGACGACGTCGTCGGTGTCGAGAATGGTGAAGTCGGAGGTGAGACCGACGAGTTCCGCGTGGCGGCGCAGCAGCTTCACGCCAATGGAATGGAAAGTGCCGAGCCACGGCATGCCTTCGACCGCGCCGCCAACGAGCAGCGCGATGCGCTCCTTCATCTCGCGCGCCGCCTTGTTGGTGAAGGTGACGGCAAGAATCTGCGAGGGGAAGGCGCGTTGGCTCGCGAGGATATGGGCGATGCGGGTGGTCAGCACACGCGTCTTGCCGGTGCCGGCGCCGGCGAGCACGAGGACCGGCCCGTCCAGCGTTTCAACAGCGTCCCTTTGTTCGGGGTTGAGGCCGCCGAGATAATCCAGCCGAGCGCCGTTGCGGGCGGCCATGGCGCGCGCCGCAATCCCGCCGCCGATCCCCGCATTCCCAGGCAGAGGCGCCGGGCGTTTGGGCTCGAGATGCGCCGGTTCCTCGTCGAAGAAGGGGATGTCGTCGTTTCCGATGGTCATGCGGCTCAATGTAGTGATTCGGGGTCGAAAGGCAAAAGGATCGCGGCGATCGTGAACAAAAAGTGCACATACCCAGTGTTTTTCACGGATGGAAGCGCCTTCACGCCAAAACTATCGGCAGCAAAGGGAGGCGGCAAAGTGTTGAGTTTTATGGTAACTGGCTTCGTTTTGTTATGCCTTTATTAAATATGGTTGGTAATGATTGGGGCCGTAACCGCCCTTGAATTCAAGTCTGTGTTTCCTGGATTCATCTTTGCCGATTCAATCGGCCCGCGTCCATGACGGGCATGCGGAAATGGTTCGATCTAATTGTAGTTGTTGCGTTTTGTTGCGTATCTGCGTTCGGAGTATCCATCGTGAGCATTTTTCTGCGACCGGCGTCGGCGGTGGCGCTTGCCGTTTTGCGAAGCACCCAGAGCAGTCTTAACAGGACGCAGCAACAGGCCTCGAGCGGCCTGAGGGTCGCCGGCGCCAAGGACAATGCGGCCTATTGGCATATCGCGACCGTGACCCGTTCCGATACGCTCGCCTTGTCGGCCGTGCGGGATGCGCTCGGGATGGCCGCCGCCACCGTCAATATTGCGTCGACGAGCATCACCAACGCCGCTGACCTCGTCTCCCAGATCAAGTCAAAGCTCGTGGCGGCGACCGAGGACGGCGTCGACAAGGTCAAGGTCAACGAAGACATCGCGCAGCTGAAGGACCAGTTGCGCAGCGTCGGTGAGGCGGCGAGCTTCAACGGCGACAATTGGGTCGTGCTTGATGGCAACGACGATCCCAACAAACCGAAGGAAATTCCGGCCTCGCTCATCCGCTACAGCGACGGCACGATTTCGATGGGCTGGCTGACCTATAAGGGCGACGCGCCTCCGAGCGGAACCATCACGCCCGAGGATGCGGGCTATCTGATCGACGACCTGGCAAGCGGCACCGGCGGCCATGGGGTGCTGACTTCCGATGCCTTTGCAACGGCCGTGGGCGCCAGTCAGAACTACGTGCTCCTCGCCAGCAAGAACGGCAACACGGCCGGGCAGGTGGAGATTTCGCTCGACAGCACGACGACGCAGGGACAGGTCAGGGACATGTTGAGCGTGGTCGACGCCATGCTTGGCCAGCTGACCACAATCGGCTCGGCTTTCGGTTCGATGGAAACGCGCGTGCAGTTGCAGCAGAACTTCGCGCAGGACTTGAGCGACAGCTTGACGGAAGGTGTCGGCAAGCTCGTCGATGCCGACATGGAAGAGGTTTCAACGCGCCTGGCGGCGCTCCAGACGCGGCAGCAGCTCGGACTGCAATCGCTGTCGATCGCCAATGCGAGCTACGACACGATCCGCCAGCTCTTCCAGAACATTCATTGATTTGGCGAGGATTTGACTGAGAAAGCGGGGGTTCGGGCGATAAACGCCGTGACGTATCGTCCATACGAAAAAAATGGCGATTCATCATATTGCCGTATTCCTTGATTTCTGCTCTGAAAAAAGCCCCTTCCGGAGATCATCAATCCATGCTCAAGAAATTTGTCCTCCTTGCCGTTTCGGCTGCCTATCTCAGCGCCTGCACGACGACCGACCCCTTTACCGGGCAGCAGAAAGTATCCAATACGGCAGGCGGGGCGGCGATCGGTGCTGGCCTCGGCGCACTGGCTGGGCTTGCGGTCGGCGGCTCGCCGGTCGGACGGCGCAACGCCGCACTGATCGGTGCAGGCATCGGCGCGCTCGCCGGCGGCTCGATCGGTAATTACATGGACCAGCAGGAAGCGGAACTGCGCCAGCAGCTTCAGGGCACCGGCGTGTCGGTCACCCGCATCGGCGACCGCATCGTGCTTAACATGCCGTCGAACATTACCTTCGACGTCGACCAGGATGCCGTCCGGCCGGAATTCTATTCAACGCTGAATTCGGTCGCGATCGTGCTGCGCAAGTTCGACCGCACGCTGATCGACATCAACGGTCATACAGATTCGACCGGCAGCCTGCAGCACAATCAGGACCTGTCGCAGCGCCGGGCCATATCCGTCGCCAGGCTGTTGGGCAGTCAGGGCATCGACCAGCGCCGCGTTTCCGCCGTCGGCTTCGGTCCTTCGCAGCCGATCGCAAGCAATGCGACGGAGGCCGGACGTGCGCAGAACCGTCGCGTCGAAATTCAGATCGCGCCGATCACCCAAAACGGCTGATCGGGCGCATTTCGTCAAGGAGACGGCCGGGCATCGTTCGCGGCCGTTTTTTTGTCGTCGGCTATCGGTGCATGACCGCGCCCTTGGTGACCTTGTCGACGATCTTCTTGTCGGCACGCATGGCAATGCCGACAACCTTGGCGTCATCAGGCGAAAATTCGGAAAAGACGGCGCGATTGGCGGCGTCGTGGCCGGTCGAGAACATCTCCTCGATGAAGAGCGACGTGGTGATGTCGCGTTCCAGCGCGCGGCGATTTATCCTGGCCATGGTTTCGTCATCGGCAGAGAGCACGATCATCGGCTGGACTGATAGCGCGTTGTAGCGATTGCCGGCTCGGTCGCGATAGGCGTCGCCGATCATCTCGGGCGCCTGGCCGACGATGCCGCTGACCAGAAACGCGGTAACGTTCAACTTCTGCCATGTGGCGAGATCGTCTTTGAGCACGATTGCGATCTTGGTATCGAACATGGATGATCTCTTTCAGTCGGTTTCGTCGAGGGACGTGTCTTGGGCGGGGATATATCCAGCCCTATCTTCGAGGGTCTTGAACGTTTGTGCGTGCCGGAGCGCAACGGCATCGTCTCGGCGCCCGCCTATCCCGGAATAGAGCGCATTCAGGCGCAGTTTCGTGGGGCCGCTTTCGAGCCGCATCGGCATGACACCTACGCGCTCGGGGTAACGATCCGTGGCGTCCAGACCTTCAACTATCGCGGCGAGCAGCGCTACAGCCTGCCGGGGCGGGTGATCGTCCTGCATCCGGACGAGGTCCATGACGGTGGCGCCGGGACGGACGACGGCCTGACCTACCGCATACTCTATCTCGAGCCGTCGCTGCTGCTGCAATGTCTGGAAGGCACCGGCAGCGGCCTGCCTTTCGTCAACGATCCCGTGGTCGACGATGCGCGGCTTGCCAATCTGCTGCTCGCAGCGCTTGGCGAACTCGACCGCGAGCTCGACGAACTCTTCGTCGACGATTTCGTATCCCTGTTGACGCGAGGGCTCGCGGCGCATGCCCGGCTGCCGCAGAAACCCTTGGGGACTATCGCTTGGACGGAGATCGACGCGGCGCGTGCCTATCTCGAAGCGCACGCCTTGGAGGGCGTCGGTTCGCGGGAACTCGAACGGGTGACGGGTCTCGATCGCTTCACCCTCTCGCGGCATTTCCGGGCCGCCTTCGCGACCAGCCCGCACCGTTTCCTTTTGATGCGCAGGCTGCAGCGAGCAAGGGCGATGATCGCTGAAGGCGAGCCGCTTGCAGAAGTGGCGGCTGCCGTCGGCTTTGCCGACCAAAGCCATCTGACGCGTCATTTCAAGAAGGCCTTCGGCATGGCCCCCGGCGCCTGGAGCGGCATGGTCGGCGCCGGCCGCGCGCGCGTCTGACGGCACCACCGGCCGGCTCATCTTGCGCTGGACAGCCCCTGCGATTGTCCCCTAGAACCCGAGGAAGGTGTATGTTTCGACAGTGACGTCAGCGGGGAGGCAGCGACATGGCGCTCAAAGATGCAAAGGCCGGCGCCCGCAACGAAGCGGGGATCGTGCTCGTCGTCGAGGCGCTGAAGCATGCGTTCGGCGATCGCTTCCAGACGGGCCAATCGTTTCGCGCCCAACACTCGCACACGACAAGCTATATTCCGTCCCAGCTTCCCGATGGCGTTCTCTTTGTCGAGAGCAGCGAGGACGTAAAGACGGTCGTCCGGCTTTGCACCGCGCACCTTGTGCCGATCGTCCCGTTCGGAACCGGTTCATCGCTGGAAGGGCAGGTCAACGCCCCGCTGGGCGGTATTTCCATCGATTTCAGCCGGATGAATCGCGTTCTTGAAGTGAATGCCGAGGATCTCGATTGCACGGTCGAGCCCGGGGTGACGCGCGAGCAGCTGAATACCCATCTCCGCGATACCGGGCTGTTCTTTCCGATCGATCCCGGCGCCAACGCCTCGATCGGTGGCATGACCTCGACGCGCGCCTCCGGCACCAACGCCGTGCGGTACGGCACGATGAAGGAAAACGTTCTGGCGGTGACCGTCGTGACGGCGCAGGGGGAGGAAATCCGCACCGCGCGTCGCGCCCGAAAATCTTCGGCGGGCTACGATCTCACGCGACTGTTCGTCGGCGCCGAAGGTACGCTGGGCGTGCTGACCTCGGTGACGCTGAGGCTGCAGGGCATCCCGCAGAAAATTGCCGGAGGGGCTTGCGCTTTCCCGAGCGTCAAGGCGGCCTGCGATGCGGTCATCATGACAATCCAGATGGGCATCCCGGTCGCGCGCATCGAGTTGCTCGACGCAGTGCAGATGCGCGCGTTCAGAAACTATTCCGGGCTTTCATACGAAGAAAAGCCGACGCTCTTTCTGGAGTTCCACGGGACGGACGAGACGGTCGCCCTGCAGACCGCGCAGTTCTCGGAGATCGCTGCCGAATGCGGCGGCGGCGAGTTTCTCTGGACAAGCAATGAACAGGAACGGAACAAGCTCTGGAAGGCGCGGCATGACGCCTATTGGTCGGTGCGCGCGCTTGCGCCGGATCTGGGCATCCTCGCGACCGACGTCTGCGTGCCGATCTCGCGGCTTGCCGACTGCGTGACCGAAACGCAGGCGGACATCGAAAAGCACGGGCTGCTCGCCCCCATCGTCGGCCACGCAGGCGACGGCAATTTTCACGTACAGCTGTTGTTCGATGACCGCAGTGCCGCAGGTATCGCGGTTGCCGAGGACTTCGTCGCGCGGCTGAACGCGCGGGCGCTCGCGATGGACGGCACCTGCACGGGAGAACACGGCATAGGCCAGGGCAAGATGGCGTTTCTGGAGCAGGAACTCGGCGGCGCGGTCGATCTCATGCGCCAGCTCAAACATAGCCTCGATCCCAACAATATCTTCAATCCCGGCAAGATCTTTCGCACGACTAGTTCGTGATTTCAGGGATTTGCGCGGTTTTGCAAATCTTTGTCGCTGCACCCCATGGCAACGGCAAATCATTCGTTTGCCCGCTCCCAAAAGGCTCGATCGTCAGATATACGAAGCAGACGCAAAACGACTTAAATCAGAATCGATTTAAGTGAAGGATTGTGCGAAGTTCACGCGCTATCGCCTTTGCGATTGAGGTCGTTGGAACGCGAACGGAGACTGTAGGCATTGTTGGGTAAGGTCCTGGTTTTCCTGGGTGGGTTGCTGGTCGTGGTGCTGTTCGTTGCGCTGCTTGCCCCGCTCTTCATAGACTGGACCGATTTTCGCAAGAATTTCGAGGATCAGGCGAGCCTGATCATAGGCAAGAAGGTGACCGTTCACGGGTCTGTCGACGCCCGGCTCTTACCCTTTCCGGCCGTGACGATGCACGACGTGCGCGTCGGCTCCGAGCCGGACGGCACGCCGCTGGTCCAGATCGCCGAGTTCACCATGGATGCGGAACTCGCGCCCTTCCTTTCCGGCGAAGCGCGGATATTCAACATGCGCGTATCGCAGCCGAAACTGCGCCTGCGCTTGCTGAAGGATGGAACGCTCGACTGGATGCGCGGCAGTTCCCCGCAGATACCGGCCAAGACCGTGGTGCTCGAAAACGTACGCGTCGACGGCGGGGAGGTGGAGTTCATCGACGAGCAATCCGGTCGTACCCGGCATGTGACTGACATTAACGCCGATATGTCGGCGAAGTCGCTCGCGGGACCGTGGCGCATCGAGGGCGATGCGGCGCTGGACGGCGAGCATGGCAACTTTGCCATTTCCAGCAGCCAGCCGGATGATCGCGGCGTACTCCACGTGAGGACGCGGCTGGTTCCGGAACGGCATCCGATCAGCGTCGATCTCGAAGGCGAGTTGCAGCTCGTCAATCGCAAACCGAACTATCTCGGCACCTTCTCGGCGGCCGTGGAAACGAAGCAGAAGAGCAATGATCCGAAGCAGGCCGAACCGCGCGTCAAAGGCAAGTTCGAACTAACGAACGAGCGCATCCGGGTTCCCGAATACAGGCTGGAAGTCGGCACGACCGACGATCCCTATGTCGTCACTGGCGAGGCGACGCTTGATACCGGCAGCAACCCCGAATTCCTGCTGACTGCCGATGGCCAGCAGATCGACGTCAACCGCCTGGGCAACCGCGGTTCCGGCGGCAAGACGAGCCGGAGCGCCGCCATTTCGGCACAGCAGCGGCTGGCGACTTTGATCTCGATCGCAGCCGAGATACCGGTGCCGCAAGTGCCGGGCAAGGCGACCTTCCGCCTGCCTGCGATCGTTGCCGGTGACACCACGATCAGAGACGTGGAGCTCGGCCTGCAGCCGGCCGGCCGAGGCTGGAAGATCGACAAGGCGGTCGGCACGCTGCCGGGCCGCACGCAGGTCGAAGCGCATGGCGATCTCGTTTTGCAGGGCGAGCCCAATTTCAGCGGCAACCTGGTCGTCGCCTCCAACCAGCCCTCCGGACTGGCGTCCTGGCTGACCGGATCGGTCGATCCGGCGATCCGCCAGCTGAAGCAGGCGGGCTTTTCCGCCGATGTCCACCTTGCGCGCGAGCAGCAGCGCTTCGACAATCTCGAAATCGCCCTCGGCGCGGCGACGCTTAAAGGCCGCCTCGATCGCCAGTCGCAGTCCGATCAGACGCCGACGCTTGCCGTCGATCTTAACGGCGACGCCTTCGATCTCGACGCATTGCGAGCGCTGACAGGTCTCTTTACAGGTCAGGAACCTGGCGGGAACCTTCTCGATCACCGCATCAGCGCGCATCTGAAAGCCGATAGCTTTGCTGCCTTCGGCGTCGCGGCTGAAAATGTCGAGACCACTTTCGGGATCGCCGACGGCAAGTTGGCGCTCGACAAGCTGACCGTGCGCAGTCTCGCCGGCGCTGAAATCACGGCGACGGGCAGGGCGGAAGGCTCGCTCGCAGACCACAAGGGATCGGGCGAGATCACATTCAAGGCAGCCGACCCCGGACCTTTCTTCGCGATGCTGAGCCAGCACCTGCCGCACCATCCCGCGGTCGACCGGCTTGTTCGCAACGCCGCATGGTACGGTAATACGGCGCTGCGCGGGGCGGTGACGCTCGGTGGTGACAAGGGCAACTCGCTGGCGCTGACCCTTGCCGGTGTCTCGAACGGCAGCCGCGTCAATCTCGACTACCGCATGACCGATCTGTTGGCGTTTTCCCAGAACGGCCAGACGACGCTCGAGGCAACGCTGGAAAATTCGGTGACCTCCATTCTCTTCGGTCAGGCGGGGCTCGATCCGCTGCCGGTCGAGGCGGATGCGAACGGTCGCATGACGCTCAAGGTCGCGGCCAACGGCACGGATCCGGCCGATGCGGCGCTGACGTTTGCGACCGACAAAACCTCCTTTACAGCGAACGGCAAGGTGGATGTCCGCCCGGATACCTTCCTCAACGGCAACCTCGCGGTGTCGCTGGAGAGCGCCGACCTCGATCCCTACCTCGTCATGAACGGCATCGGCCTGCCGCAGATGGGGACGGGCCTGCCGGCAAAACTGCAGACGAACGTCGCAATCGCGACCGACAGCATCGCCCTTGCTGATATGAAGGGGCAGTTCGCGGACAATACCATCGCTGGCGCGCTGACCATCGACCGCCGGCCGGCGACCGTGACGGCCGCGGGCGAAATTTCGTTCGCCAAGGCGGACCTCGGATGGCTGGGCGAGGCGATCTACGGCCCCCTTACCGACGCGGCGACCGGCAATCTCACGAAGGCCAAGCTTGGCCTGCCGCTGTTCACCGGCTTCGACGTAAACGTCAAGCTGACCGCCAAGCAGTTCTGGCCGGGTGTGTTCGGACCGGTTTCCGATTTCGGTGCGAACCTGGTCTACAAGGGCGATGCGTTGCAGCTGAACGATATCGCCGGCGTTTGGAACGGCGGCAAATTCGGCGGCAGTCTGATGCTTTCGAATTCCGATGGCACGGCGCTGCTGCAGACGAAGTTGACGCTCGCCAACGGCGATCTGGCGACCGTGATCTGGCAAAAGGACGGCGCTCCCCTTGCCACCGGCCGCTTCGGTCTCGGTCTCAGCATGGAAGCGAGCGGCAGAAGCGTGGGCGAACTCGTAGCGGGCGCCAGCGGCTCGGGGCAGATTACGCTCGGTGAAACGCACGTGCGCGGGCTGAACCTTGCAATTCTGCCGCCGCTGCTGGCGGCGACCGATCAGATCAAGGGCGATATCACCGCCGAGAAGATCAAGCCGATCGTGCAGACCCTCCTCAGCAACGGCGAGGCTGTTGTGAAGTCTCTGACGATCCCGTTCAACATCTCGGGTGGCACGGTTCGGGCGCAGAACGTGGTGGCCTCGACGGATCTCGCGAAGATCGCGAGCGACATCGAGCTTGATCTGGCGCAGCAGCGCTTGCGCGGCTCGCTCGGTCTCAGCTTCGATCCCGGTAGCGAGGCGTTGACCGGCGCAACACCTGCGCTTCGGGTCGACTTCGACGGCGCGCTTGCCGGCGCGCGGGCAACGCTCGACGTCACCGATATTACCAGCTTCCTGTCGCTGCGCGCTTTCGAGCGCGAGCGGCGCCGCGTCGAGCGGCTGCAGGCGAACGTTTTGGAGAAGCAGCGGCTGCGCCGTGAGGTCGCGCTCTTCAAGTTCAATGCCGCACAGCGCGAGATCGAACGCCAGCGCCAGGTGGAGATCGAGCGTCAGCGCGTGGCGGAAGAGCAGCGGTTGCGCGCGCTTGCGCAGCAGGCGGCAATCGAGAAGCAGGCTGCGGCCGATGCCAAGATGAAGGCGGATGCCGAGGCGCGCGCCCGGGCAGAGGTGCAACGACGCCAGGCGCCCGGTGGCCTGTCCCTTCCGAACGGGGCCGGAAACCTGAATTTCAACGAATTGCCGGGGATCGCCCAGTAACCGTCCTTGCGCCAGCGATCAGCGGGCCGATCGCTCCTTGATCCATGAAAGAACGTGAAGCCTGAGCGCCGAGGAGAGATTGCTCTCGGGCTCGCGAGCATCATCGATCTCGCGGATCAGCGCGGCGAGCGAAAGACCACGCGCTCTCGCGATCGCCTGAAGTTCGTCCCAGAAGGCGTCCTCCAGAGAGAAACTTGTGCGATGGCCATGGAGCGTGGCGGAATGTTTACGGATCATGGGATGTTCAGAAAATGATTCAGGTGATTGAGAAACTGATTCACTTGATATGGGCTAACTAACTGATTTTAACTGATTTGCCGCACTATCATTCGTCCGATGCCGGCTTTTCGATGTGGCCCGCCTGATGCGCCTTGTCGGCCTTCTCGTTCAGCGCCTGCGTCAGGTTCTTCTCGGTCTTGGTGCGGCCAAAGGTGATCCGGTTCTGCTCGGCTTGGCTTTCTTTCTCGGAGCGGGCCTGCCGCTTGCGGAACTGCCGGAGATTGACGATTTCGGCGCACATGTGTTTGCTTCGACCTCTCAAAGTAAAAGGGGAAGCTCTCGCTTCCCCTCGGGGTCATTGCTTCTTGCGGAATGCGTCGAGCGAGACGACCGAGCCCGGCTTCTTCTCCTCGCCGTCCTTCGCAGTACTCTGTTCCTCGCCGCTTTCGACGCTCACGGGATATGCGGTAATTTCGCCGCCCGGCAATTCCACTTCTTCACCCAGCGGTACGTCGAACTCGAGTTCGAAATTCACCGAGGGATCGTAGAAGCCGCGAATGGCGTTGAATGGGATGACCAGCTTTTCCGGCACGTCTGAGAATGACAGGCCGATTTCGAAATGCGTTTCGGTGATCTTCAGTTCCCAGAACTGGTGCTGGATGACGATCGTCATCTGCTCCGGATATTTCGACTTCAGGAGCTGCGAGATGCGAACGCCCGGCGCGCCGGTCAGAAAAGTGATGAAGAAATGATGGTCGCCGGGGAGCCTTCCGGTGCTCGCGACTTCGGTCAAAACCTTGCGAATGACTCCGCGTAGCGCGTCCTGCGCCAGAATGTCGTAGCGGATATGGTCCTGCCCCATGCTTTCCTGTCCTTCGTTGGCCCTGTGCTTTTCGCAACGCTATATGCCATGCGAACGCTCGGGGAAACCCCCGTGGCACGAGTCATATCGGGCAGCATACATGATTTCGAAAAGGGAAAGAAGGTGAAGGCTTCTGTTGCCAGGTGCCTTCGGACCCCGCCTAGAGGTGCGACCCCCTAGGGCTTTATTTGAAGTGTCACACCGCGATTAAGCAGCGAGACGAGCTTCCGCATAGTTGTCATTTGCAACTACAATTTTAGCCCGATAACGGTGGTACAATGCCGAGCGAAAAGCCGATCTTTACACCCTTGTCGATCCTGTTTCGCCCCCATCAAAAGCCGGTCGGTCCGACCGGTTTTTGGTGGAGGCGCCGGGTACCGCCCCCGGGTCCAATAGGCTTATTACATCATCCGTTTATCGCCATAGCCGGCCCGAAGACCGGCACAGGTGATATAGTGTTTTCCAGAGCCCGTGGAAAGGGCATTCGTCACAAATGCATCATCGATTTCACAATCGCTCCATGGAAAGCGGGGGAGAAGCGCCAAAGCCGCCGTCAGATACGTTGGTTTTGCCAGCCATTGGCATTAAATAAACGTCTCAACTGGAATCGACGGCGGGCGCAATGAAGCAATATCTCGATCTCTTGAGCCATGTGATGGAGACCGGCACCGATCGCGGCGACCGGACGGGCACCGGAACGCGCTCGGTGTTCGGCTACCAGATGCGTTTCGACCTGTCGCAGGGCTTTCCGGTGCTTACGACGAAAAAGCTGCACCTGCGCTCGATCATCCATGAACTCCTCTGGTTTCTGAAGGGCGATACCAACATCGCCTATCTAAAGGAGAACGGCGTTTCGATATGGGACGAGTGGGCCGACGAAAACGGCGAACTCGGCCCGGTCTATGGCGCGCAGTGGCGCTCTTGGCCGACGCCCGACGGCGGCCATATCGACCAGATCGAGAAGCTGGTCGAGGGCATCAAGACCAATCCCAATTCGCGCCGCCATATCGTTTCGGCGTGGAACCCGGCCGAGGTCGACGAGATGGCGCTTCCGCCCTGCCATTGCCTGTTCCAGTTCTACGTGGCCGACGGCAGGCTTTCCTGCCAGCTCTACCAGCGTTCTGCGGATATTTTCCTGGGCGTACCCTTCAACATCGCCTCCTACGCGCTCCTGACCTTGATGGTCGCGCAGGTGACCGGGCTGAAGCCCGGCGATTTCGTCCACACGCTCGGCGACGCGCATCTCTACAAGAACCATTTCGATCAGGCGCGTATGCAACTGGCGCGTACGCCGAAGCCGTTGCCACGGATGCGCATCAATCCAGCGGTCAGGGATATCTTCTCGTTTCGCTATGAGGATTTCGAGCTCGTCGGCTACGAAGCGGACGCCAGTATCAAGGCGCCGATCGCCGTGTGAGACAAAGCGACATGACGGACATCAAGACGACCATCGTGGTCGCGGCTTCGAGAAACGGGATCATCGGCAGGGATGGCGACATGCCCTGGCGCCTATCGACGGATCTCAAGCGCTTCAAGGCGCTGACGATCGGCAAGCCTATCATCATGGGCCGCAAGACCTTTCAAGCGATCGGCAGGCCTTTGCCCGGGCGTCCGAATATCGTCATCACCCGCGATGAAAGCTTTGCCGCCGATGGCGTGGAGACGGCGCATTCGCTCGGAGCCGCGATCGATCGCGCACGCGGTCTCGCGCTAGAGAGCGGCGCGGACGAGATCTGCATCGTCGGCGGCGGCGAAATCTATCGCCAGGCGATCGCCATGGCCGACATTCTTCATGTGACGCACGTCGAGGCCGATGTCATCGGCGACACCTCATTTCCGGCGATCGATCCGGCAATCTGGGCCGCCGAAGGTGAGCTCGATGTCCCGCCTGGCGAAAAGGATACCTTTCCGACGCACTTTGTCACTTATCGCAGGCGCTGACGGGCGCGGCTCGGCACGTTGTCGCATTCGGCAAAAGCAACTATTTTTCAATAAAGCCAGATAAGTTCCTAAGGCTGCGTTGAAAGCGCAGGACGCGATACCTATAACGGAAGCAGTCATTGCCGCCCCGGGTTCAACGGAGGGCGGCGACGGGGAATGTGGCACCAGCGAAGAGGTTTTAATGCCCTGGAGCAATCAGAACGGCGGCGGCCCTTGGGGCGGCGGCGGCGGTAACAATCAAGGGCCTTGGGGGCAGGGACCGAACCGGCCGCGCGGCAGCGGCGGTCCTCCAGATCTCGAAGAGATGATCCGCCGTGGTCAGGATCGGCTGAGGGGCTTGGTACCTGGGGGTTTCAACGGCGGCGTTTTCCTGGTGATTGCGGGCGTCATCCTCGTGTTCTGGCTGTTTCAGTGCATCTATACCGTTCAGCCGGATGAGCGCGGCGTCGAGCTGCGGTTCGGCAAGCCCCGCAACGAAGTCTCGCTGCCCGGCCTGCACTTCCATTTCTGGCCTATGGACAAGGTTGAGATCGTCAAGGTCACGGAGCAGCAGCAGAACATCGGCGGGCGCTCCGGCTCTTCGTCGAGTTCCGGCCTGATGCTGACGGGCGACCAGAACATCGTCAACGTGCAGTTTTCCGTGCTGTTCACCGTGAGCGATCCACGGGCCTATCTCTTCAACGTAGAGAACCCGGCTGAAACGCTGCAGCAGGTCGCTGAAAGCGCCATGCGCGAGATCGTCGGGCGCCGCCCGGCTCAGGACGTTTTCCGCGACAATCGTCAGGTGGTCGCCGAAGAGGTGAAGGCGATCATTCAGGATACGATGGACCGCTACGGCTCGGGCATCTCCATCAACGCCGTGCCGATCGAGGATGCCTCGCCGCCGCGCGAAGTGGCCGATGCCTTCGACGAGGTGCAGCGTGCCAACCAGGACGAGGACCGTTTCGTCGAGGAGGCCAACCAGTACGCCAACCAGAAGCTCGGCCGTGCTCGAGGCGATGCCGCCCAGATCCGTGAAGAGGCCGCCGCCTACAAGGACCGCGTCGTGAAGGAAGCGCAAGGTGAAGCCCAGCGCTTCGTCTCGATCTACGACTCATATGCCAAGGCGCCGGACGTGACCCGCACTCGCCTGTTCCTGGAAACCATGGAATCCGTCTTGAAAAATTCGAACAAGATCGTCATCGACGACAAGCAGGGCGTTCTTCCGCTGCTGCCGCTGAACGATATCGGCAAAGCCGCGGCAGCCGCCGCCGCACAGCCGCAAGCGAAGGAGGTCAAGTGATGACGTCCAACCGTTTGCCGGCCATTCTGATTGCCGTGGGCATCGTGCTGCTTCTCGTCTATTCCTCGGTTTTCGTCGTCAACGCCCGCGAGCAGGCGATCGTTCTGCGGTTCGGACAGATCCGCGAAGTTCGCTCGGAGCCAGGGCTCTACTTCAAGCTGCCCTTCGCTTTCATGGACGCTGACCGCGTGCAGTATATCCAGGATCAGCAGCTGCGCTTCGATCTGGACAATATCCGTGTCCAGGTGTCGGGCGGCAAGTTCTACGAGGTGGACGCCTTCGTCGTCTACCGCATCAAGGATCCGCGCCGTTTCCGGGAAACCGTATCGGGCGATCGTGATGCCGCCGAATCGCGGCTTCGCACCCGCCTCGACGCTTCGCTGCGCCGCGTTTACGGTCTGCGTGGCTTCGAAGCCGCGCTTTCCAACGAGCGCGCGGAGATGATGGCCGAAGTGCGTGACGATCTGCATCGCGACGCCGAGACGCTCGGCCTCAACATCGAAGACGTCCGCATCCGCCGGACTGACCTGACGCAGGAAGTCTCGCAGCAGACCTATGAGCGTATGAAGGCCGAACGTCTTGCCGAGGCGGAGCTCATCCGCGCACGAGGCAATGAGGAAGGCCAGCGGCGCCGCGCCATCGCGGATCGCCAGGTGGTGGAACTCGTTGCCGATGCGCATCGCGATAGTGAGATCCTGCGCGGTGAAGGTGACGGCGAGCGCAACCGCGTCTTCGCGGATGCCTTCTCGCGGGATCCGGCTTTCTTCCAGTTCTATCGCTCGATGACGGCCTACGGACAGGCTCTGACGTCGCCGGGCACCACGCTGGTGCTGTCGCCGACCTCCGACTTCTTCCGTTATTTCAATAGCGCTGGGGGCTTGCCGGGCACGCCCGTGCCCGGCGCACCGGCGCTGGCCGCTCCCTCGGCCCCGGCGGCTCCCGCTGCCAACTGACCGACGGAAAGACTGTTTTTCCAAACGCAAGGGCCGCTCT
This sequence comes from Rhizobium sp. RAF56, assembly GCF_052113965.1. NCBI lineage: Bacteria > Pseudomonadati > Pseudomonadota > Alphaproteobacteria > Hyphomicrobiales > Rhizobiaceae > Rhizobium > Rhizobium sp. RAF56. Next base: position 60,742 of record NZ_JBFRDU010000020.1, read on the forward strand.
TCGGGGCGGCCCTTGCTGCAAGTGGGTGGCTTAGAACGGTCGGGAGATCGCGCGGGAAATTCGCGAAAAGGTGATTTCGTCCTTCATCAATCCGCCGTATGTTCATGTTCAAAACCTCCCTTTCGATACGAGGAAATTTGATGGCTTCGACCATTCGCCCGACCTTGAGACGTTCGTTCGCCCTGCTTGCCGGCACAGTTCTCCTCGCCGGTCCATTGCTGAGCGGCGTCCAGGAGGCACGCGCGCAGTCGGCCGTTGCCGCACCGGGCGTACCGGCGCGGAACGAAATTCCCGTCGCGCCGCCACCACCCGCTGCACCGGCGCCGGTTCCGCCCTCGGGCACGACACCGGCAGCCCCCGCCGTACCCGGTGTATCGGCCGGCCCGGCTTCGGTGGCCGATCTCGCTGCCGGCCTTCTCGATGCCGTCGTCAATATCTCGACCTCGCAGAAAGTGAAGGACGAGGGCGCTGGCCCGGCTTCTCCGCGCGTGCCGGAAGGCTCTCCCTTCCAGGAGTTCTTCAACGATTTCTTCAAGGACAAGGGCGGCAAGAACAGCAACCGCAAGGTCAACTCGCTCGGCTCCGGCTTTGTCATCGATCCCTCGGGCTACATCGTCACCAACAACCACGTGATTGAAGGCGCCGACGACATCGAGGCGATCTTTCCGAACGGAACGAAGCTCAAGGCGAAGCTGATCGGCACCGACACCAAGACCGACCTTTCGGTGCTGAAGGTCGAGCCCAAGCAGCCGCTGACCGCGGTCAAGTTCGGCGATTCCAGCGCGATCCGCATCGGCGACTGGGTGATGGCGATCGGCAATCCCTTCGGCCTCGGCGGTTCGGTGACCGTCGGCATCGTCTCGGCGCGCGGGCGAAACATCAACGCCGGCCCCTATGACAACTTCATCCAGACGGACGCGGCGATCAACAAGGGCAATTCCGGGGGACCTCTGTTCAACATGAAGGGTGAGGTGATCGGCATCAACACGGCGATCATCTCGCCGAGTGGAGGCTCGATCGGCATTGGCTTCTCTGTGCCATCCGAACTCGCCGAAGGTGTCGTCAAGCAGCTCATGGATTTCGGCGAGACCCGACGCGGCTGGCTCGGCATTCGCATCCAGCCGGTAACCGACGATATCGCGGCAAGTCTCGGATTGAGTGGGGCCAAGGGCGCGCTCGTCGCCGGCATCATCAAGGGTGGGCCGGTCGACAACGGTTCGATCAAGGCAGGCGATGTGATCCTGAAATTCGACGGCAAGACGGTGGGTGAAGTCCGAGACCTGCCGCGCGCCGTGGCGGAAAGCCCTGTTGGCAAGGAGGTCGAAGTCGTCATCCTGCGCAACGGCAAGGAAGAGACCGTCAAAGTCACGCTCGGTCGCCTCGAAAACGATCAAGTGAAGGCTGATGGTTCGGACTCTGAACTCGTTCCCGACAGCGGCGTCCTCAATCCTAACGAGGGCGAAGGGGACGATCAGGCGACTAATCCGGATCAGCAGCAGGACGATCAGCAGCAGGCGCCTTCCGCCGAGGCGGCAAAGAGCATCCTGGGCATGAAGCTTTCCGCACTCGATGCTGAGAGCCGCAAATCCTTCGGCATCGCCGACAGCGTGGATGGCGTCGTGATTACCGACGTGACAAAGGGCTCGCCCGCTGCCGACAAGGGGCTAAAGCCCGGCGAGGTCATCGTCGAGGTGGCCCAGGAATTCATGCAGTCGCCAGGGGCTGTGTCGACGAAGGTCGCCGCCCTCAAGAAGGAAGGCCGCCGTAACGCCCAGATGATGATCGCTTCGGCGAACGGCGATCTGCGCTTCCTCGCCGTGCCGCTCAACTGAGCGGCGGGCACCCTCTAGCTTCGAAACACGTAAACGCTCTATCTGTTTGTTTTTACGCAATTCCGGACGGAAAACCGCGTCGCGGACGTGCTGCCGCCTTGTCGTTGCCATTCCACAGCGGTCAGGCGATAAAGCACATGACGCTTCAGGTGAGGGTGGCTATCGGGAACGCGGGGATGGTCGAAATCGCCGTTCCTATCGTGAAGCATGCCGATCCGCTTCATGACCGCGATCGAGGGGAGATTGTCCTTGACGGCGAAGGAGACGATCTCGTCGAAATCCAGCGTCTCGAAGCCATAGCGCAGCAGGGCGCTCGCCGCCTCGCTCGCCAGCCCTTGTCTCCAGTAACGCTTTGCAAGGCGCCAACTGATCTCGATCGTTCCCTGGCGGATAAAAGGCGCAAGATCGGTGCGCGCCAGGCCGCAGAAGCCCGCAACCTTGCCATCCGCTTTCAGCTCGATTGCGTAGAAACCGATTCCGGTTTCCTCAATAAGCGCTTGAATATAATCGAAAAGCTTCTCCGCTTCCTTGCGGTCGCGTCGCGCCGGAAAGAAGCGCATCACGTCCGGATCGGAATTGATTTCGAAGAAGAGATCGCGGTCTTCCTCGCGCCAGTTGCGGATGACGAGCCGGGGTGTTTCCAGGATGATCATGGGAAGGGCCGCTCAGGAGATTTCAACCAGGCTCGCGGTGCTACGAGGTCGACCGCTTCGATTTTGGCTTCTCGAAACGGATGCGCAATATAGTTCCTGTTGCTTCGGCAAAGCGCTGGAGGGTTCTCGTCGACGGCATGGAGCGCCCGCTTTCGAGCCGCGCGACGACCGCTTGCGTCGTGCCCATAGCCTGAGCAACCTCTTCTTGCGTCATCTCAGCTTCGGCGCGCGCCTTGATCAGAGCTTCCGCAAGCGCGAATTCCTCCTCGAGAGCGTCGTATGCCGCGATGTAGCCGGGCTCCTTTCGCCACTCTTCGAAGGCATTCCGGGCAAGAAGACTATCCTTCCTGTTCATCTGATCTCCTTTGCCTTCCTGAGAGCCATTTCGATCTCCCGGCGCGGCGTCTTCTGGGCTTTCTTCACGAAGACATGAACCACGACAACTCGTCTTTCGCTAACTGTCACATAGGCGGCGCGAGCGATCCCTTCGCGCCCCTGTAGTCGCATTTCCCACAACGGCCCCTCAAGATGTTTGACATAGGGTTCACGCATGGCAGAGATCCCGTGTTCCTCCATCAGATGCGCTATGCGCTCGAAGCGAGCCCGCATGTCCATGGGCAAGGCGAAAAGCGCGGATTTTACATCCGCATTCAGGAACTCGACCGTCCAATTCATGAAATATGCCAATTTTGCAATGATTTTCAATGCAAATTTTCTATATTCCCGGCTGTATTGTCAATCGCCTCAATTGCACCTAGGCCTTGATGAAATCCGCCTTGCGGTAGCCCTGGATGTAGAGAAGGGCAGACAGGTCGCCGTGGTTGATGCGCATCCTCGCCTGCGCGGCAACGGTGGGTTTGGCGTGAAGGGCGACGCCGGAGCCGGCGAGCTGGAGCATGCCGAGATCGTTGGCGCCGTCGCCGACGGCAAGCGCTTCGTCGGTGGAAATGCCGAGTTTGTCGGTGATGTCGTTAAGCGCGTCGACCTTGGCCTGCTTGCCGAGGATAGGCTCGGCGACCAGCCCTGTCAGGATGCCGTTGTCTTCCAAGAGGATATTGGCGCGGTTTTCGTCGAAGTCGAGCGTGGCGGCGATGCTGTTTGTGAAGACCGTGAAGCCGCCCGAGACGAGCGCCGTGTAGTAGCCCTTCGCCTTCATGGTCGCGATCAGTTCCGGGCCACCAGGTGTTAGCGTGATGCGCTTGGCGATCACCTCGTCGACGACCGAGAGCGGCAGTCCCTTGAGGAGGGCGACGCGCTCGCGCAACGCCGGCTCGAACTCGATCTCGCCGTTCATGGCGCGGGCGGTGATTGCCGCTACCTTCTCCTTCAGGCCGACTTCGGCGGCGAGCTCGTCGATGCATTCCTGGCCGATCATCGTCGAATCCATGTCGGCGATCAGCAGTTTCTTGCGGCGGGTCTCGGCATCCTGGACGACGAGATCGACCGGCAGGTTGCCGATCGCGGCGAGGATGGTTGCCTCGGCTGCGGAAAGGTCGCTACCGTCCCGAAGCGCCAGATCACAGGCCACGCCGTCGGCCAGCCAGTAGAGCCCCGACGCTTTCACGGCCTCTGCGGCCTGTTCGGCGAGCGCAGGCGAAAGAACAGGGTTTGACGGATTGGCGATAAGCGTGGCAACGAAGGCCATGATGGGAAATCCTGAAAACGATATCGACGCGATCCTGATAACCGGGCCGACCGCGAGCGGCAAGTCCGCTTTGGCGATCGAGTTGGCGCGCCGCCACGGCGGCGTGGTCGTGAATGCCGACAGCATGCAGGTCTACGATACCCTGCGCATTCTGACGGCACGGCCATCGCACGAAGAGATGCAGGGCATTCCGCACCATCTTTACGGCCATGTCCCGGCCGGAAAGTCCTACTCCACCGGGGAATGGCTGCGTGAGGCGCAGGTGCTGGTCCAGGATTTGCGGGCGCAGGGGCGAATGCCTGTCTTCGTTGGCGGCACCGGTCTCTATTTCAAGGCGCTGACCGGCGGGCTTTCCGACATGCCGCCCATTCCGGCATCCGTGCGTGCGCGACTGCGCGAGCGCCTGACGGGCGAGGGTGCCGAGGTCCTGCACAAAGAGCTTGCTGATCGAGACGCCGCCATGGCCGAAAGCCTCAATCCGCAGGACGGCCAGCGCATCGTGCGGGCCCTGGAGGTGCTGGAGACGACCGGCCGTTCCATCGCGGCGTTTCATGGCCGCCGTGGTCCTGTCGTCATCGAGCCCGCCCGTGCGCGAAAGGTCGTCGTCCTCCCCGATCGCGACGTACTGCATGCGCGTATCAATGCGCGCTTCGAGAAGATGCTGGCGATAGGCGCCGAGGACGAGGTTCGCGCTTTGCTGGCGCTTCGGCTGAACGGGGACATGCCGGTCATGAAGGCGATAGGTGTCTCGCAGATTGCCGCGATGCTGAAGGGTGAGATCGGCCGCGAGGACGTGATCGAGACGAGCGCTGCAGCGACCCGCCAATATGCCAAGCGTCAGATGACCTGGTTCCGCAATCAGATGGACGAGAGCTGGGAGCGGATCAAACCGTAGCTGCCCCGACGCAGGCACTTCAATCCTTGTTGTAGAGGCTGCTGAGCGGCTTCTTCAGGATGCTGTCACGCAGCGACGGCCGTTCCAACGGCGGTGCACCTGAGGCTTCCTGGCGGCGAAGATCGGCAAGCCTTTCCTCGATCGACGTCGATCGCGCAGCGCCGAAGATTGGACCGCCGGCCGGGCGCGGCAGCATGTCCGGCCGATAAGGTTCGATTGGAGTGGCATCCGCCACGCCCATCGGGGACGAAGGGGGCTCCCTATCATCTTCTTCCTCGTATCCCGCCAACGCATCGGATCCCACCGCCGCAGCCGCGGAGTAGCTTTGCTGGAAAGAGGAAATATCGGGACCTGACGCCGATCGCATGCGGCTGACGATGGTGCGAAGATCGGCGATGCGGGACGTCTCGTCCATGTCTCTCTCGATCGCACCGCTTTGCGCTTTCGGCAAAAGACTTTGCTCGACGCGGGCAAAGCGCATGCGCATCGGCACGGGAATGGCCTCGCCGAAGGCTATCGCCTCGCCATTGCCGATGGATGAGAGAAAACTGGTTGTCGAGATGGACGAGTTCGGAATGGCCGAGCGGATGATTTCCTGGTCGTGCTCGTTGGCAAGCCGCATTGCGAACACCGTGGAGCACTGCGAAAGGATGGTCTGGTCCAGCTCGCCTGGACGCTGGGTGATGATACCGAGCGAGGCGCCGTATTTGCGGCCTTCCTTGGCGATGCGGGCGATCGCCTGCCGGGTCGGGAAGAAGCCGAGCGTGGGATCCGAAGGAATATAGCGGTGCGCCTCTTCGCAGACGACGAGCATGTGGATCGCTCCGTCGCTCCAGAGCGCCAGTTCGAAGGCCATGCGGCAGAGCACGGAAGCGACCGAATTGACCACTTCCGAGGGGATGCCTGACAGCTGGAAAGTGCAGATCGGCCGATCGTCGCCGGGAATGCGGAAGATATGCGCGATCGTCTCCATGATCGTGTCGCTGATCGTATTGTTGGAGAACATGAAGTGATAGCGCGGGTCGTTGATCGCCGAGGCGATGCGGATTTTCAAGGCGCGAAGATAGGGCTTCTCCTGCCGGCCCTCGAGGCGGCCAATACGCTCGTCGATGAGCGCCAAGAGATCGGCGATGCGATAAGGGACCGGAGTGTCCGCCGTGATCGAGCTTTTCTCGCTCTGTCGCCGCATTTGCGGCGTGTCGCCGCCGCGAAATGCGCGCTTGGCTTCCGGGATGATATCGCGCAGCAGGTCGAGCTCGTCCGCACTCGGCGAACGCCCGCGGAAGATCACCTCCATGAATTCCTCAAGCCGCATCAGCCAAAAAGGCAGGTCGAGCGTTTCGGTGTCGATCACCACCGAATGCTGCGGGAATGCGGCGGCGAACTCGTTGTGCGGGTCGAGAATGAGAACGCGTAGCTTGGGATCCGCACTGATCGCCTTATGCAGGAGCAGCGAGACGGCGGTCGATTTGCCGACGCCGGTCGAGCCGACGACCGCGAAATGTCGAGACAGCATGGAAGGAACATGGATCGTTGCGTCGATGTCTTCGTCCTGCGTCAGCGTGCCGACGACGCAAGTGTCGCGCAGTCCGGAATCGTAGATGCGTTTCAGGTCGCTGACACGGATCCTGTGGGCGATGGCGCCGAGATAGGGGTAGCGCGATATGCCCGTCGAGAACTCCTCGCTGCCGTCTGGTTTGACGCGGACCTCGCCGAGTAGTTCCACCTCGATCCGGAAGAGGTTGTCTTCTCCTTCACCCCAGACGTTGCCGTTGGTGGTCATCGCATAGACGAGGGCCGCTATTCTGTTGCCGCCAACGTTGATGGAGATCAGCCGGCCGACCGACCAGAGCTCGGTCAGCTCCGTGGCACCTTCGGCAGCAGTTGCCGCAATCGTTGCCCGCGATCCGCTGCAGGCGACGACACGGCCGAGGAATCGGTTGCCCGGTGTCAGTTGGTCGCGGCGATCCGATGGATTGCTGTCGTGGCTCTGCGAGTTGTGCGGCAAACGAACTACTCCTGCTAATATACTAGACAATAGAACGTGCTACTTAACAAACCCCTTTCAGCTTTCCCCTCGACGCGGCGGGCATTGGGGCAGGGTGCGGTTTTTTATTGCGGTACGCGTTGACGTTACGAAATTTTCTGTCTATCAATTCCGGCCATGATGATTTCGACGGTTCTTATCGTGGTGGGAAGGCGCATGGGCAGGATGGTGTAACCATCCGGCGATAGCCACCCATGCGCTAAACGACAGGCTCCCCAAGGAGCCTTTTTTTATGCCCGAAATCGGGCTCAAGCTTTCGGCACAATCAGCACATAGTGGAAACAATGGAATGACCGGCACAGACAACCAGACGAACGGCAATCGAATGACGGGAGCGGAGATCGTTCTGCAGGCGCTCAGGGACAACGGCGTCGAGCACATCTTCGGATATCCGGGCGGCGCCGTGCTGCCGATCTATGACGAGATCTTCCAACAGGACGACATCAAGCACATCCTCGTTCGCCACGAGCAGGGTGCTGGCCACGCCGCCGAAGGCTATGCGCGCTCGACCGGCAAGGTCGGCGTCATGCTGGTCACGTCCGGTCCGGGTGCCACAAACGCGGTGACGCCGCTTCAGGATGCGCTGATGGACAGCATTCCGCTGGTCTGCCTGAGCGGTCAGGTGCCGACCACGCTCATCGGTTCCGACGCCTTCCAGGAATGCGATACGGTCGGCATCACGCGGCCTTGCACGAAGCACAACTGGCTGGTGAAGGACGTCAACGAGCTTTCCCGCGTCATCCACGAGGCCTTCCGCATCGCCAAGAGCGGCCGTCCGGGACCGGTCGTCGTCGATATTCCGAAGGACATCCAGTTCGCCACCGGCACCTATACGCCACCGGAGGCCAATACGATCCAGAAGAGCTATCAGCCGAAGGTTCAGGGAGACATCAACAAGATCTCGGCCGCGATCGAACTGATGGCCAACGCCCGCCGGCCGGTCTTCTATACCGGCGGTGGCGTCGTCAACTCCGGCCCGGAAGCCTCCCGGCTGTTGCGCGAGCTGGTCGAACTCACGGACTTCCCGATCACCTCGACGCTGATGGGCCTTGGCTGCTATCCGGCCTCGGGCAAGAACTGGCTCGGCATGCTGGGCATGCACGGCTCCTATGAGGCCAACATGGCGATGCACGATTGCGACGTCATGGTCTGCGTCGGCGCCCGTTTCGACGACCGCATCACCGGCCGTCTCAATGCGTTTTCGCCGAATTCGAAAAAGATCCACATCGACATCGATCCGTCGTCGATCAACAAGAACGTCCACACCGACGTCGGCATTCTGGGCGATATCGGCAACGTGCTGGAAGACATGGTTCGGCTCTGGCGGGCGCAGCCCAAGAAACCCGAGAAGGCGCAGACCGCCGAATGGTGGACGAGCATCGACCGCTGGCGGGCGCGCAATTCCTTCGCCTATAAGCCGCATGATGACGTCATCATGCCGCAATATGCCATTCAGCGGCTCTACGAGCTCACCAAGCACCGCGATACCTACATCACGACGGAAGTCGGCCAGCATCAGATGTGGGCAGCGCAGTTCTTCGGCTTCGAACAGCCGAACCGCTGGATGACCTCGGGTGGCCTTGGCACCATGGGCTACGGCCTGCCGGCAGCGCTCGGCGTGCAGATCGCGCACCCGGAAAGCCTGGTCATCGACATTGCCGGCGATGCCTCGATCCAGATGTGCATCCAGGAGATGTCGACGGCGATCCAACACAGCGCCCCGATCAAGATCTTCATCCTCAACAACCAGTACATGGGCATGGTGCGGCAATGGCAGCAGCTGCTGCATGGCAACCGGCTGTCGCATTCCTACACCGAGGCGATGCCGGACTTCGTCAAGCTGGCGGAGGCGTACGGCGCCGTCGGTCTGCGCTGCGAGAAGCCGGGCGATCTGGACGGCGCGATCCAGGAGATGATCGACGTCAAGATGCCTGTCATCTTCGATTGCCGCGTCGCCAATCTCGCCAACTGCTTCCCGATGATCCCCTCCGGCAAGGCGCACAACGAGATGCTCTTGCCCGACGAGGCGACCGACGAAGCCGTCGCCAATGCGATCGACGCCAAGGGCCGGCAGCTGGTCTAACCCATACGGAAACGGACAGAACAATGAACGCACACCTTCAACCCACCGGCTCAGCCTATTTCATCTCCCCCGAGACGGCGGCGGCCGAGAGCCATACGCTCTCCGTTCTCGTCGACAACGAACCGGGCGTCCTTGCGCGCGTGATCGGCCTCTTCTCTGGCCGCGGCTACAACATCGAGAGCCTGACCGTATCGGAAACCGAGCATCAGGCGCACCTTTCGCGGATCACGGTCGTGACGCGCGGTACGCCGCAGGTGTTGGAACAGATCAAGGCTCAGCTCGAGCGCATCGTTCCGGTCCACCGCGTGGTCGACCTGACGGTTCGGGCGCGCGAGCTGGGGCAGGAACGGCCGATCGAACGCGAAGTCGCCCTCATCAAGGTCGTCGGTGCGGGGGAAACGCGCGCCGAAACGCTCCGTCTGGCCGACGCCTTTCATGCCAAGGTGGTCGACGCTACCGTCGAGCACTTCATTTTGGAGATTACTGGCAAGTCGTCGAAGATCGATCAGTTCGTCGCGATCATCAAGCCGCTCGGCCTGCTCGAAGTCTGTCGCACCGGCATCGCAGCGATGAACCGCGGTCCGCAAGGCATGTAGTTCGTCGGGCAATTGTTTTTGGAGCTGCTGGATCAGATCATTTCCAGCGGCTTTTTTCGTGTCGGTGGCGCAAAGGCTGCATCGAGGGCGACGCGGTCGGCTGCTGTCAGTTGGATCGACGCCGCTTCGCGATTTTCGCGGACGCGATCGGGGTGCGCCGATTTCGGAATGGCGATGACGCCCTCCTGGGCGATAATAAAGGCCAGCGCCACCTGCGTCGGCGTTGCCTGATGCGCCTTGGCGACATGAATGAGGGTGGGATGGTGGGCGAGCCGTCCCTGCTCGATCGGCGAATAGGCCATGATCGGGATGCCGCGTTGCCGGCACCAGGGCATGAGCTCGAACTCTATGCCGCGGCGAGCGAGATTGTAGAGCACTTGATTTGCAGCGACGTTACCGCCGCCGGGCACGGCCAACAATTCCTCCATGTCGGCGGTGTCGAAGTTCGAAACGCCCCAGGCCGCGATCTTGCCGTCGGCCTGCAGGCGCTCGAAGGCGGCGACGGTTTCGGCAAGCGGATGGCTGCCGCGCCAGTGGAGAAGATAGAGGTCCAGCCGATCTGTCTTCATCCGGCTCAAGCTGCGCTCGCAAGCTTCGATCGTGCCAGCGCGACTGGCGTTCCACGGATAAACCTTGCTGACGAGAAAAACGTTGTCCCGCCGGCCATTGATTGCCTTGCCAACGACTGTTTCGGCGCCGCCGTCGGCATACATCTCAGCCGTGTCGATCAGCGTCATGCCAAGGTCGAGCCCGGTCGTGAGGCTCTTCACCTCATCGTCGGCGCGGGCCTCGGTCTCGCCCATGTTCCAGGTCCCCAGTCCGAGCACCGGCACGGTGACGCCTGAGGGAAGAGCGACGTTGGCAAGAGGATTGCTCATCTCTATCCTCCTTGGTTGCCGCTAATTTGCGAACACCAACAAATGATATACAGTGTATATCAGAGGTGACCATGATGAAAGCTACGGTTTCCAGATGGGGAAACAGCATCGCCATCCGCTTGCCGAAATCGGTGACGGAGGCAATGCATCTGCGCGAAGGCGATGTTGTCGATATCAGCGTCGACAACGGGCGGGGCAGTTTTGAGAAGCAGGGCATAAGGCTCGCACCACCGTTGGACGAGATGATCGCGGAAATGGATCGGCTGGGTTGGGAGAACGAACCGGCGACAGTTGATTGGGGACCGGACGTCGGCTCGGAACGCGTCTATGATCGAGAGTGAAGTCTTTCCCTCGGCAGGGGACATTTACCTGGCAAATCTCGATCCGACGAAGGGAAGCGAGCAAGCTGGAACGCGGCCGGTCATCATCATCTCCGCGCAAGCGATGAACCAGCGATCGCTGCGTGTGCTCGTCTGTCCGATCACAGGCAACATGCAGCCGTGGGCGACCAAGCTTGCCTTGCCCGATAACCTCAAGACGCGCGGCATGGTGCAGACCGACCAAATTCGTTCGATCGACAAGAGCGAGCGGCTGCTGCGTCGCATCGAGGCAACGCCGCATGCGTATTTGCTCACCGTCCGCAGCTATGTCGGCCGTCTCCTCGATCTCGAGGTTCCCTTCGAAAGCCGCTGAAATCGTCATGTCACCATGACAATTCAAGGCTGCTTTTTCCCTCGGCTCAATGGTATGCAGCGACACGGTTCGCCTGAAGGAAACAATCATGCCGCTGGATACGTTTCTGGCCCTCGTACTATTTGCGTTTACGACATCGATCACGCCTGGTCCGAACAACATGATGTTGTTTGCCTCCGGCGTGAATTTCGGCTTCCGCAGGACGATCCCGCACATGCTCGGCATCGGCGCGGGATTTCTGTCGCTGCTGCTCGCCGTCGGCCTTGGGCTTGGCGCGGTCCTGCACACCATGCCGCTCGTCTATCTCACGCTGAAATTTGCCGGCGGGGTCTATCTCGTCTGGATCGCCTGGAAGATCGCCACGTCCCGGTCGCTCAGCGAAAAGGAAAGCGGCGCGCGGCCGATGTCCTTTGCGGCGGCCGCCGCCTTCCAGTGGGTCAATCCAAAAGCCTGGGTCATGGCCGTCACCGCGATGGCGACCTACACTATCCCGCAGCTCTATCTGGTAAGCGTACTGATTGTCGGCGGCGCCTTTGCCGCGGTCAATGTGCCGAGCGTTTCGACTTGGGCCGGGTTTGGGTCCGCGCTGCGCGACTGGCTTTCTCATCCCGTCAGGCTGAAATGGTTCAACATCACCATGGCTCTATTGCTGGTGCTTAGCCTGTGGCCGATGCTAAAGTAGGCTCAGCACGCGGGGAGGCTGCCATGTCGCATAGTCACCACCACGATGATCACGATCATCACCACGAGCACGACAACCGTTATTCCGACATGCAGGCAAGGGTGAAGGCGCTCGAGACGCTGCTTGCGGAGAAGGGGCTCATCGACCCGGCGGCGATCGATGCGATCGTCGAGACCTATGAGACGAAGATCGGGCCACGCAACGGCGCGGCCGTGGTGGCGAAGGCCTGGAGCGATCCGGATTTCGCCGAATGGCTGAAGCAGGACGCGACGGACGCGATCGCCAGCCTCGGTTTCACCGGCAGACAGGGCGAGCATATGCGTGCCGTGTTCAATACGCCCGACACCCACAATCTGGTCGTCTGCACGCTCTGCTCCTGCTATCCGTGGTCGGTTCTTGGCCTGCCACCGGTCTGGTACAAGGCGCCCGCCTACCGCTCGCGCGCCGTCATCAATCCTCGTGCTGTTTTAGAGGAATTCGGCCTAACGTTGCCTAGCACAAAGAAAATCCGCGTCTGGGATTCCACGGCGGAATTGCGTTATCTGGTGATACCCGAAAAGCCCGCGGGTACCGAGGCTATGGACGAGGCGCAACTGGCAGCGCTCGTCAGCCGCGATGCGATGATCGGCACCGCCATTGCCGGCCAACCATCGGAGGAGACGGCATGAACGGGCCGCACGATCTCGGCGGGCAGATGGGCTTCGGTCCGGTTGCGCCCGAACCCAACGAGCCGGTTTTCCATTCCGATTGGGAAAAGCGCGCGCTCGGCCTCACGCTTTCCTGCGGTGCCTTCGGCTACTGGAACATCGACGAAAGCCGGCATGCGCGCGAAAGCATTCCGCCGGCCGACTATCTCGCGGCGAGCTACTACGAAATCTGGATGCGGGGTCTCGAGACACTGCTGGTGCGCCATGGCTTTGCGACGGGCGAGGAGCTGACCACTGGTCGCTCATTGCTGCAGGGAACCGCACCAAAGCGCGTTTTGAAGGCGGACATGGTGCCGGGCGTGCTTGCCAAGGGCGGACCCTGCGACCGGCCGCTTGATATGCAGCCGCGATTTGCCGTCGGCGAGGGCGTGCGAACGAAAAACTTCAATCCGACGACGCATACGCGCCTGCCGCGCTATGCGCGCGCCAAGGCGGGCGTGATCGAGGCGGTGCAGGGATCGTTCGTTTTCCCCGACGACAACGCCCATGGCAAGGGCGAAAATCCGCAATGGCTCTACACCGTCACATTCGAGGGATCTGAAATCTGGGGTGAGGGCGCCGACCCAACGCTCACCGTCTGCATCGACGCCTGGGAGAGCTATCTTGAGCGTCTGTGATGCGGCGTTGCCGCTGATGGAGTCGCCACTCCTGCCGAAATCGGCGGACGGCGAACCGGTCTTCCCCGAGCCATGGGCGGCGGAGGCCTTCGCGATAACAGTGCATCTGCGCGCGCGCGGCGTGTTCAGCTGGGGTGAATGGGCCGAGCAACTGTCGGTGCAAGTGCACAAGCCCGGCCGTGCCGAGGACGGCAGTGACTACTATGATTGCTGGGTCGCCGCGCTCTCGGCGCTGCTGGTCGACAAAGGGATCGCCGGCGCCGACGACATCCTGGCTCTCCAGCATAGCTGGCAGCGGGCGGCGGAAGCCACGCCGCACGGCAAGCCGATCGTCATCCAGAATGACCCCCAGCGCTCCCCTGAGAAGGGCGCTGGCAACCAGGGCTAGGATGCTGTGATCTTGGTGCCGTTTCTGTTGAGGTACATGGCTGCGATAACTGCGGCAGAGCACAATATCAGGGCGATTGGGTTCAAGAGCGTCGTCAGATTGTAGTTTTCCGTGGCAAAGATCGAAAGAGCGTATTGCACGATCGCAATGGCATAGAAAACGATGCTGTCTTCGGTCGGGCGCGCAAGCGCCTTGCGAAAGATCATATGGAAAGCGGCGATGTCGACCAACGTTATGATGATGACCGCAAACAACGGATCCTGCGTATAGAACCACAGCGGCAGGGCCGCCAGCGCCGCGACAAGCGTCCAGATGTCTCGCTTCGAGATGTACTTTACGTCGGCGCGAAGAGACAGGCCAACAACGACGAAACAGAGTACGGCGACCATCCCCATAGCCCAGGCGCCCGGTCCCGCACCCGCGGACCACTGCGCCGTTGCAACGATTGCAGCGCCGATGCCCCAGATAGAGTAAGAGAAAACATGTGGGTGTAGCTCGCCGGAATAGGTTCTCCAGCTATAAGGGCCATACTGGAGAAGGGTGACGAGCAAGGACGCTATGCCGAATATCTCGCTCTGGCCGAACTGCGACATGAGGCTTTCTCCACACTCGTGGTATGAAGGCAACCATACCGGGAGTATGTCGTCAACGCCTCGTGAGTATATTTGTCATTTGCAGGGGTAATTTTCCAATCTGCAACCTTCTGCGTGTCGGGTCATCCAGGCAACCGGGCAGAACCAATCCTCTACGCTACATTGTCATGTTGGAAACTGCCTGTAGCACTCCTCCGCCACCTGCCGCAGCGTCTCGCGCGAAATGTCGCCGGTGACGGCATAACCGAGCTTGCCGTCGATCCAGTAGAAGGTTTCGACCGGGCCGGCATTGGCGAAGCGGAAGCTTGTCGTGTCGTTTTCCGGGTTATGGCCGATGAGGATGGTGATCCGCTTGCCGGTCGCGTCCTCATACATGAAGAGCGCGCCCGGCGTATCGTTGACCGGCAGAAGCCTGCCGCCGACGAGATGAAAGCCGAGGCTCTGCAGGTTCGGGACCTTGAGATCGGTGACGCCCAAGCGTTTTCCGAGCCAGGTCGCGAGGTGGGCTTCCTGGTCGGCACCCACTTCAACCGGGTGGCGGACTTCGCTGGCATAGATGAGGAAGGCGGATTGCGCCTGGCGCGGCAGGGTTTCGAGCGCCGTCAGTTGTAGCTCAGGTGGAGACAGGAGCGGCGGTCCATAATGGCCGGCGACCGCTCCGACGATGAAAATACCCGCTGCGGCAGCGACGCTGGATAAGCGCGGCATCCAACTCGGCCACCTACCCTCCTTGCGCGCTCGGAGCAGGGCGGCATCGCCGTCCTTCGCTGCATGGTAGGGTGCAAAAAGTGTCCTGATGCTCTCGTTCTGCGCCTTCCAGGCCGCGACCTTTGCGGCGTCCTCGGTGTTGTCTGCGAGCCAGGCTTCGATGCGGGCAAGATCTGCCGTCGGCAGCTGCTCGTCGGCGAAGGCGTGGAGTTCCGCTTCGGTCACGGTCGGGTTTCGTTCACTCATCTTGGTCTCCGAAGCGTAATGACATTGTCGGCATTCATCAGGTTGGTCAGGCGCAGTCGCGCACGCGACAGCCGCGACATCACCGTGCCGATCGGGATATCCAGCATCGTCGCAACGTCGCGGTAGCTATGGCCCTCGACGACAACAAGCATGAGGATCGATCGGCTCTCCGGGGCGAGGCTGTCGAGGGCCGCCTCCAGCCGCGACCGCTCGAGCGGATCGGATGCCTTTTCCTCGGCCGGCAGCTCCGCGCTTGCGGCGATGTCGACAAAGTCCTGGCGGCCTTTCTGGCGCAAGCCGCTACGGTAGAGGTTGGTCATGATGGCGGTCAGCCAGGCGCGCAGATTGACCCCGCGCCATTGCGCGCGGCGGGCGAGGGCCTTTTCCACGCAGTCCTGCAAGAGGTCTTCGCCATCCGCGTCCGAACGCGCAAGGCTTCGCGAATAGCGCCTGAGCGCGGGCATGAGCGCCAGAATTTCGGCTTCGAACGTGCCGGATGCGGGGGTGTTTGCCCCCGCATCGCCGTCATCCGTGCTATGGCCGTGCGGCATCCCACACGCCCTTCACGCCGTCGCCGGAAACGTCGCCGGCTTTGGTATCCTTGATCCACAGGTAGAGCGGCATGCCGTCCTTGGCCCACTGTTTCTTCCCGTCCTTGCGGGTCACGAGCGAATATGCACCGTCGGCCTTGGCGTTGTCACTCGCCATGAAGGGCGGCCAGTTCTTGGCGCAATCGTCGTAGCAATTGGACATGTCCTTCTTGTCGTTCTTGAAGGTGTAAAGCGTCATGCCTTTCGCGTCGGCAACGACCTTTCCCTTCGATGTCTCGACCACCTTGACTGGCGCCTCGGCAAAAGCGGCCGTCGCGGCGGTCGATGCCAGGATCAGGACCGGCAGGTAAAGTGCGGCTTTCATGGCTGTTCTCCTTGGGTGCAAGGGCTCGCGATTGTGCGTGCCGAACATGAGACGCTCAAACGGCCTGGTTTATTCCCGGCCCACCACGGCTTTTATCGCTTGCGCAGGGTGTGCGAATCCTGCCAAGTCGCTCCCCATGCAATTCGCACCGCAACAGGACGAGGCCCTGAAGGCCGTTGCCAGATGGCTGAAGGAAGGGCGGGCGCCGCTCTTCCGCTTGTTCGGCTATGCCGGCACGGGCAAGACGACGCTTGCGCGGCATTTTGCCGAGCATGTCGACGGCGAAGTCTTGTTCGCGGCCTTCACCGGCAAGGCGGCGCAGGTGTTGCGTTCCAAGGGGGCGCACAACGCAAAGACCATCCACTCCCTCATCTACCGTCCGCGGGGCGAAGAGGCGGTGGAAAACGAGGAGACCGGCAAGACCTCGATTGCGCCGATGTTCGCCATCAACCGCCTGAGCCCGGTCGCAAAGGCGGCGCTGATCGTCGTCGACGAATGCTCGATGGTTGACGAAGCGCTCGGCAAGGACTTGATGAGCTTCGGTACGCCGATCCTCGTGCTCGGCGATCCCGGCCAGTTGCCGCCCGTTACCGGCGGAGGCTATTTCACCAACCAGGAGCCGGACTACCTGCTGACGGATATTCACCGGCAGGCGCGTGACAACCCGATCATTCAGCTTGCCATGCATGTGCGCGAGGGCAAGGAGATCATGCACGGCGACTACGGCACTGCGCAGGTGATTTCCAAGAGTGAGGTGACGCAGCCGCTGGTGCTGGATGCGGATCAGGTGCTGGTCGGCACGAACAAAACGCGCCGGCGATACAATCAGCGTCTGCGGGAGCTGAAAGGCTTCACGGCGGACTATCCGCAGTCCGGCGACAAGCTGGTCTGCCTGCGAAACGATCCGGCCAAAGGCCTGCTCAACGGTTCGCTCTGGCAGGTGATGACATCGTCCCGAGAGACGACCAAGCCGGGCATCAATCTTCTGGTGAAGCCGGAAGACGACGACATGGACCGAGGGGCGGCGAAGATCAAGCTGTTGAAGCAGGCCTTCGAGGACGTCGACGGTGAGATCCCCTGGTCGACGCGCAAGCGCTATGACGAGTTCGACTTCGGCTATGCACTGACGGTTCACAAAGCGCAGGGCTCGCAGTGGAACAACGTCGTGCTCTTCGACGAAAGTTGGGCGTTTCGCGACACGCGGGAGCGGTGGCTCTATACGGCGATTACCCGCGCCGCCGAGACGCTGACGATCGTGCGCTGAAGGCTCGGTGCTTGCCGAAACCATGCTGATCGGCCATCCTGGATCGTCATAGAACTGCGCCAGCAGGGACATCCGCGACTTGAACGGAGGTCGGCATGGACCCAAGTCGGAGCCGCAAGCCGCCCGTTTCCTACGGGGAAGCAAGAGCGTTCGCAATCAAAGCTGAAGTCCCCGACACGCAAGCCGAGCACTTCGTCTTTCCGGCGCAGAAAACGATGTACGGCGGAAAGGACATCGCTGCGGGCGACACGATCTTTATCTTCTCGAGCGAGAACGAAGGAGGCCAGGGTCTTGTCGCGTCGGGTATCGTCACCGCCGCGCAGGCCGTTCCCAAAGTTTTGGGCCTCGCGCGTCAGACACCGCGGGTCAGTATCTCTATCAAACGAATTGCGCTGGCCAAGCGACCGCTCGGGCGTGGGCAGTTGAAACCGCTTAAGGACTGGGGCGACGGCCGGCCCGCGACCGAACTCAATTTCAAGTTCTATCGCCAGGCGACAAACAAGATTGCCGGCATTTCCGACGAGGCCGCAGCCTTCCTCGCTACGTTCTTCTGAGCCATCTCCCCCACGTGGGGGAGATGTGTGCGACGACAGTCGGCCCCAGCCTTAAGCGACGGCTGCCGCCATCTTCTGCGCCGGGCGGATGCCGCGCGCCTCCAGGATCGGCAGGACGTTGTCGCGGAAGTAGGGGAACTCTTCGACATAGTCGACAAAGGAGAGCGTCGTTCCACCGAAGCCGGCCTCATGCAGGGAGATGATGCCCTCTGCCACCTGTTCTGGCGTGCCGACCAGCGGGAAGCCGCCGTGGCCTGCCGCCATGCGATCGCGGATCAGGGCCAGGAGATCGTGCGGGAAGGACTGAGCGTGGGCGAACTGCAGACGAACGAGATTGTCGACCGCTTCCCAGTCCGCATTGGTCTTGCCTGTGTGTTCCAGATAGTCGCGCGCTTCCTTTTCGGTCGGGCGGCAGACGACGTGGGAGAAGGTCAGCACGTCCACCGGGCGCCCGGCGTCGACCCCTTGCACCTTCAATGCCGCGATCTCTTCCTTCGAACGGGAAAGATCGATTGCCGGCGTGAACAGGAAATTGGCGTTTTTCACCGCGAACTTGCGGCCTTCTCCGGAGCCGGCGGCGTTGAGGATCGGCAGTTCCGCTGCGGGACGGGGATCGCCAAGCACGTTCTTCAGCTGGAAGAACTTGCCGTCCCAGTCGAAGGCTTCGGTGCGGGTCCAGAGTGCCTTGACGATGTCGAACCATTCCTGCGCGTAGCCGTAGCGTGTCTCGTGATCGTCGGGGAGCGTCAGTCCGAGCGCTTCATACTCAGGCTTGTTCCAGCCGGCGACGATGTTGAGGCCGACGCGGCCGCCGCTGATCTGGTCCATGGTTGCCAGCTGCTTGGCGACAACGACTGGGTGGTTGGCGGCGGTGTGGATGGTGGCGAAGACATTGATGTTGCGCGTCTGGGAAAGGAGCGCGGCCGCCCAAGTGATCGTTTCCAGCACGTTGCCATGAAAATTGGTTTCCCCGCCGTAGCCAATCCAGCGGGCGATCGGCAGCATGAAGTCGATGCCGGCGTCGTCAAGCATCCGGGCAAGCTTGAGATTGTTTGCCCACGAGTTGTCCCAGCGTTCCGGTACCTTGGTCACCGTCATGCCGCTGGAGCAGTTGCTCGAAAAGGTACCGAGCAGGAAATGGTCGGCCGAGAGCATGCTGTTGCTTTGAGAGGTCATTCGCTGTTCTCCGTTTTATGTTGGAATTTATAATAGAAAGTCTATTTTAAGATCCCAATGGACGCAATAGCGCTCTTCCGGCATCTTCCGATGCGTGAGCAACGCAATAAATCGGAATCGATTCATGGGCTTATGCGCCTTCGTTGCCACGGACTGCCGCCGATGCGCGGCGATGAGGAGATATGGATGAGCAAGCGCCCGACGTCACCGGAGGCCGAAAAGAACGCGCTGGACCGCAGCTGGCATCTGGCACGCACGGCCTTGGAAATCGATGTTACCGAGGTCGAGTATGCGCTGATGCGGTGCTTCGAGGCATTCGGCCGCTGGCAGGCCGAATGCCTGGCCTCCGTTTCGGATTTTTCCGCAACCGGTCCCGAGAATGCGCTGCTGCACGTCATCCGGATGAACGACCGTCCGAAGAGCATGCGTGACCTTGCCCACATGACCAACCGCGAGGACATTCCGAACATCCAGTACAGCTTGCGCAAGCTGATCCAGGGCGGCCTGGTCGTGCGCAGCGGCAGCGGCAGGTCCGGCGTCGTCTACGAGGTGACGGAAGAGGGGCGCGATGTGACCGACCGCTATGCCGCCGTGCGGGCAGTTCTCCTGGTCGGCGGCGTCGAGCGTGTGCCCGAGCTCAGCAAACGTATGGAAGAGGCAGCGCGCACGCTGGAGCTGATGACCGGAATATACGAGCAGGCGGCACGCTCTGCCGCAACCCACCGCCGCCGGCCGGGCGCGCATCTCGCCGGTCGGACGACCGGCACGGGCAATCAAACCTAAGGTTTAACGATCCCTAACAACACCGCCTTGGCGATCGCTTGAAAACGGCTGTCCGTGCCGAATTTACCGATGATCGAGGCTTCGATAGCAAAGGCGGCATCGGTTCCGATGTTGAGGTTCCGTGCGATCTTGGCGGTCGATTGACCCTCGGCCATGAAGGTCAGGTAATGCCGCTCCTCGGCGGTCAGCGCGGAGGGGGCCTGGTTGTCGTTGAGCCGATCGGATTCCGCGGCGCTGCTATATTCGAGGAGCTCGGTGATGCGCTGCGCCTGGCGCTGAAAGATCGTGAGCTCGGCCGTCAACTCCTGCATGCGAGCGGAGAGCGCCGCGTGAAAAGTCGCCTCGGCCGCTTCCTGTGTTTCGGCAAGGCTGAGTTCGTCCATCATCGTCTGGATCGCGGCGATGGACATGCCGATCTCGCGGCAGACATTGATGACGGCCATACGCAGCACGTCGTTCAAATCATAGACGCGCATTAGGCCGACCCGGCTTGCCGCGATCAGGCCCTTCTCCTCGTAAAAGTGCAGGGTGCGATGGGTGACATGAAAGGCATTGGCCATATCGGCGATAGCGATCGGACCGTTCGGCAGTTCCGGCGGCAGGGCCGCGGCGGGAAGAAAATGGTATTTGGCGCGCGCCTGCGAGGCAAGCTTCGCCGCTGCGAACATCTGTTTGGAACCGTCAGGCATAGGCCCCCCTTCCTGACATCATGTGGCTCTATGGCCCTTACTGTGGCATGCGTCTCATCTATGCCTGTTTAACTAGTCCGAATTGGCGATGACCGAAGATGACGCCGATCCATGGCGGCCCCCGGTTGTCGCTCCCGCAGCGCAGATCCCCGGCGATTTCGTTTGTAAAAGGAACGCCTGCACAATGGGTTGGAAAACGCGCATACCCGCCTTACACTGTACCCCCCGGCGCGAAGGCGGATCGCTGCCTACCGTTCAGGAGCGTAACTCTTTTTAGCAATTTTAGGAATCGCCCGAAGGACGTAGCAACTCGGGCGGGTCAATCGGCCAAGGGGTGAGTGCTATCAAACTTTTGCATAGGTGGATGTTGGAATCTCGTTGGTCTTGTCGTTGCTGATCACTTAAAAGCGTGAACTAGCCTTTTCTACAATCGACGGATCCCATCCATGCCCGCCAAGCTCTCCGTGAACCTCAATGCCATCGCCATGCTGCGCAACCGGCGCGACCTGCCGTGGCCGAGCGTTGCCGGGCTCGGGCGCATCGCACTCAGTTCGGGCGCGAGCGGACTAACCGTGCATCCGCGTCCCGATCAGCGCCATATCCGCTTTTCCGATCTGCCGGTGATCCGCGCGCTGATAGACGACGAGTTTCCTCAGGCCGAATTCAATATCGAGGGTTATCCGACCGACGAGTTCTTTGATCTCTGCGCGGCGGCAGAGCCCGAGCAGGTGACGCTCGTTCCCGACGATCCTGCTCAGGCCACTTCCGATCATGGCTGGGATTTCCGCAGGCACGGGGATTTGCTCGGCGAAGTGATCGCGAAGTACAAGAAGATCGGTTGCCGCGTATCGCTCTTCGCCGACGGCGACGGTGACGTGGAAGCGGTGGCAATCGCCAAGGCCACCGGCGCCGACCGCATCGAACTCTATACCGGCCCCTACGGCGGCTTTTACGATCAGCCGGAACGCGCAGCGCCAATCCTCGAAGCACTCGGGAAAACCGCGGACGCAGCACTCGCCGCGGGGCTTGCCATCAATGCCGGCCACGACCTCACGGTCGCCAACCTTCCGCCGCTGATGAAGCGCATCCCGAAGCTTGCTGAGGTGTCCATCGGCCATGGGCTGACGGCCGACGCGCTCGAATACGGCATGGCCGAAACGGTGCGTCGCTTCCGCCGCGCCTGTGGGCAGACCGTCTAAGTCTGAGAGCGGACCGACGGCGAATACCGGCTCGCCGCGACTTTGGCGATAGAAGCGGGGAGGCGGGCTCCCCGCTTGTGGCTCATCCCACCAGTGCCGTTCTGTGCTCTTCGAAGAAGCTCTTCAACGTCTGCGGCTGACGACCGGTCAGCTTGTGAAAATCATCGGTGACGAGATCGAAATTGCCGGCGCGGATGTTGGCGTCGGCTGAAACGAGCATGTCCACGACGAATATCGGCAGGCCGGCGCCTGTCATGCCGGCGGCGAGCTGTTCGTCGTTGACCTGCACCACATCGAGCGGCTTGCCGACGACTGCCGAAACGACGGCGGCGACCTCTTCCGTCGTCGTGGACTGGCTGCCAGTCAACGTATAGACGGCATTCGCGCTTGTTTCGGCCGCAAGCGCCGCGGCGATCGCCAACGCACAATCTTCACGCGAGATATAGGCGACGCGACCGCCGGCGGTCGCCGTGTACCATTTGCCGCCCTCAAGATTGTGCGGCAGCGACATCATGAAGTTGTCGATGTACCAGGCGTCCCGAAGAATCGTATGGGAAATGCCGCTCGCCTTGATGGCGTTTTCTGTGCCGAGGTGGTCGGGCGCGAAAGTGACCAGCGATTTGTCCGGGCTGGGCATCGAGGTGTAGAGGATATGCTTGATGCCGGCCGCCTTGGCCGCCTCGACCGCGGCCGTGTGCTGGCGAAGGCGCTTGCCGGGTGTGTCGAGCGCATCGGTGCTGATGATCAGCAGACGGTCGATACCGGAGAAGGCGGCCCCAAGCGTTGCCGTATCGTCGAAATCGGCCTTGCGGATATCGACGCCCTTGGCCGCAAGAGAGGACAGCTTGGCCGGGTCGCGGGTGGCGGCGACGATATTGCCCGGCGCGACCTTGTAGGTCTCGGTCAGGTGATGGATCACCCGCTGGCCGAGTTGGCCGGCGGCGCCGGTGACGAGAAGCTTGCTGGTCATGGGAGTTTCCTTTTGCCATGCTCGCCGCTTGCGCGGCTCGGTATCAGTAGTCTCAAAAAGAGAGCAGCACTACAATAGGAATTGACGGCTCCACGTAAAGAAGGCAGTTTTCTTTCCCTACGTTACCAAAAAGGAACCGGCATGAGCGCCATCGTCAACATGCGCAACAAGCGCGTCGCTCCCGACCGCAACGTCGATCTGACGCAGCTCGATTTCGCCAATTGCCCGGTGCGCGACCTGCTTTCGCAGATCGGCGGCAAGTGGGCCGTCTTGCTGCTGGAGGCGTTGGCGCAGAAGCCGCATCGCTTCGGCGAACTCAGGCGGATGGTTCCCGACATCTCGCAGCGCATGCTGACGCAAACGCTCCGCGACCTGCAGCGCGACGGTTATGTCGGACGCGAGGTTTTTCCGACCAAGCCGCCGAGCGTCGAATACCGGATGACCGATCTTGGATGGTCGCTTTACGAACCCCTGGCACAGCTTCTGAACTGGGCGGAGGCCAACCACGTCGCCGTCCGCGCGGCACGTGTCCGCTTCGACGAGGCCGTCACGTGAATGCGCTCACTCTGATCGCCTAGGCGGATCGGCGGGAGCGCTTCTCGGTCGTGAAGGTGACAAGTGCCAGCAGCGGGAAGCAGAGACCGATCCAGGAGGTGAGGTTCCAGCCGCCGGTCGCGTAGGCCCAGCCACCGACCGCAGAGCCGATGGCGCCGCCGCCGAAGGCGCTTGCCATATAAAGCCCGTTCAAGCGGCTGCGATGCTCGCCACTGATCTGGTAGATCGCCCGCATGCCGAGGACGGCGTGGGTCTGTACCCCGAAGTCGAGCAGGATGCCGGCGAATGTCAGCAGTGCCAGTTGCGGCATTGAGCCGCCGGCGCAGAGGTGCGCCAATAGGAAGGCTGTGATGGACAGCAGAATGGCAAAAGCCGTTGCGGGTGTTGTCATGCCGCGATCGGCGAGCCGGCCGGCGATCGGCGACGCGATCGCGCCGGCAGCACCTGCGAGCGCAAAGAGCGCGATGCCGTTCTGCGTCAGCCCGTAGGCGGGGCTGGCAAGCAGGAGCGGCGTCGTCGTCCAGAACAGGCTGAACGCACCGAACAGGCTCGCCTGGTAGAGGGCGCGGCGCTGCAGCACCGGCCTGTGAAGCGCCAGATGGCCCATGGAGGCGAGAAGCTGTCCGTAGTGAAGTTTCGTCTGCGGCCTGCGCACCGGCAATATCGAGCGCAGAACGACGGTCAGCACCACCATTACGACGGCCGACACGATGTAGACGGCCTGCCAGGACGATATCTCCGAGAGGAAACTCGCCACCGGCCGAGCAAGCATGATGCCGGTCAAAAGGCCGCCCATGACGTTGCCGACCACCCTGCCGCGTTCGGCGTCGGTCGCCATTGAGGCGGCGAAAGGTACCAACACCTGCACCGCGGTCGACGCAAGGCCGATACAGAGCGCGGCGGTCAGAAACCACACCGGCGACGTGGCAAAGGCCGCGCTAAGCAGCGCAAGGGCCGCAATCGAGACCAACAGTGTTACCAATCTGCGGTTCTCGAGCAGATCCCCGAGCGGAACGATCAGCAACTGACCGAGGCCGTAGCCGATCTGCGTCAGCGTGACGATGAGGCCCGTGGCGGCCGGATCGAAACCCAGCGCGTTGCTGATCGGACCCGCCAGTGGCTGGCCGTAATAGAGGTTCGCGCCCACCAGTCCGCAGGCGGTCGCGAAGGTGAACATCATCCCGCGCGAGATCGTCGGGGAAGCGGCGGGCTCCACGTCGGGGCGGCACGCGGCGGTGGCGGTCATGCGGTACTCCTGGTCGATGCGGGCGTGGGAAGGCGCGGCGATGGGCTAATTCAGTCGAGGATCCCTAGGGCAGCTTCAGCGACGGCGGCCATTTCGGCGTGGCTGCGGCCGGTCTTGCCGACTACGCGCATGCCGCTCATCAGGCAGAGCAGCGTTCGGGCTGTCGTCTGAACGTCGAGGTCCGCACGGATGCTGCCGTCTTCCTGGCCGAGGGCAATCAATCTGGTCACGAGCGTCTCGTTGGCGTTAAAGGCGGTGGCCACGCGGCTTGCGGCCTCATCGTCGAGGAGCGCCAGGTCATCGGCGCTGCGGACGACGAGGCAGCCGCGCTTGCCGATCGCTCCATGAGAGGAGTCGGCATAAACACGCAAGACCGCCAGTAGCTTGTCTCGACCGTTATAGGCGCCGGCGATCGCCTCGTCGAAGGTGGCGACGCGGACGGCGCGGTAGCGGTCAAAGGCGGCGAGAAAGATGCCGCGCTTGTCCTTGAAGGCTTTGTAAACGCTGCCGGCGGCGAGCCCCATTGCCGAGGTGAGGTCGGTGATCGAGGCGGCGTGATAGCCGCGCTCGGCAAAGACGGCGAGCGCCTTGTCCAGCGCTGCTTCCATGTCGAATTCTCGCGGCCTGCCACGCAGCCGCATCGGGGCGATTTCGGTCTCGGTGATCATGTCGAGCTTTTTAGGAAATGATCGTTTCCAAATCAAGCGCAATATGAAACTGCGACGCCCATGTTGCTGGAGCTAGAGATCGAGACGCCAGGTCTGGCCGTTGAGGAGGGGCCCGAACATTCGGTGCTTCTCTTCGGAAATCAAACTGAAGCCGGCGCGAAGGTAAATGCCGCGCGCCGCTTCGAGATTGTCGTTGGTCCAGAGCGACAGCTGTCGGTAGCCGTGACGGCGGGCAAAGGTGATGCATTCCTCGACCAGCGCGCGTCCGAGCCCAAGACCCCTCGCGGCCTTGTCGACATAGAGCAATCTGAGCTTCGCAACCCCGTCGCCGCCGTCGGTGATCATGACCGAGCCGACGTTGAGGCCGCCGCGCTCGGCGATCCAGCAATGCTCCTTGTCCGGATTGAAATTCGTGAGGAACCGGCCGGCGACCTCGGCCACTAGCCCCTCGAAGCGCATGTCCCAGCCGAATTCATCATGGTAGAAACGCCCCTGGCTTTGAACGATCCATCCGATATCGCCGGGGCGATGTGCGCGAATGATCGCCGTTGCCGTGCTTGCAGCGGGCGCATCGAGAATGGTGCGGATGGTGTGCATCGCCTCGACCACGCGGTCCGGCGCTTCCTGTGGCAAATCGCTGAAACGCTCGGCTATCTGCGCGCGGGAACGCTTGGCGAATTCCTCGAACAGAGACTGTCCCGTGGCAGTCACGCGGATGATCTGGCTGCGGCGGTCGGCGGCGTCGGCTTCCGTGGCGATCAGGCCGTCGGCCCCGAAACGCTTGAGGATGCGGCTGAGATAGGCTGCGTCGAGATGAAGATCGCGCTTGAGTGCAGTCGCCGCGATGCCGTCGTGAGATGCGATCTCGAAAAGGACGCGGGCCTCTGTCAGCGTATAGGCGCTGTCCAAATAGGCTCGGTTCAGGACACCGAGGAAATTCGTATAGAAGCGGCTGAATTCGCGCACCGCTTCGATGGCGGCCAAGGGTGAAAAGGCAGCGGACATGACACAGTCTCCTTGGAGACTATGTCTAATATTTAGTTGACTGAGTCAAGTATACATGCCGCGATCAAGCGGCGCATTCGCTCTGTTGGGTCGTCCCAAATGCGAAGTCCACGGCAGCTTCGGCGTGGATCGCAGTGGAATCGAAGCCGGGGAGCGGCAGTGCTTGCGGATCGAGGATGAGGCAGATTTCCGTGCAGCCGAGGATGACGCTATCCGCACCCGCCGCCTTGCCGCGCTCGATGATGGCCATCAGCTTTTCGCGCGAGCTATCGAGGACGGTGCCGGCGCAAAGTTCGTTGAAGATGACGTCGTGCACCACGGTGCGGTCTTCGGCATCCGGCACCATGGCCGAGACCCCCTGGCGCGCCATGCGCTCGATGTAGAAGCCATGCTCCATGGTGTAACGCGTCGCGAGCAATAGCGGCCTGCGGCAGCCGGCTCGCTTCAATTCGGCGGCCGTTTCGTCGACGATATGGATGAGCGGAATGGAGACGCGGGAGGCCACCTCATCGGCGATCAGGTGCATGGTGTTGGTGCAGATCAAGACGCACTCGGCGCCGCCTACCTGCAGCTTTATGGCGATATCGGCAAGCCGCGCCGCTGCCTGGTTCCAGCGACCGGCCTTCTGCAGCGCTACGATTTCCGCAAAGTTCACTGAATGCATCAGGACATCGGCAGAAGACAGCCCGCCGAGACGCCGGCGCGCCGATTCGTTGACGAGGCGATAATAGACCGCAGAACTTTCGAAGCTCATGCCGCCGATGAGGCCGATGGTGCGCATAAATTGTCTCTTCCCGTTTGCTTACGATGACCAGATCATGGAGCAAAATACGCGAGCAAAGTTTGCATTTTTTACGAAATGACGCCTATATCTACCGCATGAATTTGCGCGATTTCGTCACATTGCGCAATATGTCGGCGCGGGTCTGGGAGGATAGCATGCTCGATGAGCGCGACAGGAAAATTCTCGACCTCTTGCAGAGCGACGCGGGCGTGTCCGTAACGGACCTTGCCGACCGCGTGGCGTTGTCCGTCTCGGCCTGTTCGCGCCGCATCCAGCGGTTGGAAGAAAGCGGCCATATCGCCAGGCGTATCGTCGTGCTCGATCGCGATAAGATGGGCGTGCCGACCACTGTCTATGCTCTCGTCAAGACGGCGCATCATTCCGACGACTGGATCGAGAATTTTCGAAAGGCGATCAGCGACATTCCGGAGATCGTCGAGGCGCACAGACTGACTGGAAACTACGACTATATCGTCAAGGTCGTGCTGCCGCGCGTGGAGCACTACGACGTGGTCTACAAGCAACTCGTCCGCAAGGTCGAACTGTTCGACGTCACGGCCTCGATCTCGATGGAAACCCTGAAAAGCGGAATGTCTATACCGGTCGGCTATGCGCGGTAGCGATTTTCTCGGATCGTCGGCTCAAATGGCTTCGTAGGCAAAGAACAGACCGATCATTGCGATGCATACAAGCCCGATGAGGAAGCAGATGTCGGCGACCGATTCCATCCGCTTGCTGATCCTCGGACGGGTGACATATCGTATCGACAGGTAGGACGTTACCGCGCTCACCAGAAAAAATAATGACGTCAACGCTGCGAGTTCATCGACGCGACTGGGGCCGATCCGGCCCTCGACCACCTTCACCAGGCCGATCAGCGTCGTACAGATGCCGATCATCGTTCCCGACGTCGGCAGGATGTGGCGCGACAGCACGCGATCTTCGGACTGGGATTGGGCTCTCTCGGTCATCGCTTCCGCTCCGTGAATTTGCGGTCGCATTTAATCGATTGAAGCCCCGGTGCAAAGGCCTTTTCGTGGGGTGCGACAGTCCGTCATGAGGCGGCCGGGCTGGCGGCCGCCTCAACGCGGATCAGTTGAGCGACGCGATATCGATCACGAAGCGATAGCGTACATCGCTTTTCAGAACGCGCTCATAGGCGGCGTTGACCTCCTGGATGTTGATCTTCTCGATCTCCGACACGATGTTGTGCTTGCCGCAGAAATCAAGCATCTCCTGGGTTTCCTTTATCGAGCCGATCATCGAGCCGGAAAGGCTCCGGCGACCCGGAATCAGAGAGAAGGCGTGGACCGGGATCGCATGTTCGGGAACACCGAGCAGCACCATGGAGCCGTTGACCTTCAGCAGGCTGAGATAGGCGTTCCAGTCGATTTCGGCGCTGACCGTGCAAAGGATGAGATCGAAGGTTCCGGCAAGCTTCTTGAAGGTCTCGGCATCGCTGGTGGCGTAATATTCCTTGGCGCCGAGCTTCAGTCCGTCTTCTTTCTTGGAAAGCGTCTGGCTGAGCACTGTTATATCGGCGCCAAGGGCCGAGCCGAGCTTGACGCCCATATGGCCAAGGCCACCCATGCCGACGATCGCAACTTTCTTGCCGGGGCCGGCGTTCCAGCGACGCAGCGGCGAGTAAAGCGTGATGCCGGCGCAAAGCAGCGGAGCCGACGCATCGAGCGGCAGGTTTTCCGGGATCGAAAGGACATAGCCTTCCTTGACGACGATCGAGTCGGAATAGCCGCCCTGCGTCGGCGTCTTGCCGTCGGCTTCGACGCCGTTATAGGTCACCGACAGACCGGGCATGTACTGTTCGTTGTCGACGTCGCGGCTGGCGCAACCAACGCAGCTGTCGACGAAGCAGCCGACGCCGACACGGTCGCCGACCTTGAATTTCGTGACCTTCAAGCCGACAGCAGTGACGATCCCGGCGATCTCGTGGCCGGGGACGATAGGATAGACGGCGTTCTTCCACTCGTTGCGAACGGTATGAATGTCGGAGTGGCAGATGCCGGCAAACTTGATGTCGATGACGACGTCATCGTCGTTCGGTTCGCGCCGTTCGAAGGTGAAAGGAGCGAGGGGTTTCGACGCGTCGGTTGCGGCGTAGCCTTTTGCGATGGGCATGGGAATGTCCTTCTTGTCGAGGGTGGAATGTGACGGTGCCCTTATGCCTTTTCTATTGTCACTGGTGTTAGAGCGATCCTCTTAGGTTTGTGCCCGATCCTGCAAAAGTGTGGCGGAGGACTATTTGCCGGGCTCGAAATGCACTCTACATTGGGGCCAGCCGATCGATCGGCTCCATCCTCCACCAGAGCGCCTTTGCATGACCCTGATTTTCAATCCCTATCATGAAATCGCCTCGATCGCTGCGCGTTTCACGCCTGGCGAAGGAGAGTTCCAGACCGCCATCGAAGGCGTCGGGATAAGCCGTCGCTCGAAACCGAGCGCGCCCTGCCATAGCAGCTATCGTCCATGCTTTGCGATGGTTATCCAGGGCGCGAAAAGCCTTCAGCTCGGAACGGACACCATCAACTATGCTGCCGGCGACTATCTGTTGACCTCGCTTGATCTACCGGTTGCATGGAGGGTTGTAGAAGCCAGCCCCGAGGTGCCGCATTTTTGTGTCACGCTCGCCATCGACAGCGAAAAGCTTCTCGATCTGCTCAGCCGCGCCGAGATCCAGCGATTGGCCGAGCCGGCAGCGGGCCAGCGCGGCATCGTCGTCAATGCCGCCACGCCCGAGCTGCTCGACGCTGCCGTACGAATGCTCCGCTTGCTCGATACTCCTGATGACATCGCGGCGATGGCGCCGCTGATCGAGCAGGAACTGCTCTACCGCATTCTGACCGGGCCGGCCGGCGGCCAGCTCGTCAACATCGCGGTCGCCGACAGCCACGGCAATCGTATTGCGCGCGCAATTGCCTGGATCAGAGAGAATTTTGCACGAGCGTTGCGCATCGAGGATCTGGCCGAGCACGTCAATATGAGTGTCTCGTCCTTCCACCATCACTTCAAGGCGATCACGGCCATGACGCCCGGACAGTATCAAAAACAGCTGCGGCTGCATGAGGCACGCCGGCTGATGCTGATAGAGCGGCTGGATGTCGGCACAGCCGGTCACCGGGTCGGCTATCAAAGCCCATCGCAGTTCAGCCGTGAATACAGCCGCCTCTATGGCTTGTCGCCGCTCAGAGATGTCGAGAGCATGCGTGCGCCCATGGCTGCCGAGCAGGGCGGTTCCGGCAGATAGCCGGATGGGTTTCTAGAAATTGCCGAGCACGAGCCCAAAGTGCTTGACGCCTGCCACGAGCTGCGGCATAAGGCGTGCGAACCGTACCGTACGGTACGCAATTGGGAGTGGCGATCGTGCCAAGCGATGCAGGTCAGTCGAGCGAATTTTCGCCGCGCCAGAACGCAGTTCTGGAACAGGCGCTGCAGCTGCTTGTCGAGGGCGGCGAAAAGGCGTTGACGACGTCCGGCGTCGCGCGCGCGGCCAACTGCTCCAAGGAGAGCCTCTATAAGTGGTTCGGTGACCGCGATGGCCTGTTGTCGGCCATGATCGCGTATCAGGCAAGCAAGGTGCGCACCTTTGAACGCAATGGCGAGCGCCTTACGGCCGCAAGCCTTCACGACCATCTTGCCATCTTCGCCCATGACCTTCTGGAAGTGCTTGCCGGCGACGTATCGCTGGCGCTGAACCGGCTGGCGGTCGGCCAATCGCACCGGGACGGGTCGAAGCTCGGCAAGCTGCTCATCGAGCGCGGGCGGCGCCAGATCGACCGCCGTGCCATGGCGTTGATCGATGCGGGCAAGCGGGCAGGGCTCCTGCGCTTCACCGACGCCGACGAGGCCTACCACACGCTCTACGGGCTGATCGTATCTGACCTGCATGTGCGCATGCTTCTCGGCGAACCGGGACCGAAGGATGTGTCCCGTCAGGCCGAGAAGGCGGTCGGCGCGTTTCTCAGGCTCTACGGCACGGAAAAAGTTTCGGCGGACGCGGCAGCGACCGTCTTCTGATCACAAAACCAACATCGGACAAGCAAAGGGAAGGAAGAAACAATGCGCGTCTATTACGATCGTGATGCCGATCTCAACCTCATCAAGGCCAAGAACGTGGTCATCGTCGGCTACGGCTCCCAAGGCCGCGCCCACGCGCTGAACCTCAAGGACAGCGGTGCTGTCAACGTCGTCATCGCGCTCAAGGCTGGCTCGGCCACCATCAAGAAGGCGGAGGCCGACGGCTTCAAGGTCATGACCGTTGCCGAAGCCGCAAAGTGGGGCGACCTCCTCATGATGGCGACCCCGGACGAGCTCCAGGCCGACATCTACAAGGCCGACATCGCCGGCAACATCCGGGACGGCGCCGCGATCGCCTTCGCCCACGGCCTCAACGTCCATTTCGGCCTGATCGAGCCGAAGGCTTCGCTCGACGTCGTCATGATCGCGCCGAAGGGCCCCGGCCACACGGTTCGCGGCGAATACCAGAAGGGCGGCGGCGTTCCCTGCCTCGTCGCCGTTCATCAGAACGCTTCCGGCAACGCGCTTGAACTCGCGCTTTCCTACGCCTGCGGCGTCGGCGGCGGCCGTTCGGGCATCATCGAGACCAACTTCAAGGAAGAGTGCGAAACCGACCTCTTCGGTGAGCAGGTCGTTCTCTGCGGCGGTCTGGTCGAACTCATCCGCGCCGGCTTCGAGACCCTGGTCGAAGCAGGCTACGCGCCGGAAATGGCATACTTCGAGTGCCTGCACGAAGTGAAGCTGATCGTCGACCTGATCTATGAAGGCGGCATCGCCAACATGAACTACTCGATCTCCAACACGGCCGAGTGGGGCGAATACGTCACCGGCCCGCGGATCATCACGGAAGAGACCAAGGCCGAGATGAAGCGCGTGCTCAAGGACATCCAGACCGGCAAGTTCACGTCCGAATGGATGCAGGAATACCGCTCGGGCGCTGCCCGCTTCAAGGGTATCCGCCGCGTCAACGACGCCCACCAGATCGAGGAAGTCGGCGCCAAGCTGCGCGGCATGATGCCCTGGATCGGCAAGAACAAGCTGGTCGACAAGGCCCGCAACTAATCTCGTCACCGAATGGTGACTTTAAGGCCGGAGCGAAAGCCCCGGCCTTATTTTTGTGCTTTGAGATAAAGCCAGCTCGTGGGCTGGTCGTCGTAGCCGCCCCCGGCCGCTTGCGCCATCGACACGGTCGACCATCCGCCCTTGTGCAGCAGGCCCGTTAGCCACGTCGGTGAGGGATAGTTATAGTATCGGCCGAAAGCATCGTGCCCCTCCGCTGATCCCTCCTTGAAGCTCGCGTGGAAAACACCGCCGGACTTCAATGCTCGGTGGATGCGTTGAAGGACGTCCGGCAGTGTGGCGCGGGGAACATGCAGTAGGCTCGCTTCTGCCCAGATCCCGTCATAGGCATCTTCCGCCTCCAGTTCTTCCGCAAGCATGACGCGGACCGCGGTGCCGAGCAGCTTTTCCGCTTCCTTCGCCATACCCGCGGAACCATCCGTCGGCGTAACCTCGTAACCTTTCGAGCGCATATAGGCGCTGTCATGGCCGCCACCGCATCCGAGCTCTAAAATGGCGCCGTGGGGCGGCAGTGCCGCCAGAAATTCATTCAGGCGTTCCAGCGGAAGGCGGCGCCTGCGGCCGGCGTAGACGGGCGCGTTATCATCATAAAACGAAGCTGTATTGTCACTCTGCATGCTGCAATCCAGAAAGTAGACGCAATCTCCGAAGCCGCGCTCCTGGCGAAAACGACGGGGTCAATGCACTATAATCCCCTATGCGCAAAATCGCGTGCCTCGGCTGTGAAGCACTAGCGGCTCAACAGCTGTTCGATTGATCGAGTTATCAAAAATTGATAATATCCGATAAGTGAAAGGGACAATATGCCATCCAGCTACAATATCGGCCCCCACTATGAGGGCCTTGTTCAAGAGCTTATCAAGAGCGGGCGTTACGCCAGCGCGAGCGAGGTCATGCGCGACAGCCTGCGCCTTTTGGAAGAGCGCGAGGAACAGCGCAAGGCTCGCCTCGAGGCTCTGCGCGCTGATATCCGGGAGGGGGCGCAGAGCGGGACGGGCCTGCCTGCCGATCAGGTCTTTGATCGTCTCGAAGCGAAATACGGCGGAAGCCAATCCTAGTGGCGATCACCTTCGCCCCGGCTGCCATGCAAGACTTGGAAGAAATCGGCGACTATATCCACGCCGATAATGCGACCGCCGCCTTTCGCTTCATTAGAGAACTGCGGGAGCGATGCAGCCGACTGGCTGACGCGCCGCGCGGCGGCGCGCCGCGGCCTGAGATATGGGTCGGCCTCCGCTCGGTTCCTTTCGGCCGCTACGTCATCTTCTATACACTTGCCGGCGACGAAGTTCGTATCGAACGTATTCTGCATGGCTCCCGTGACATCGGGACAGTATTCACCGACGACAAGTAGTGGCCTGCAAGCGATGTGACGACACCGTCGCCGAAGGGGAACCTGAATCTTGTCAGGAGAGTTGGCGATGCGTCCACGACTCGGCCGCCAACCGTTAGAATACAGCGGCTACATGGAGCGCCGGCCCGACATTGCGTGATAGACCCAAAGCACTACCACAGCCCCGATGATCGAGACGACTATGCTGTAGATGTTGAGGCCGGTGACGCCGGAGGCGCCGAAGAAGCTGAAGATCAGACCGCCGGCGATCGCGCCGACGATGCCAAGGACGATATCCATGAGCATGCCCGAACCGCTCTTGTTGACGATCTTGCTGCCGATGAAGCCGGCGATAAGTCCAAGAATAATCCAGCTGATAACAGACATTTGCCACTACCCTCCTTGATTGGTTGCCTATCGCGACCATCTTCCATCTCAAGCTAGACGTATGGGCTGTGAAATCAAGTTCGATTGCATTTCTGGTTGCCGGCTCGCTTCTGGTTGCCAACAAGATTAGGAAGAAAGAGGAGATTGCTATGGGCATTTTTGATGACGCCGTTCCTGGCGGCAGCATATCGAAGCCGATCATGATCGCGCTCGGCGCGCTGCTTGTCGGCAAGCTTCTCGGCGGCGGCGCGGGACAGGATACCTCCGCCACGCAGCAGCAGCCCGGTGCCACCCCGCAAGGGGGCGACGGCGGCCTGATGGGTGGACTGGGCGGCCTTCTCGGCAAACTGACTGAAGCCGGTCATGGCGACGCGGTCGATTCCTGGGTCAAGCCCGGGGCGAACCAACCGATCTCGCCCGGCAGCCTCGGCAATGCGCTCGGCTCGCAGACGATCAGCGATCTCGCGCGCAAGGCCGGTGTCAGCGAGGATGAGCTGTTGCAGCAACTCTCGCGCGTGTTGCCCGGTGTGGTCGACAAAGTGACGCCGCAGGGGCAGATTCCCGGCCTCGAACAGCTCTCGTCGCTGTTCCGCTCGTAAGCGCCCCGGACGCTTCCACGTGAGGCCCGATGTCAATGCCTTGCTCCCGCCTGGGGGCAGGGCATCGTTGCGCTATTGAGCGATAGCGTTTCGGCGCACGTCTTTGCGACGTGGACGATATTATCGATCCGTGAAATGGGCATTCAGCCTGAAGGACGCACGCTTGAAACGGCGCGTGAAAAAGACTAGGCTACTGACTAGTCATAATGACCAGGCTACTGACTAGTCATTTGGAGGTCGCGATGCGTCAATGGCCGGTTCAAGATGCCAAGGCTCGGTTTAGCGAGATGCTGGATGCCTCGTTGGAGGAGGGGCCACAACTCGTCTCCAAAAGGGGCGAGCCAAAGGCGGTGCTTGTCTCAGTCGATGAATGGGAAAACCTGCAGAGACGGGCAAAGCCCAGCGCCAAGGAGGCGCTTCTCGCGCCGGAACCGCGCTTTGAACTGGTGGTTCCGCCTAGGGGGCAATTGAAGCGTAGAAGGCCCCCGGCCTTCGAATAGTCGCCGATGTATATTCTCGACACCAACATCATTTCAGAGTTGCGGCGTCCGAAGCCGCATGGTGCAGTGCTGGGCTGGATCGGAAGCGTCGGCGCGGACGCACTCTATCTGTCAGCGGTGACCGCGGGCGAGATCCAGGCCGGCATCGAGATCACGCGAAAGCAGAACGCGGCGAAGGCCGATGAGATCGAGGCGTGGCTGACGAGCGTTTTGCGCTCGGTTGCCGTGCTCGACGCAACCGCGCCGGTGTTCCGCAAATGGGCGCAGCTTATGGATTCCAAGTCAGATGACCTCATCGAGGATTGCCTGATCGCCGCCACGGCGATCGTGCATGGAATGACATTGGTGACGCGAAACGTACGTGATTTCGCGGATTTTCCGGTCACCGTGCTCAACCCCTTCGAATACCAACCGTGATCTCCTGCTTTGTCACCGTGACAAACAAATAGGTCAGCAATATTGACTTATTTTTTATTGCGTGATTTTGTTGCGTGAAGCAACGAAATTACGAGGAAACCCTATGTTGGATTGGGAAAATATCTTTGCGACGCGCTCTTCCCGCATGCGCGCCTCCGAAATCCGCGAACTTTTGAAACTGCTCGAGCGTCCCGACATCATCTCGTTTGCCGGCGGCATTCCGGATCCCGCGCTGTTCCCGGATCAGGAATTCAAGCAGGCCTATGCCGATATATTTTCAAGCGACGCCGTGAACGCGGCGCTGCAATATTCGGTCAGCGAGGGCTATAAGCCGCTGCGGGAATGGCTTGTAAGGCAGATGGCCGGGCTCGGCGTTGCCTGCGAGCTTGAAAACGTCTTCATCGTCTCCGGCTCGCAGCAGGGCCTCGACTATCTCGGCAAGCTCTTCCTGTCGCCGAAGGACACGGCATTGGTCACCGCGCCGACCTATCTCGGCGCGCTGCAGGCTTTCAACGCCTATGAGCCCACCTACGATCAGCTGACGCCGAACGGCAACCGGACGCCGGAGGCCTACCGCGCCGCTGCCGAAACAGCCGGCGGCCGCGTCAAGTTTGCCTATCTTTCCGCCGACTTCGCCAATCCGACGGGCGAGACGGTCGACCGCACCGGTCGCGAAAAGCTGATCGATCTTGCCGACGAGATGGACATCGCCATTATCGAAGACGCCGCATACCAGAACCTGCGCTATGACGGCGACGCGGTTCCGCCGATCCTTTCGCTGGAGATCGCTCGCAAGGGCCAAATCAATCACACGCGCACGATCTATTGTGGCAGCTTCTCCAAGACGCTGGCGCCGGGGCTTCGCGTCGGCTTCGTCGTCGCCAATGCCCAGGTCATTCGCAAGCTCGTGCTGATGAAGCAGGCGGCGGACCTGCATTCCTCGACCATCAACCAGATCGCCATCAGTCTCGTGGCCGAGCGCGCTTTCGACGCGCAGGTCGCAAAGATCAGGAAGACTTATGGCCAGCGCCGCGACTGCATGCTGAAGGCGCTCGCAAAGTATATGCCGGCCGGCACCAGCTGGACGAAACCTGAGGGCGGCATGTTCATCTGGGTGACGCTACCCTCCGGCATGGACGGCGCCAAGCTCCTGGCGCGTTCGCTGGAGACCGTGAAGGTTGCCTTCGTGCCCGGCCAGGCGTTTTTCGCCGACGGCTCCGGCGCCAATACCTTCCGTGTCAGCTTCTCCTGCGCCAACGATCAGATGATCGAGGAGGGCATAAGCCGGCTGGGAAGCCTGATCGCCAGTGAGCATGCGGCTGTGGCCGCATAGGAAATCGGCACGGACGGCTCAAATCCAGACGTTGGTCTGGGCCGTCCGCCTGCCGCCGAAGATGGCCGTTCCGCGAGGCTCGGCAGGCAGGCCTGGCGGGGTTGGATCGCCACCTTTTCACAAGGCGGTTGTGCCGATCGATCGCCTGTGCTTGATTTGCCGTTGTCACAAAAGCGGATCGATCATGTCCCTGCGTCTTGCGACCTTCAACGTCGAAAATCTTCTGACCCGCTTCGACTTCACCGGCTATCGCAACCAATTGCGGCAGGACCGAGTGCTGCGGCTCTTCGACGTCCGCAGCGAAGGCGTCTATCAGCAGCTGGAGCAGGCGCGCGTGGTTGCGGCGACGGACGATACACGTCAGATGACGGCACTTGCTATCGCCGACACCGACGCCGACATCATCTGCCTGCAGGAAGTCGACAGCCTCGCCGCGCTCGATGCGTTTGAATACGGCTATCTCTACCGGATGGTCGGCAGCGGTTACCGCCAGAAATTCCTTCTCGAAGGCAACGACGGCCGCGGCATCGACGTGGCGGTCATGCTGCGCGAGGAAACCCGCGACGGCCAGCGCATCGAGGTTCGCGACGTCAAAAGTCACGTCCTGGTGACGTACCGCGATTTCGGGCTTTTCACCGACGAACTGGCGTCTCTCGGCCACCATGTCGACGACAAGGTGTTTAAGCGCGATTGCCTGCAAGTCGACCTCCTGATCGGCGATGTTCCGATGATGCTCTACGTCGTGCACCTGAAATCGATGGGTGGAGCGCGGGAGGGCATGGACGGCCGTCACGCCACCATGCCCGTGCGCCGTGCCGAAGCGCTCGCGGTGCGGCGCATCATCGAGGATCATTTCGGGGCCGCCCATGCGGGGACGAAGAACTTTGCGATCTGTGGCGACATGAACGACTACCAGGAGCGGATAGACGTGATCGGCACACGCCGCACCGGCTATCGCTTCGAGCATCGCGAGGAACCTCTGAGCGCCCTCGACGTCTTCTCCGCCGACGGCTTTGCCGAAAACGTGGTGAAGCGCCGCGATCCCATGGATCGCTGGACGCTCTATCATGCGCGCGGGCCGCAGGAACAATGGCTCTGCCAGCTGGACTACCTGTGGCTTTCGCCGGCGCTTGCCAAGGCGAATGCCACGCGAAAGCCGGAAATCATCCGCGGCGGCCAGCCTTATCGCACCGTATTTCCGCCGGGCCAGGAAATCGACCGTT
Organism: Rhizobium sp. RAF56; assembly: GCF_052113965.1. Classification (NCBI taxonomy): domain Bacteria; kingdom Pseudomonadati; phylum Pseudomonadota; class Alphaproteobacteria; order Hyphomicrobiales; family Rhizobiaceae; genus Rhizobium; species Rhizobium sp. RAF56. The sequence continues at coordinate 98,717 of NZ_JBFRDU010000020.1, forward strand.
ACCCCCGCACCGGCTGGGATCGGCCCAAGGCCTCCGACCATTGCCCCGTCGTCATGACGCTGGATCTCCCGTGATGGCTTCCCTTTCCGAAACCACCGCCGGCTGGCCGCCGGAGCGTCGCGTCTTTCCGATCCGCAGCATCGAACTTACCGTGCTTGCCGCCGAGCATCCGCTCAGCACTACCGAGGCGGCCGCGATCTCCGATAATTGGAAGCGGGAGACCGATGCCAACCCGGCGCTCTTCGACGGGCGCATGGTACTTTTTCAGCGGCTGGTGGCGAGCGAGGAAGGGGTGCGCGGCGAGGGCTACGTCACGCCGTTCTCCGCCTTCATGTGGTGGCGTCGGCAGCAGCCACGCGCTTCAGGCTTTCACGTCTTCGCATACCCGGTTGTTGCGAGTTCGGACGGCGCGCTGGTTGCGATCCGCATGGGGCCGAAGACGGCCAATGCCGGCCAGGTCTACTTCGCCGCGGGCTCGCTCGAGGACGTCGACATCGTCGACGGTCGCTGCGACGTGGAGAAAAACATGCGACGCGAGGTGCTGGAAGAGACGGGCCTCGACCTTGCCGAGGCTGAGGCAGGGGCAGGTTACTATGCCGCGCATTCAGGCCGGGTGCTGACCCTGATGCGGCTCTTCCAGTTTCCGGAGACGGCGGATCAGTTGGTCGCGCGCATCGAACGGCATATCGAGGTTGCCGAGGAGGAGGAAATAGCCGAGGCGGTCGTCATCCGCTCGGCTGATCCATCTGCCCACGCCTACAACGCCGCCATGCTGCCGATCATCGCGTGGTATTTTTCCTGACGGCCTCCGCCTTGCGCGAACCGACTGCGTCGGGCAGGTTGCCGATCTGAATGTGTGAAGGGGAGCAAGAGTGGCTCGCAGCTACAGCGTCTATGACGTCTTTACCGAAGAGAGACTTGCCGGCAATCCGCTCGCCGTCGTCTTCGACGGCGATGGCCTCAGCGAAGAGGCAATGCAGGCCATCAGCCGCGAGATGAATCTCTCGGAGACTGTGTTCGTCTGCAAGCCACCCAATCCGGCGCATAGCGCCGCCCTTCGCATTTTCACGCCGCGACGCGAGCTGCCGTTCGCCGGCCACCCCACGGTTGGTGCTGCGATCGCGCTTGCCGAGCGGACGCACGCTCACCACGGCGGCGATATCGATCTGGTTTCGGTGCTCGACGAAAGGGTCGGCCCGGTGCGCTGTGCGGTCCGCCTGCGCCAGCAGCGGGCAAGCTTCGCCGAATTCGACCTGCCGCGGAAGTCGCAGCAGATCGCCCTTCCGCTCGACAAGCTCGGCATCGCCAATGCGCTCGGCCTCAAGGTCAACGAGATCGGCTTCGAGAATCACGTGCCTTCGATCTGGAGCGCCGGCGTGCCGTTCTTGCTTGTGCCTATCCACGACGTCGGCGTGGCGGAGAGGATCGAGTTCGATCCCCACCTATGGGACAAAACCGCACCCTTCGTGGAAGGGGCGCTTGCCTCCGCATACGTCTATTGCCGTCGCGCGGTGAACCGCACGGCGAAGTTCCACGCCCGCAAATTCGGAGCCGGACCCGGCCTCGTCGAGGATCCGGCGACGGGAGCGGCGGTCGCGGCTCTCTCGGGCGCCATCCATCGCTTCGACCTGCTGCCGGACGGGCATCATCCGATCATCGTCGAGCAGGGGCTGGAGATGGGCCGCCCCTCCTTCATCCACCTGCACATCGACGTCGAAGGCGGCGAAATTTCCAACGCGCGGATCGGCGGGCACGCGGTCCGTCTAGCAAGCGGAACACTCGATCTTTGATTTTTAACGCTTTTTCTTTGCCGCTCGATTTTTTTTGCAGATTTGCTAAAGAAAATTCGTCTGCCCGCTGGACAATGAAACCGAAGCTATTTATATGCCCGGTCACGCCGCCAGCAAGCGGTGACGGGTGATTAGCTCAGTTGGTAGAGCAGCTGACTCTTAATCAGCGGGTCGTAGGTTCGAGCCCTACATCACCCACCATTTTCAAGCACTTAGACTAGGTTTATTTTCCTCGTTTTACAGTTTGGCTCCGTTTTACACTTCTCGGTGCTTTTTTGTTCCTCGCCCGATCGCGTCGATTACCTCCTGTCCAGCGAGGTAGTGCTTCCGGATGATCGTCTCGGCGTCGGCCTCAGAGTGGCCAGAAATCTCCGAAATCAGCTTGATCTTCTCGGCGTGCGATCTGTCGAGATGACTATAGGCATAGGTGATCGCCGTGCCGCGAAGGTCGTGAAACGTCACGCCCGTGATCCCCAGCCGCTTCATCTCCTTGCGCCATGATGCCCTGAACCCGCTCGACGTCCAGTTCTGTCCGAACGAGTTCACAAGCACGCGCTGTTGCTCCCCCTCCTTAGCCTTCCTTAAGCCCGGCAGGATATCCGGTGCCACCATCACGCGAACCTTCGCTCCGGTCTTTCCCTGTTTGATCGATACCCGGTCGCCGTCGAAGGCGATCGTCGGCATGGTCAGGACGTCCGCCTGCCGCTGCATCGTCCATAGGGCGATCAGGGCCACATCGCGCAGATGCGGCACGCCCTCGGCGATGAGTTTCGTCAACTGTTCATCGGACCAGATGATGTCGCGGCGCGTGCCTTCATGCAGGCGCTCGACCTCTTCCAGTGGATTGCGTAAAATATCCTCATTTCCCTTTGCCCACGAAAACAACCGCGATAGCAGTGCTATATGCATGTCCGCAGAGCGCGGCGCATCCTTCATGGTATCTCGCCATGTCAGGAAGAGCTTTCGGCTCCCTCGGGCTTCTATGGCCTGCACAGGGAACCTCTCGAACTGGAGGCGGATCGTCTCGAACTGCCGCTCATAGTCGCGTCGGGTGGAAGGTGCCAGCGTCTGGTATGCCGCTGTCTTCACGAATTCGTCGATCAGGGAGCCGATCGTCCCCTCGGCGACGGTCTTTTCTTTGACCTTTTTTTCCCGGTCACGGGTAAGCCGGACAAATTCCTGCGTGAAAGCCTTGGTGCCGGGCTTGGGAAATATCCTGGGCGCACCTTTCCCCCGCCATGCATAATAGTACGTTTTGAACGTTCCGTCGGCCAATTCGACGTTGACCTCATGAACGCCGACCAGCTTTCCATCCACCATTGAGCCATCCCTCCAGAGCCTTTTCCGCGGTATCTTCTTCTTGTTTGGCCGCGAAATTCCGTGGTGCGAATTCTATTTCACCGCACGGGTGCATAATCACCCGCACGTTGTTCATCGCTGCCGCGGCAGCAGCATCGGCTATTTCGGATCTAGTGTAAGTGCGGGCTCTCCTCATTCTAGATCTTCCACGTTATTTTCATAGGCTCTAGTCAATTCGCCTCCTTAGCCAGAGCCGACAACACATCGTCCCACGTTGGCATAGCGGCCTGCAGTCGCGATTTTGTGCGGTTCTGGGCCCGCCGATTTCCGAAAGGTGTTGAAAAGCCGCCAACGAAGCGTTTGTCGAACGTGGCAACTGACACGCCGATACTCGGCGACCTGCTCCCTGTTCACTCTGGCCAGGAAGCCTCCAGGCGGCGTAGGCGCGGGTCAGAGATCCAATCGTCAGCCATCCAAATCAAGGTATTGTGCACGTCACAGTCGAAGAAAACCTCGCATGCGCAGTTATGGACGAATCCAATCTCGTACTCTGTCAGATTTTCCAGTTCGGGAATTGCTGCCTTCAGGTCCGAGTTAAGGACGTCAACCTCCTCCGACAGGACCCCCTTCGCCAAGTAGACGCCAATCACACGGGAGACAAACGGAAGATACTTGGCAGAGTCCTTTGCCATGCTTGTCCAAGGGTGTTCGGGTGTTGAGGGGGGCATCTTGGCGACGGCCGAGTGCATATCTTGGATTGTCGCGTCTACGCGCACCATCGGCATCGGGACGGTGTTGGGGGTGTCGGTCATATTCGCTCCATCTATTTGAATGAAGCGATTTAAGCACTGCTTTATTAATTTATCAAGTACAGCTTGATAAAAATCTAGGATGTTCGGTAATAGCGGCGATGCTCGCGGACCGTGCCGATAACTTGACCTGAGTTTTCAGCATTTACGACAATGGGCTTTCGGTCCGCGGCAAGATAGCGCAACTCGAATATGGGAACTCGATTTTTATCCACACCGAGGGGAAAGAACTGCGCGAGAAAAGGGTCCATGTGGCCAACTTCCGCCACGACATAGTCGGCCTTTTCGGGGGCCCGACCCGTGTCAATGATAACATGGTCTCCGTACTGGAAAACGGGTGCCATGGCGTCGCTTTTGCACTCCAATGCGAACACTTCCCCAATTGGTTTCCAGCGAATATCGAAGAAGTCTTCGCCATAGAATTCTTCCGGCTCTTCCCAATTACCCTGAAGATTAAGCCATTCTGCTCTGCTGCCCCAAGGGACCAGCGGAGCTTTCACAGCCGGCTTGTTGCCAGGCGCCATCTTCCACAGCATGGTCTCGATGGAGATATGGTGTTGTGCCGAAAGGCGGATTTCTAACATTTTTGATATGTCGATCAGGTTTTTGGAGTTCGGGGCAGTCTTGTCGGTTTCCCACTGAGAAACTGCTTGCACGCTGATATTGAGGCGCTCCGCAAGCTCGCCCTGAGTCATGTTCCGGGCCTTACGTGCCTCTCGAATCGTTTCACCTAAAGTCACGATATCGTCCGTCCTTTAATTTGCAGAGATTATAAAGGATGGCTTTAGTGGTGCAATCAAGTCGTACTTGATAATATGGTCAAGTCATGCTTTAATTCTTCTAATGATTTCAGCTAACCCGATGGAATAGCGCATGTCTCTCGACAAGGCAAAACGGGCCGTTGGTGGTCCAGGAGAATTGGCTCGTAGGCTCGGAATTTCGATCCAAGCTGTCAGCCAGTGGAAGAAAGTCCCCGGCGAGCGAGTGCTCGCAGTTGAACGTGCGACCGGAGTGTCGCGCTCCTCCCTCCGCCCGGACCTATATCCGCAGGAGCCGTCAGCTTCTGAGATGGCCTCCCTATGACGCGCCCCATAGACCACGAGCGCAACGAGATCGTCGTCCTAGCGGCTCGGTGGCACGCCGAACAGAAATACCCGCCACAGCCGATTGTCCCCGGAATGCGGCCTCGCTTCAATCTGACGGCCTTGCAAGCGACCGAGGCTTGCGCGCCGGCGCGGAAGTTCCGGATTTTAAGGAAGGAACGCGGATGAGCCATTATCGCAAGATTGACGTCCGCGTCTGGAACGATGCTCGCTTCATGTCCCTCACGCTTGAGGGGCGGCTCGCGTGGTTCATGCTCCTCACCCACCCCATGATGACGTCGCTGGGGGCGATCCGAGCGACCCTGGACGGACTGGCTGCGGAGCTGGCGATGGGCACGGAAGGCCAACGGGAAGCCTTCCGTGAAGGCTTACAGGATATCATCGACAAAGGCATGGCGGATCACGATCCGAATGCCAACTTAATCGCGCTGCCAAACTTCCTGAAATACAATAAACCGGAATCTCCGAACGTCGTGAAGGCGTGGGCTAGCTCCGCCGAAATGCTGCCGGAATGTGAGCTGAAAGATCTTACAATTCAACGCTCTATCACTTATGCCGAAGGTCTGGGGAAAAGCTTCAAGGAAGCCGTCCATAAGGCTTTCCCGAAGGCTTCCGGTAAGGCTTCCCCTAAGGCTTCCCCTATACAGAGAGCAGAGAAGCAGAGACCAGAGAGCAGAGATCCAGATTATGCTTTGGAGAAGGAAAAAGACTCTTCAGAGGATACGAATACGCGAAAGACGATGTTCACGGCTTTCCCCATTCCCGCCTCTGCAGCAGAAGGCCGAGCACTGCTCAAGGACAAAGGGGTTCCCACAGATCAGCTTGACGCGTGCCTAAGGCTTCTGATGGGTGGAAACTTTTCGCCCTACGAGCTGGAGGGGATCCTTTTAGATGTGAGGAGGAGTGCGGCATGAGGTCCTACAATCCAAACCAGTACGATTTGTTTTCTTGGGTGAGCCATCGAACGGCCGTGGTTATCGAGCCTGCGCCAGCCGAGGTCATTGATCTGACGCCGGCGATCATCAAACACATCTGCGCTCAGCCATACCCGTTTCCGAAGAAGGATGGCAATGTCGTGACGTTCCTAGCAAGGAGGGTTGCGGCATGAGCGACGAAATGATCGTGCCTCATCCGGACTATGTCTGCCTTACGATCGTCGACGATGACAACCGCGTAGGCCTTCGAAAGGAGGATTCGACCGGCATCCCGCACAAGCATCTACAGCCGCACCAACCTCGACCTCGTAGTCGCTGCTCTGCAGAAGGCACGGGAGGCATTGTCATGATCGTCAAAGCCCACCGTAGCGGATCGTTCTATGCGGCGGATAATGGCAACTGGTGTCTGGCTGGGCCATCCGGCTCGACAGAGCAGACTTGGGCGTGGATTGACGCCCATTCAGCGCATAGCGACCATAACAAACCGCCAAGCCCCGCGGCTTTGGCGCCCACCTTGCTGCAGCAGTCTATCTCAAGGAAGACGAGGTGCAACGGAAGGCGAGCCGTCGACGGTTTGCGCCTCACCGATAGGCAGGCGAACTGGTGGCACGGAATCCTCAAGCACCACATCCCGACGTATGAACCGAAACCGGACCAGATGGAGATGGGTGTATGACCGCAACCAAGCCAGCGGATCTGATTGACCAGATGCGACATCTGGAGACCCTCGGATGGGCCTTCACCCATGCGGAGGCCAGAGACGCCTACCGACGCGCTACGGGCGAGGACATTACTCCCTCGCTCGATCGATATCGGGGATGGCTGGAGGAAAACCTGCTGGGAGGCGACGCGTGATCGATGATGAGGTCCTCGCCGGCCGTGTCCTCGGCCGCTCACCGAAAATGGACGCTTCCATGATGGAAATATCGTGCCAATTGGAACAATCGAACGGCCGATTGGAACAACCTATCGCTGAGGTCGCCAAGCCCAGAATCGCACGAGAGCGCGCTGGTATTGCGCTGAAAGGAAAGCCCAATGACTGAAGTTCAAAAGCGCGGCAATCCCGTTACGCCGACGAAAGGCAAGGCGGTGAAGAATGATCTGGAACCGATCGGAAAAGCATTCGGATCGAAAAATCCCAATTTCATAAACGGACTATTAAACCAGCTGATCGGTATTGGCTCGCAAGGTCCAAAGGCGGACGTGGAGGGAACAGCTTTCGTTGTGGCCATGGTCGCCGGCGTTAAGCCGCAAGATCAGGTCGAGATGATGCTCGCAGCCCAGATGGCGGCCGTTCACAATGCCACGATGACGTTTGCCCGACGCCTTGCTCATGTCGAGAACATCCCTCAGCAGGACAGCGCCTCAAGAGCCCTTAACCAACTCGCCCGAACCTTCGCGGCCCAGGTGGAAGCCCTGAAACGATACCGGACAGGTGGACAGCAGCAAGTCACGGTGAAGCACGTAACAGTCAATGAAGGCGGACAGGCCATAGTCGGCAATGTCTCGCAGGGGGGGCAGGGTGGATCCAAAAAATAAGATCAACCTCATGAACCTAGCACCCAGGTGCAGAGCCAAGGCGAAGCGGACGGGATGCCAGTGTCAATCGCCAGCCGTTACCGGCTTTAAGGTTTGCAGAATGCATGGCGCTCGCGGAGGTGCGCCTGGAGGCAAATGCAATGGGAATTACCGACATGGCAGCTCCACAAAGGAGACGCTTGCCGCCTTGGCAGAGGTTCGATCGCTTATGCGGATATGCCGGGAAACACTTGGTGCTATTTCGGACTAGCCGGAGGTTAAGAATGGAGCCAACCGGAAGACTTCCAAAGATGAGTTGGGGTTGAGGTGAGCGACGTCGTTGCGAGAAGACAGGGGAGAAGGAGGCTCCCGCGCGACCGTGGTCGTAACTTTAATCCACAATACTGGCGCTCCCAAGCTGCGTGAATTGCCGGCGTTCGTTGCGGACGGCCGTTCAAATCCGCTCGATCCGTCGAACGTGATCGGTGATCGGGATCATCGTGCGCAATCTTGGCCGCTACGGCCAAGCGCCACGAGGGGAAAATTCAATGTCATAAACCACAGGAGAAAAGACCATGACTAAACTTGAACAACTCTGTGCACAGCTGAATGAAGAATGCCGCCGAGCCAAACGCAAAGACGCTCCATTTCTCGAGGCGGAACTGATCTATATGCTGGCCGAAATCATTCACAGAAGTGTGGACTGGGTTGCGGACGAGATATACGTCAGTTGGGTCGCAGACCACCTGTGCGAAGTATTGCAGTACATCCGCTCCAGGGGCGGAAAAACAGTCCTGACTGTTGATTTGCGCTGAGAGCTGACCCGGGATTGCGGGAAAATATCACTGAGAATTGACCCATGTTTCAATCATCCCCTGTGGTTTCAGCGGGGGCTTTGGAGTGATCGACATGGCGTTACTG
>NZ_JBFRDU010000021.1:0-105684 GCF_052113965.1 Rhizobium sp. RAF56
TGCCGCCGGAGAGCGCGTCGTTGCCGTCGCCGCCCAGAAGCTGGTCGTTGCCGCCCCCGCCGTTGATGACGTCGTTGCCCGCGCCGCCGTCGAGGATGTTGGCGCCGCTGTTGCCGGTCAGCGTATTGTCGTCGGTGCTGCCGGTGCAGTTGATGTTGCCCGTGCCCGTCAGCGTCAGGTTCTCGACGCCGGTAGGTGCGGTGTAGTTCACCGACGACTGTATCGTGTCGGTGCCTTCGCCCGGGTTTTCGGTGACGATGTCACCGGTGCTGTCGACCACATAGGTGTCGTTGCCCTGGCCGCCGGCCAGCTGGTCGTTGCCCGTGCCGCCGTCGAGCGTGTCGTTGCCGGCACCTCCGGCAAGCGTGTCGTTGCCGGCACCGCCAGAGAGCGTGTCGTTGCCGAGACCGCCGTCCAGCGTGTTGTCGCCGCTGTTGCCGGTGAGCGCGTTATCGGCACCGTTGCCCGTGCCATTGATGTTCCCTGTGCCCGTGAGCGTCAGGTTCTCGACGCCGGTAGGTGCCGCGTAGTCGATCGACGACTGCACCGTGTCGATGCCGTCGGAACCGGGCGCCGTTTCGTCGACGATGTCACCGGCGCTGTCGACCACATAGGTGTCGTTGCCCTGGCCGCCGGCCAGCGCGTCGTTGCCCGTGCCGCCGTCGATGAGATCGTCGCCGGTACCGCCGATGACGATGTCGTCGCCGGCCTCGCCGTAGAGCTGGTCGTTGCCGACGCCGCCGTCGATGACGTCGTTGCCGTCGCCGCCGTGGATGGTGTCGTCGCCGCCAAGGCCGTTGATGGCATCGTTGCCGGCGGTGCCCGGGAGCGTGTCGTCACTGGCCGTGCCGTTGATTGCAGGCGGGGCCAGCGTATCTATGGGGACGATCACTAAGGTGTCGTCCGGCTTGTTGATCTGGATGTTCTCGACGCCAGTCAGGATATCGGTACCGCCATCCGGCGTGGTGACCGTCACCGAGCCATCCGCATTGCGGGTGGCGGTGATGTCTTCGAGGCCGTTGCCGTTGTAGACGGCGGTATCGTTGCCCTCGCCGCCGGCGATGATGTCGTTGCCAGCCCCGCCATTGAGGGTGTCGTCGCCGGTGCCGCCGTCGAGCGTATCGTTGCCGGCGCCGCCGGCGATGATATCGTTGCCGGCTCCGCCGTCGAGGGTGTCGTCACCGGTGCCGCCGAAGAGCGTGTCGCTGCCGGCGTCGCCGACGATGGTATCGTTGCCAGCCCCGCTATTGAGCGCGTCGTCGCCGGCGCCGCCGGCAAGGACGTCGTTACCGGCGCCGCCGTCGAGCGTGTCGTTGCCGAGACCGCCGTCAAGCGTATTGTCGCCGCTGTTACCGGTGAGCGCGTTGTCGGCATCGTTGCCGGTCGCATCGATCGGCGCCGTGCCGGTCAAGACGACGTTCTCGACGCCCTCAGGCGCGGTGTAGGTGATCGACGACTGCACCGTGTCGGTGCCGTCGGAACCGGGGGCCGTTTCGTCGACGATGTCGTCGGCGCTGTCGACCAGATAGGTATCGTTGCCCGCGCCGCCGGCCATCGTGTCGTTGCCCGTGCCACCGTCGAGGAGGTCGTTGCCGACGCCGCCGATGATGCTGTCGTTGCCGCCGCCGGCGTTGACGACGTCGTTACCGGGCGTGCCGTTGATCGTGTCGTTGCCGTTCGCGCCGTTTATAATGGCCGGTACCAGATCGTCGAGAGGGACGATATCGGCCGTGCCGTCCGGATGAACGATCTTGATGCTCTCGACGCCGGTCAGCGTGTCGGTGCCGCCATCCGGGGTGGTGATCGTCACCGAGTTATCGAGGTTGCGGGTGTCCGTGATGGCGTCGGGACCGGTGCCGTTGTAGACCGCGACATCGTTGCCGGCGCCGCCGGCGATGGTGTCGTTGCCGGCCCCACCTTCGAGAACGTCGTTGCCGGTGCCGCCGTCCAGGAGATCGTTGCCCGCTCCGCCGTTGATGGCGTCGTTGCCGTCGCCGCCATTGACGACGTCGCTGTCGGCGGTGCCCGGGAGCGTGTCGTCGGCGGCCGTACCGTTTACAATAGCCGGTGCCAGATCGCTGATAGCGACGATCACTAAGGTGTCGTCCGGCTTGCTGATCTGGATGTACTCGACATCAGTCAGGGTGTCGGTGCCGCCATCGACTGTAGTGACCGTCACCGAGCCGTCCGGATTGCGGGTGGCTGTGATGTCTTCGCGACCGTTGCCGTTGTAGACCGCGCTATCGTTGCCGTCGCCGCCGGCGATGATGTCGTTGCCAGCCCCGCCATCGAGCGTGTCGTCACCGACGCCGCCGAAAAGCGTGTCATCGCCGGCGTCGCCGACGATGCTATCGTTCCCAGCTCCGCCCGAGAGCGTGTTGTCGCCGCTGTTGCCGGTCAGCGTGTTGTCCGCATCGTTGCCGGTCGCATCGATCGGCGCCGCGCCGGTCAGGGTGACGTTCTCGACGCCCTCAGGCGCGGTGTAGGTGACCGACGACTGGACCGTGTCGGTGCCGTCGGAACCCGGCGCCGTTTCGTCGACGATGTCGCCACCGCTGTCGACCACATAGGTGTCGTTGCCGGCACCACCGGCCACCGTGTCGTTGCCCGTGCCGCCGTCGAGGAGATCGTTGCCGCCGTTGCCGTTGATCGTATCGTCGCCAGCTTCGCCGTAGAGCGTGTCGTTGCCGTTGCCGCCCGTGATTTCGTCGTTACCGCCGCCGCCGGCAAGCGTGTCGTCGCCGAGACCGCCGGAAAGCGTGTTGTCACCGCTGTTGCCGGTCAGCGCGTTGTCCGCATCGTTGCCGGTCGCTTCGATCGGCGCCGTGCCGGTCAATTCGACGTTCTCGACGCCGTCAGGCGCGCTGTAGTTGATCGACGACTGTACCGTGTCGGTGCCATCGGATCCGGGCGCGGTTTCATCGACGATGTCGCCACCGCTATCGACCACATAAGTGTCGTTGCCGGCACCACCGGCCATCGTGTCGTTGCCGGTGCCGCCGTCGAGGAGATCGTCGCCGCCGTTGCCGTTGATCGTGTCGTTGCCGGCACCACCCGAGAGCGTGTTGTCACCGCTGTTGCCCGTCAGCGCGTTGCCGGCATCGTTGCCGGTCGCTTCGATCGGCGCGTTGCCGGTCAATGCGACGTTCTCGACGCCGTCAGGCGCGGTGTAGTTGATCGACGACTGCACCGTGTCGATGCCTTCGCCCGGGTTTTCAGTGACGATGTCATTGGGGCTGTCTACGACATAGGTGTCGTTGCCGGCACCACCGCCCATCGTGTCGTCGCCGGTGCCGCCGTCGAGCGTGTCGTCGCCGTCATTGCCGTTGATGGTGTCGTCGCCGGCTTCGCCGTAGAGCTGGTCGTTGCCGTTGCCGCCCGTGATGTCGTCGTTACCGCCGCCGCCGGCAAGCGTGTTGTCGCTGCTATTGCCGGTGAGCGCGTTGTCGGCATCGTTGCCGGTCGCATCGATCGGCGCTGCGCCGGTCAGCACGACGTTCTCGACGCCCTCAGGCGCGGTGTAGGTGTTCGACGACTGCACCGTGTCGGTGCCGTCGGATCCGGGCGCCGTTTCATCGACGATGTCACTGGGGCTGTCGACCACATAGCTGTCGTTGCCGGCACCACCGGCCATCGTGTCGTCGCCGGTGCCGCCGTCGAGGAGATCGTTGCCGCCATTGCCGTTGATCGTGTCGTTGCCGTCGCCGCCGGCAAGCGTGTTGTCGCCGCTGTTGCCGGTGAGCGCGTTGCCGGAATCGTTGCCGGTTGCGTCGATCGGCGCCGTGCCGGTCAATTCGACGTTCTCGACGCCGTCAGGCGCGGTGTAAGGGATCGACGACTGCACCGTGTCGATGCCGTCGGATCCGGGCGCCGTTTCGTTGACGATGTCACTGGGGCTGTCGACCACATAGGTGTCGTTGCCGGCACCACCGGCCATCGTGTCGTTGCCCGTACCGCCGTCGAGGAGATCGTTGCCGGTACCGGCGTTGATGACGTCGTTGCCGTCGGTGCCGGGGAGCGTGTCGTCGCCGGCCGTGCCTTCGATCGAACCAACGATCGGCGGTGCCAGGACGGCGAGAGAGACGATCTCGCCCGTGATGCCGTCCGGGTGAATGATCTCGATGTTCTCGACGCCCGTGAGGGTGTCGGCGCCGCCATCGGCCGTGGTGACCGTCACCGAACCATCCGCATTGCGGACGGCCGTGATGTCTCCGGGATCTGTGCCGCTGTAGAACGCGGTATCGTTGCCGTCACCGCCGACGATGGTGTCGTTGCCAGCCCCGCCATTGAGGGCGTCGTCACCGGCACCGCCGTTGAGCGTGTCTTGGCCGTCGCCGCCGTCGAGCGTGTTGTCGCCGCTGTTGCCGGTGAGCGCGTTGTCGGCATCGTTGCCGGTGGCATTGGTGTTTGCCGTGCCGGTCAGCACGACGTTCTCGACGCCCTCAGCCGCGGTGTAGGTGATCGACGACTGCACAGTGTCGATGCCGTCGGAACCGGGCGCGGTTTCGTCGACGATGTCGCCTGCGCTGTCGATCACATAGATGTCGTTGCCGGCGCCACCGGCCATCGTGTCGTTGCCCGTGCCGCCGTCCAGGAGATCGTTGCCGGTACCGCCGTCGAGGGCGTCGTTGCCGGCGCCGCCGGAGATGGTGTCGTCGCCGCTGCCGCCGAAGAGCGTGTCGTCACCATCGACACCGTTGATGGTGTCGTTGCCATCTCCGCCATTGAGGGTGTTGTCGCCGCTGTTGCCGGTGAGCGCGTTGTCGGCATCGTTGCCGGTCGCATCGATCGGCGCGTTGCCGGTCAATACGATGTTCTCGACGCCTGTAGGGGCGGTGTATGTGATCGACGACTGCACCGTGTCGGTGCCGTCGGAACCGGGCGCCGTTTCGTCGACGATGTCATCGGCGCTGTCGACCACATAGGTGTCGTTACCGGCGCCGCCGGCCATCGTGTCGTTGCCCGTGCCGCCGTCCAGGAGATCGTTGCCGGTACCGCCGTCGAGAGCGTCGTCACCATCGACGCCGTTGAGCGTGTCTTGGCCGGTACCGCCCGAGAGCGTGTTGTCGCCGCTGTTGCCAGTGAGGGCGTTGTCGGCATCGTTGCCGGTCGCATCGATCGGCGCGGTGCCGGTCAGCACGACGTTTTCGACGCCCTCAGGCGTGGTGTAGGTGATCGACGACTGCACCGTGTCGGTGCCGTCGGAACCGGGAGCGGTTTCGTCGATGGTGTCACCGCTGTTGTCGACCACATAAGTGTCGTTGCCGGCACCGCCGGCCATCGTGTCGTTGCCCGTGCCGCCGTCGAGGAGATCGTTGCCGGCACCCCCGATGATGTTGTCGTCGCCAGCTTCGCCGTAGAGCTGATCCTTGCCGGCACTGCCATCGATGATGTCGTTACCGGCACCGCCGGCAAGCGTGTTGTCGCCGCTGTTGCCGGTCATGACGTTGTCGGCATCGTTGCCGGTCGCATCGAGCGGCGCCGTGCCGGTCAGCGTGATGTTCTCGACGCCAGCAGGCAGGGTGTAGCCGTCGGCCGACGACTGCACGGTGTCGGTGCCGTCGGAACCGGGAGCGGTCTCGTCGATGGTGTCATCGGCGTCGTCGACCACATAGGTGTCGTTGCCGGCGCCGCCGGCAAGCATATCGTTGCCCGTGCCGCCGTCCAGAAGGTCGTTGCCGGCACCCCCGACGATGTTGTCGTCGCCGGCTTTGCCGTAGAGCAGGTCGTTGCCGTCGCTGCCGGCAAGCGTGTTGTCGCCGCTATTGCCGGTCAGCACGTTGTCGGCATCGTTGCCGGTCGCGTTGATCGGCGCGGTGCCGGTCAATTCGACGTTCTCAATGCCGGCAGGCGGTGTAGTCGATCGACGACAGTACCGTGTCGATGCCGCCGGAGCCGGGCGCGGTTTCGTCGACGATGTCGTTGGTGCTGTCGACCACATAGGTGTCGTCGCCGGCGCCGCCGATAAATATGTCGCCGAGTGGGCTGCCGTCGCCGTGGCCGTGGCCGCGATCGATCCCGACAAACAGGCGCGGTGCGTCCGCCTCGGCCTCGGAAAGGGGCGTATCGGCCAGTAGCTCGGTCGTAAATTCCGTCGGCGGCAGCAGCGAGCTGTCGAGCGAACCTGAAAAGTCCAGATCGTCGTGGAAATTGCCGCCGGAGCTCCAGAGCGAGACCGAATAGGTGCCGTCCGGACCCTCGACCACGTTGAGGTGCTTCTCTTCGAACGCGGCGATGACGGCCTGCTGCGTAAGGGCAGCGTCGCCGATCAGGAGGCTCGGCGGCATATGCGGACCGCCGTTGACGAAGACGATTTTCGTTCCGTCCGCCTCGACGAGAACCAGGCTCGAACCCTCGACGCGAATGTTGACGGTCGAGGGGGTGGCGGCCAGATGCGCGACGCTGCTTTCGTAGGGAACGATGTTGGTGACGTGCACCGCCGCTTCACGTTCGCCGGCAGCCGGCTGAATGTCGGCGGCCTGCGCTACTTCCGTGCGAGGCGCATCCGAAGCATGCGCGTCGGCCTCTACTTGAAATGTGGAAAAAAAATCTTGGGTTGTATCTTCGTCGGCGGTTGAAATGCGCAGATCTTCATTGGTCATAGCAATCACCTCATTTAAATAAGTGAAACTTATTTCAAACAGTGCTGCATTTTGAAGACAACAAGACAGGCTACGCTGCTAAGATAATATATGAACAATATAACTACGAGTGTCAGCCGAATGCAATAGGATGTTACGGAACGTTATAGGGATATGAATTTGCTAAATAAGCATTTACTTATGATTATATCGCGATGAATAGATGGTGATTCGGGTTTTGAACTTTGAATAGATCAGATTTTGGAATAGATTCCAGAGATCGGTCATGGATATTAACAGGGTCGGTAGTGGACAAGTTGTCGCGGATCGACCATTTTGTTACTGGGACGTAAGGGACGGCGTGGTTCGCGGTTCAGCAATCGCCGTTTTGTCGAGGCGTTGATCCGGATGGCCCTGTCGGGTGGGCGATGGCTTGAGTTGCCCGAGCGCCGCGGCGAATATCAGGCCGTCAAGCGGTGCTGTTGCCCTCGGATCGAGATGGTTGTCCTCAAGCCTGTTCGAAAAGCTTCAAGCAGTTGCGCCGCGTTGCTACCCGCTATGGCGCGTTCTTCTCCAACTTCAGCGGCCGCATCATCGCAAGAGCGTCCGCTTATTCCGCGGTCGCGACCTTCTGAACGTTGAGCGGCGGGGCGTCCTTCAGCTCTTCCCCGATACCGCGAAGGATCGTCGTCGACGTCGCCGACAGCGTGCGCGGGCGCACCAGCGGCGGCGGCGCCGGCTCGGCGCCGGGTTCGGGCTTCTTGGCGGCCACGGTCTGGGTTTTGGCGCTTTCCGGCTTCGGCGCGGGGAAGGGGTCGGCAATGCCGGGGATGGGCTTCAGGACGATACCCTGATGGGCATAGTCCATGATCTTCTTGAAGGTCATGGCCGGAAGCGAGCCGCCCGTCATGTTGTTGGTCGAGGTATAGTCGTCGTTGCCGAACCAGACGGCGCAGGTGTAGTTGCCGGAAAAGCCGATGAACCATGCGTCGCGATAGGCCTGCGTCGTGCCGGTCTTGCCGCCGATGACGATGCCCTTGTCGAGGGCGGCCTTGCGGGCGGTGCCGATGACGGGAACCTGCGTCAGCATCTGGTTCATGTAGGCCGTCGCCTGTTCGGAAAGCACGCGGGTCGCCGGCGGCTCGTCGCGGTCGAAATCGTAGATGATCTTGCCGTCATAGCCGATGATCTGGGTGATGCCGTGGCGGCGAGATTGCATGCCGTCGGCGGGGAAGACGGCGTAGGCCGTCGCCTGGTCGAGCACCGTCACTTCCGAGGTGCCGATCGGGATCGTCTTGTCCTTGCGGATCGGCGTTTCGACGCCCATCGCTTTGGCCATGGCGCGGATCGGCTCGATGCCCAGCTTCTCCTTGGCGAGCCTCACAGGCACGGTGTTGATCGAGCGGGTGATCGCCGTCAGAAGGGTGATCTTGCCGGCATAGTGGTTCTCGTAGTTGTGCGGGGCCCAGTTGCCCCAGTAGATCGGCGCGTCGACGATGGTCGACTGCGGCGTCATGCCGTGCTCCATCGCCACCGAATAGGTATAGATCTTGAAGGATGAGCCCGGCTGGCGCAGCGCCCTGGTGGCGCGGTTGAACTGGCTCTCGCCGTAGTCGCGGCCGCCGACCATGGCACGCACGGCGCCGCCGTTTTCGATCATGACAGAGGCGCCCTGCTTGGCGCGGTAGCTTTCGCCGTAGTCGCGAAGGCTGGTTTCCACCCCGTCCTCGGCCGCCTTCTGCAGGCCCATGTCGATCGTGGTGCGCACGATCAGCGAACGCTCCGGGAAACGCGGGGAAAGCCGCTGCACCTCGTCGAAGGCCCAGTCGAGGAAGAAATCGGGCGAGTCCACCTGGGCGCGGTCGATCACGGTGGCGGGATTGCGCCGGGCGGCCACCACCTGGCCCTCGGTCATCAGTCCGCTCTGGACGAGGTTGGTGAGGACGTCGTTGGCGCGGGCGCGCGCTGCCGGCAGGTTTGCGTGCGGGGCATATTTCGTCGGCGCCTTGAAGAGGCCGGCGAGCATGGCCGCTTCCGCCAGGTTGACGTCGGTGATGCTCTTGCCGAAATAGAACTGTGCGGCCGCCGCCGCGCCAAAGGTGCCGCCGCCCATATAGGTGCGGTCGAGATAGAGCGACAGGATCTCTTTCTTCGACAGATTGGCTTCGAGCCACAGAGCGAGGTAGGCTTCCTTCATCTTGCGCTCGATCGAACGCTCGTTGGAGAGGAAGATGTTCTTCGCCAGCTGCTGGGTCAGCGTCGAGCCGCCCTGGACGACGCCGCCGGCCTGCGCGTTGACGGTGAGCGCCCGAAACAGGCCGACGACGTCGATGCCGAAATGGTCGAAGAAACGCCGGTCCTCCGTCGCCAGCACCGCCTTGACGAAGTAGTCGGGCAGCTCGTCGACGGGCACGGAATTTTCATGGATGATGCCGCGGTGGCCGATGACGTTGCCATAGCGGTCGGTGAAGGTGACGGCGAAATTGCCGCGATTGCGCCAGTCGCCCTTGGTCGCCTCGAAGGCGGGCTGGGCGAGCGCCAGCACGAGCACGAAGCCGGCGGTTCCGAGCGTCATCGCCTCGCCGGCGAGCTCGAAGACCATGCGCTTCCAGCCGCGCACGCGGAAACGGCGGAAGAAGATGGTGACGTCTTCCCAGATCTCTCCTGCCCGGAAGCCGGCGTTCCAGACGCTGGAATCGATCCACGAGTCGATGCGCAGAAGCAGATGGCGCTTCTTGGGTGTGGGCTGGTCTGGGGTGGATGGATCATCCTGCACGTTACGATTCCCGCCCGAATTATCGTGTATGCCGCCAATGGGCAGCATCTCGGTCGCCGCGCCGCGATGCGGCTGAAGAGGACGCGCAACGCCATTGCTGCCGCTTCCAGTTAGCGGCGCCGAGTT
Source organism: Rhizobium sp. RAF56 (assembly GCF_052113965.1). Lineage (NCBI taxonomy): Bacteria > Pseudomonadati > Pseudomonadota > Alphaproteobacteria > Hyphomicrobiales > Rhizobiaceae > Rhizobium > Rhizobium sp. RAF56. The sequence goes on from NZ_JBFRDU010000021.1 coordinate 9,484, forward strand.
GAATAATTGGTTGATTTTCGGAAAAGAACAAGAGAAATGCGCCGCTCATGGTTCAGCATTTCGAGCCAGTGTGGCAAGGAAACGATGATGGACGACAAGCCCTTCTGGAAGCGCAAGACGCTTGGCGAAATGAGCACCGCCGAGTGGGAGAGCCTGTGCGACGGCTGCGGTCTGTGCTGTCTCAACAAAATCGAGGAGTGGGACAGCGGCGACGTCTACTTCACCTCGATCCGCTGCAAGCTGATGGATGGCGAGAGCTGTCGCTGCACCAGCTACCCGAACCGCTGGGACTTCGTGCCGGACTGCGTCCAGCTCACCAAGGAGAACGTCTCCGAGATCGCATGGCTGCCGCCGACCTGCGCCTACCGCCTCGTCAATGAAGGGCGCGACCTCTATTGGTGGCACCCGCTGGTCTCCGGCGACCCCGAAACCGTGCACCAGGCCGGCATTTCCGCGCGCGGCCGCACGATCAGCGAAAACGACGTCGAGGTCGAGGATTTCGAGGACTACGTCGTCGACTGGCCGCTGACGGTCGGGGGAGAGTACGACGAAGACGAAGACGAACAGCCAGAGAGCGAGCCGGCCGAATGGCCGGCGGTCAAGCCCTGAGGGCGACGACTATTACAGCTTCGATATCAGGGATTTGGGTGCCGCGTTCTTCCAGCCCTGCTCAATCAGCGAGCGCACCCTCAGATCGTCGGCGACGGCGTGAAGCAGCCTTGTCCAGCCGCGCTCGCCCCAGCCGCCCGGAACGGGCAAGATGACGTCGGGCGAAAGTTCGAGCGCCATTGCCTGCTGGTCCTGCGTCAGCTTCACCACGCAATAGCCTTCGTTCGGAAGCGTCAGGAAGATTTTCGTGCGCACGCGAAAATCCCGCGTCCCGAAATGCATGCCTTCGGTCGCCTCGGGCAGGCTGAGCGCAAAGGCGATGAGGTCGTCCTCCGTCATCGCGCAAGCATAGCACAGCAGGCCGGCGAGGGGTATTTGCGGGAACGATAAGAAAATAATCCCATTGCTTAAAGTCCCGAGCTCAGTACCTTTTTGCAGTCGGGCGAGAGCCTTGCCATGTTCTGGCGCAGGCAGGCAATTCCCCTGCCGCCGCCGAGCGGTACGCCGCTGCAAAAGGCCTGGAAGCTAGGGCCGCAGGTCTCGCGCAGAATGGAGAGTTCCTGGCGCGGCGTGAAGGTCGGCATCGCCCCAGTCGCAGCCGGCGCGGCCGGTGTGGCAGGCGTAGCCGGTGCCGTCGCCGTGGCTGGGGTCTTGGTTCCGGCGCTGCCAGACGGCGCCTTGGCTGAACCCGCAGGTGAGAGTGCGCCGACAGCCTGCTGGCAGGGCTGCGAGAGCGAGGCGCTATGCTGTTGCAGGCAGGAAAGGGCCGCCTGTCCGCCCGGCTGCACGCCGGAGCACTGCGCCATGAAATCGCTCCGGCAAGCGGATTTGATCGCGTCTCTTTGCGCCTGTGTCGGCTGCTGCGCGGCGGCCGGCGCGGCAATGGCGACCGCAGTGATCAGCAGGGCAACGCGGGTCGCCAATGTCATGGCATCACCACCGTCAGGACTGGAAAATCGGGCTTATCCTTTGGCCCGAGCGGTCCGGAAACCTTGTGTTTTACCGGCGGCAGCGACTTCAGGTAGATCGCGATCGACTTGGCGTCGGCCGGCGTCAGTTGCGCGAACGCCCGCCACGGCATGATGTCGGCGAGCATCCGGCCGTCGGGCCGCGTTCCCTTGGTGAGGGCGGTCACCATCTCTTCCGTCGTCCACGCGCCGAGCCCGGTCTCCTTGTCCGGCGTCAGGTTGGGACCGACGAAGCTGCCGGGCGGAATGCGGAAGCCGACGTCGGAGCCGCCGAGAAAGCGCGACATGTCAGGCTTGCCGAGGAAATAGCCGGGCGTATGACAGTCGTTGCAGCCGCCGAACTGCACCAGATACTTGCCGCGCGCAACCGTGCTTTCGGCCGAATACGCCGCACCGGCGGCAAATAGGGCGCACGCGGCAACGGCTGCCGCAAGCCCGAATTTCAAGGGGTCCATGGCGATCTCCCGGATATGATCGGAGCGCGCAGACTATAGTCCGCGCCCAAAACTCCCACAATCATACGTAAGGATTGCGCCTTGCAGTGCCCGGAATGAATGTATTAATCCGAAAGAAATAGCATGAAATAGGAAAATAATCCTTGACGGCGTTACGGTGGTTTGATAGGGTTATGGCATAGTCGGAAAGTTGCGGCCGCGGGGCGGTTCGCCATTCGATGAACTCTCTCATTTGAAGCGGCTTTGGCGGGCCTTGGCGCGGCGGTGGTTTGACCCCGCCCGGCGCTGAGGCGCAGGCGTCGCCGGCACGCGGGATCACGTCATGACCGATCTTACCTCGTTCGACCCGACATTGTTCGGGATCTGGCCGCCTGTGGGCGATCACCAGCCGGAGAGCGGGGCGGAGGCGTGGGACGCCGAGCGGGTCCGGCGCCAGGCGACGCGGGCGGTGATCGAGACGAAATCGGCGGAACAGCCGCGCGAGGATCTCAGGCTTCTGCTCAACGACATGACGCGCGAGATGCGCGACCAGTTCGACTATTTCCGCAAGCTCCGCGGCGCTGCCGAGGCGCTTGGCGCCATCGACGGCGACGAGGCGGCGGCAAAGCTTGCCCGTGCCGACGTGAAGGCCGCGACCGACGCGATGTCCCTGATCGTGCGGACGCTGGAGAAGGTCGATAGCCTGCAGCGACAGCTCACCCGCGACCGCGAACTCGAGGCCGAGCGTCATGCGCAAACCCCCGCCTACGAAAAAGCCAAGGAACACTTCATGCGCCAGATCGAGGCCCGCGCCGAAGAAATCGGCCGTGCTCTCCATGAAGAGTGGAAGCGAAACGGCGATCCGCCCGCCGACACCGGACGTGCGGCCAGCCAAAGCGCTGGGCCGGACGGCGCGCCGGATCGAGAAGAAGGCGCACCGGCAACTCCTGGCCGAGCGCAGCCGGCTTGCGGCCCTCCACCGGATGGCGCTGCAGGCGATCGACCGGGACCATGAGGGAGCCTACCAGCAGATCATGAATGACGACCCAGTGGCGTCGATCCTTTCGCGGGCCGTGTCGACGGGGACCGGCGCGTTGGAACAACCGCCCGCCGCCGCCGCACCATCGGAAACGCCGCCGCCGATCGATGACGAAGGGTTTGTCGAGAGCGTTGCCGCCACAGGCGAGGGCGCCGATTATGGGCGGATGGGTGCGGAGTGGCAGTTTTGCGGCCGCCTCGACCAGAAGCCGCCGAATGGCGACTGGCGCACCTGGCTGGTCCTTGGAGGGCGCGGCTCGGGCAAGACGCGGGCGGGTGCCGAATGGGTGCAGGCGCTCGCGGCCGACGCCGGTGAGCGTTCGGATCTGCGCATCGCGCTCATCGCCGAGACGCTGGGCGATGCCCGCGAAGTGATGATCGACGGCGTTTCCGGGATATGCCGGATCGCCAGACGTTTTCGGCCGGAGTTCGAGATTTCGCGGCGCCGGCTCGTCTGGCCGAACGGCGCGGTGGCGCAGATCTACTCGTCGGAGGATCCCGAAAGCCTGCGCGGGCCGCAGTTCCATTTCGCCTGGTGCGACGAGCTCGCCAAGTGGCGGCATGCGGAGGATACGTTCGACATGCTGCAGTTCGGCCTCAGGCTCGGGGTTTGGCCGCGCCAGCTGATAACGACCACGCCCCGGCCGGTGCCGCTCCTGAAACGGCTGATGGCGGATGCCGGCACGCGGCTGACACGCATGCCGACGGCCGCCAACGCTCGCAACCTCGCGCCGGGTTTCCTCGATGCGCTGGCGCTGCGCTATGGCGGCAGCCGGCTTGGACGGCAGGAACTCGACGGCGAGCTGATTGCGGATCGCGAGGACGCGCTCTGGCAGCGGGCGGCGATCGAGGCGGCGACCGTGCGGTTTACCGGCGCGCTCCGGCGCATCGTGGTCGCCGTCGATCCTCCCGCCGCCTCCGGTGCCAGCTCCTGCTGCGGCATCGTCGTCGCCGGGCTTGAAACGTCGGGGCGGGCGATCGTGCTTGCCGACTGCTCGGTCGAGGGCGCAAGTCCGGCCGCCTGGGCGACCGCCGTGGTGCGGGCCTACCGCCGCTTCGATGCCGACCGTGTGGTTGCCGAAATCAACCAGGGCGGCGACATGGTGACGGCGATGCTTAGAAGCATCGATGCGAACCTGCCGGTTTCGACCGTTCGCGCCACGCGCGGCAAGTTTCTGCGCGCCGAGCCGGTGGCGGCACTCTACGAACAGGGGCGGGTCGCCCATGCCGGGCGGTTTGCGGCGCTGGAAGATCAGATGTGCGATTTCGGCCCCGACGGGCTGTCGGCGGGACGCTCGCCGGACCGGCTGGATGCACTGGTCTGGGCGCTGACGGCGCTGGTGATCGACGCAGCGGCGGAGCCGCGGGTACGCGGCGTCTGAGAGCTGAGTTATCGCTCCGGATGCCGGAGGATGATTATCCGGCACCATTGTTTCAGTCGCGCCGAAAGAACCGGAATCCGGGTCCGGTCCTTAAGGCAGCTTCTACCTGTTTGTTTTCACGCAATTCCGGACGAAAAACCGTTTCACGCTTTTTCTGGAATGGGTCTAGCGGCGCGGCGTCGGCAGGCTGGGCTTCTGGGCCTCGTCCCGGCGTTCGCCCATCTGGCGCCATTCGCTTTCGATGCGGTCCAGGACATGCTGGGGGATAGTGGACTGGGTGGCGGTTGTCGTCTGCAATTGCGGCTCCTCCCTTCAATGCGATGACTGCCATCATCTTCCACAACGTAAAAGATTTGTAAATCAGTGGCTTAAATATTTTAAACGATTAAAATATTCTTTAATCGATTAAATTGTGGGGAACCGCCGGTGCCTCTAGCCGGCGCCTCTGCCGCCAGCCGCAAAAATGGCAGCGGCAGGTTGATGTTGGTTGTATAAATACAGTAATGCAAGTTAAAGTAAAGTATGATTAACTGCCTTCGCTCCCTGAAGCGTGATGGCGGGATCCCGAGATACGGGATGGGATAACGAATGTGCGAGGCCGAAGCGCCGCGCGCATGGGCCCTGCTGTGCCTTCCTTGAGGAGCGGATCAAAGCGCAACGGAGGGTGTCATGACAAGGATCAACCGCGACTTCTTCTTCGACCATCTGCATGACCGGCTTTATCCGAACGGCGTCAGCCAACCGGCTGTCGACGGGCACGAGGCAATTCTCGACGAGTGGGAGACACATCATGCCGCGTCCGACGACCGGTGGCTCGCCTATATCCTGGCAACGGCGCATCGCGAGGCGGGCCCGGCGATGCAGCCGGTTTCGGAAAACCTGAACTACAGCGCGCAACGGCTACGGCAAGTCTTCCCTGGGCGCTTCAACGTTGCGCAGGCCGCAGACTACGCGCATCAGCCTGAGCGGATCGCCAACCGCGCCTATGCCAACAAGATTGGAAACGGCAACGAAACGAGCGGCGACGGCTGGCACTACCGGGGGCGGGGACTGGCGCAGATCACCGGCAGGAACAACTATGCGAGATACGGCATCGTCACCACGCCCGACAAGGCGCTCGAGCCGGCCAAGGCGGTCCAAATCCTATTCGACGGCATGATCAACGGCACCTTCACCGGCAGGAGCCTGTCGAACTACTTCAGCCCGACCACCGCGGACTGGGTAGGCGCCCGCCGGATCGTCAATCCCGGCCAAAACGGCGCCCCGACCGCAGCCGACGCCAAGGCCTATTACGCGGCGATCAGCTATACGACCTGACGGGCGATTTCCCGGCTTGACGCGGCAGTCGGGATTTGATGTTGTTGGCGACATATGTTATAGAGAGCATATATGCCGCCAGCGACGTTGATCATTAGTCGAAAGCTCGTCATGGCCGATGGCGCCATTGTCCAGATACGTGTCTGGCGGCTCCCATTCGCAAACAGCGAACGGCCGCATGGGCTGAAGTATTCGCTTTTCTATGGTCGCGTCGGCGAGCGCATCATCGCCTATGACAACGAGGCTGGCAAAGGCGATCACCGGCACTATCGGGATAGCAAGGAACGCTATCGGTTCGATAGCCTGGCCAAGCTCTTGAGTGATTTCGAAACGGACGTGCGGCGTGAGATCGAACAGGATGGCCGCACCAAACCGTAGCAGGAGATAGGATGATGGAAGTCAGTCTGCACGTGGCTGGGCTCGACGATTTCTTTGCGGGCGCTCACGCGGCGGCGCGCAAAGTCGAGGGCGGCGATATGGGCGACGAGCGCGGCATCATCGCCTTCGAGACCATGGAAGTGCTGCTGAAGGTGTTGACGGCGAACCGCTGGCAGCTACTGCGCCGGCTGCGTGCCGAGGGCGGCACGTCGATCCGGCATCTGGCAGGGCTGCTCAAGCGAGACTATCGCGGCGTCCATGCGGATGTTCACGCGCTGATCGACACCGGTCTCATCGAACGAACGGACAAGGGCGTCATTTTCGTGCCGTGGGAGCGGATCACGGTGGAGATGGCGATCGATCTTGCCGCCTGAGGCATCCGTTGAACGCGAACGAGCCGCGTGCTAGGGCGGGGCCGCGCACGACCTGCGCCGATCGACAGCTGCTGCGTCCATTGCGGGTTATGAATGACCCGCAGGGCGCAGTCTTGACCCCGGGAGTGTCCGCGTGATCCGCCACATCGTTTTCTTCACCGTGCCCGACCGCGCCGATCTTGACGAGGTTCGCGCCGGCCTGTCGATTTTGACGGAGAACCCCCATGCGCGGCTGATCGAGATCGGCACCAATCTGAAGACCGATCCGCTCGGCAGCGAGGTCGATTTCGTCGTCTACGGCGAGTTCGACGACGAGGCGGCACTTGCCGCCTACAAGGCCCACCCGCTCTACCAGGCGTCGATCGACCGCGTCCGCCCGCTGCGCGAGATGCGGATCGCCGCCGACTACGAAACGGAGCGGGCAACCCGCACGCCGCTGCAAGTTTCGTAGTGCGCCGCCGCTGCCTGCTGAAACGGTTAGGGCAGGCGGGCCAAGCGCTCGACTGAGCGCCGCGCTGCCCTACGCAAAAACAGGAACAACCCGATGAAGATCCCTTTTCTCCGGCCGCGGAATGCCGCGGCGGGCCGCCTCGTTGTGCCCGAAGCCAAGGCCTCCGGCATCGTGACGCTGTCGGCCGAAGGCCGCGCGCACTGGACCGGCCGCTCCTATGCGGCGCTGTCGCGCGAGGGTTTCATGAAGAACCCGGTGGCGCATCGCGCCGTACGGCTGGTCTCGGAAGCGGCGGCCTCCGTCGTCTGGCTGCTCTATGCCGGCGAGAGGGAAGTGCCCACCCATCCGCTTCTCGCACTGATCGCCCGACCCAACGCCCGCGTGGACGGGCCGAGCTTCTTCGAGGCGCTCTATGGTCACCTGCTGCTATCAGGCAATGCCTATGTCGAGCCGATTTCCGTCGGCGGCGATCTGCGCGAACTTCACCTGCTGAGGCCCGATCGCATCGGCATCGTCGAGGGCCGCGACGGTTGGCCGGAGGCCTATGATTACCGCGTCGGTGGCTCGCTTCGACGGTTCGCCGTGGATGGCGAAGGGCTCGGCCTCCTGCACCTGCGGCTCTTCCATCCGCTCGACGACCATCTCGGCTTTCCGCCGCTGGGTGCCGCCCAGGTCGCGCTCGACCTGCACAATGCCTCGGCGACCTGGAACAAGGCGCTGCTCGACAACTCGGCACGCCCCTCGGGCGCGCTCGTCTACCAACCGAAGGAGGGCGGCAATCTTTCGCCCGACCAGTATCAGCGGCTGAAGCAGGAACTGGACGAGGGCTATTCCGGCCCGATGCGCGCCGGCCGGCCGCTGCTTCTGGAGGGCGGGCTGGACTGGAAATCGATGGGGCTCTCGCCGAAGGACATGGATTTCGTGGAGGCGAGGAACGGGGCGGCCCGCGACATCGCGCTCGCCTTCGGCGTGCCGCCGATGCTGCTCGGCATACCCGGCGACAACACCTACGCCAACTACCAGGAAGCCAACCGTGCCTTCTATAGGCTGACCGTGCTCCCCCTGCTTAACCGAACCGCGAGCGCCTTTTCCGGCTGGCTTTCGGACGCTTACGGAGAGACGCTGCGGCTTGCCCCCGACCTCGACCAGATCGCAGGCCTCGCCGCCGAACGCAGCGAACTCTGGGCGCGGGTCGGCAACGCGGACTTCCTGACCGACGAGGAAAAGCGGCAGGCGGTCGGGTATTGATGGCGAGGCAATGGGCAGAACGTCAGGCGGCGTAGCAAGTCCAGGAAAAGGGCTGCCGGAAAGAGCAAGCGGCTGCGCCCTTGGGCCCAACATCTGAAGTCCCTCGCTCAATCTATCAACGGCGCGCCGCAAGAGATTCAAATGATTCCGAGAAAAGCCTTTCGTCCACTTAGATGGCGGCAAGGCGGCTCGCACCGATAAAAAACCCGATCACCACAAGGGCTCAACAATGGCCGATATTTCGAGCGCTGCCGGCCTGTGGGTCGAGCGGGCGGTGGGGGCAGCGGCAGGGGCCGCGGTCTCGCTGATCTACCTTTTGCCTAGGAGCCGTCGCGAAGCGGCGGGCCGCTTCTTCACCGGGCTTGCCTGCGGCATGACCTTCGGCGGGCCGGCGGGTGCCTGGCTTGCGCAGCGGCTAGACCTTTCCGGCGTGCTGTCGGCTTCCGAGACGATGCTATCCGGTTCGGCTGCCGCCAGCCTCTGCGCCTGGTGGGGGCTCGGTGTGCTCGCGCGCCTTGCCGGGCGGCTCGCCCGCTAGCTTCTAATCACAATCCATCCCAGGAGCATCCCATGACCTCTGCCCGCGCCGAGGCGCGATTTTCCATGCCCGCGAAAACGGGGCCCGACAGCCGCAAGTTCGCCAGCCTCGAATTGAGGGGGCTTCGCCGCGACGGCTCATTTTCCGGCTATGCCAGCGTTTTCGGCGCGGTCGATCTCGGCAAGGACACCATCGAGCGTGGCGCCTTTCGAAAGTCGCTCGCCGAGCGCGGGGCGGAGGGCGTGCGCATGCTCTTCCAGCACGATCCGTCAGAACCGATCGGCGCTTGGACGACGATCCGCGAGGATCAGCGCGGGCTCTATGTCGAGGGCGTGCTGGCCGACGGCGTGGCCCGCGCCCGCGAGGTGCACCAGCTCCTGAAGAATGCGGCCCTCGACGGGCTGTCGATCGGCTTTCGCACCGTTCGGGCCCGCACCGACGCCAAGTCCGGCGTCCGGCGCATCCTCGAGGCCGATCTTTGGGAAATTTCCGTCGTGACCTTCCCGATGCAGCCCTTGGCGCGCGTCCAGAACGTCAAGGATGCGCGCTGGTTCCGCGACCGGGAAACCGAACTCGTCCGCTCGATGCGGCGGGCAGCCAAAATGCTGATGACCGAGACCTTCAAACAAGGATGATGCGATGACCGATGATACCGCTTCTGCCGCGCCGGAAAACAAGGCCATGCCGGAAACCATGACCGCCGCCTTCGACGACTTCATGGGGGCCTTCGAGGCCTTCAAGGAGGCGAACGACCGGAGGCTCGAGGAAATCGAAAGCAAGATGACCGCCGATGTCGTCACCCGCGACAAGGTCGACCGCATCAACCGCGCCGTCGACGAACAGAAGCGCGTGCTCGACCAGATGGCGCTGAAGCGGGCGCGCCCGCCGCTTGGCCGTGCCGCCGGCACCTTGCCGGAGGCTGCCGAGCACAAGGCGGCCTTCGAGGCCTACGTGCGCCGCGGCGACGAGGCGGGGCTTCGCGAACTTGAGGCCAAGGCGCTTTCCGTCGGCTCCGGCGCGGACGGCGGTTATGTGGTGCCGCCGGAAACCGATAGCGAGATCGGCCGCCGGCTTTCGGTCGTCTCGCCCATCCGCGCGCTTGCGACCGTGCGCCAGGTCTCGGCCGCCGTGTTGAAAAAGCCGTTCCTGACATCAGGCCTTGCCACCGGCTGGGTCGCCGAGACGGCCGCGCGGCCGCAGACCAATTCGCCGCAGCTTGCCGAGCTCTCCTTCCCGACCATGGAACTCTACGCCATGCCGGCGGCGACCCAGGCGCTGCTCGACGACGCCGCCGTCGATATCGACGCCTGGATTTCGAGCGAGGTCGACATCGTCTTTGCCGAGCAGGAAGGCGCCGCCTTCACCTCCGGCGACGGAACCAGCAAGCCGAAGGGGATCCTGGCCTATACGGCGGTGGCCGATCCGTCCTGGAGTTGGGGCAATATCGGCTATATCGCGACGGGTGTCGCCGGCGCATTCGCCGCGTCGAGCCCGTCCGACGTCCTCGTCGACACCGTCTACGCGCTGAAGGCCGGGCATCGCCAGAACGGCACCTTCCTGATGAACCGCCGCACGCAGGCGTCGATCCGCAAGTTCAAGGATGCCGACGGCAACTACCTCTGGCGGCCGCCGTCCGCCCCCGGCCAGCCGGCCTCGCTGATGGGCTTTCCGGTCGCCGAGGCCGAGGACATGCCTGATATCGCCGCCAACAGCTTTGCCATCGCCTTCGGCAATTTCCGCGCCGGATATCTGGTGGTCGACCGCACGGGCGTTCGCATCCTGCGCGACCCCTATTCGGCCAAACCCTACGTGCTCTTCTACACCACCAAGCGCGTCGGCGGCGGCGTGCAGAATTTCGAGGCAATCAAGCTCGTCAAGTTCGCGGCGAGCTGATGGAGGGATGGGAGGCGAGACCACCCGCGACGTCATCCTCGGCCTTGTGCCGAGGATCTGCCGCGTCGCAATGAAATCAACCGTTGCAGATGCTCGGGACAGGCCCGAGCATGACGGAAGAGGCGGGTTCATCAGCAGTCTGTAGCGAGTAGCGAATAGACGCTTTCGCCCCGCCATCCGTCTCGCCCTCCGTCCCACCCCCGAGGACCCCCATGACCTACATTCCGACCACCCCGCCGAAAGCGGAGACGCTGGCGGTTGCCGAGGCGCGGGCGCATCTGCGCCTCGACGCGGCCGATGAGGACGAGCTTGTCGGCGGGCTCATCCGCGTCGCCCGCGAGCACCTGGAGCGGACGACCGGGCTCTGCCTGATCACTCAGCGCTGGCGGCTCCTGCTTGATTCAATCTGTGAAGACGGCGTGACTCAGATTTGCAAAGGTCCCGTGCAATCCATTGAAAAGGTGACGGTTTACGACGCCGCTGGAAATGCCGCGGCCGTCTCGCTCGCAGGTCTTCTTCTCGACGGGCAGAGGCGGCCGGCGCGGCTGATGCTGGCGGCGCCCGTCGCGCCGGGCCGGGGGATCAACGGCATCGAGGTGGAATTCACCGCCGGCTTCGGCGCCTCGGGGGCCGATGTCCCCGACACGCTGAAGCGGGCGATGCTGACCCATGTGGCGCAGATGTTTACCTGCCGCGGCGTCGTTTCGCCGGACGAACAGCCCGCGCTGATCCCGCCGGGATACGATCGGCTGATCGCGCCCTACCTGATGCGGAGCCTTTGAGATGCGCTCCACGTTCTTCGACCCCGGCCGGATGACGGCACGGCTCGCGCTGGAGGCGCCGGTGGCAACGCCGGACGGTCAGGGCGGGGCGAGCATCGCCTTCGAGGAGCGCGCTAGCGCCTGGGCGCTGGTCGAGCCTGTGGCCGTGGCGATCGAGGTGATGGCCGGCAGCGAGACGTTCACGCGAACGCATCGTATCTGGCTGCGCTGGCGTACCGACATTACCGCCGGCATGCGCCTGCGCAAGGGCGCACGCCTGTTTCTCGTCGGCGCGCTCGAGGACCCCGACGAGAGCCGCCGCTATCTCATCTGCCATTGCGAGGAGAAAAACCTGTGAGCGCGCTGACGCGGATCACCTTGCCGGATCTTGCACGACTGCTGGCGCAATTGCTGCACCCGGGCGGGCAGACGGCTTCCAAAGACTCGAAAGTGGAACGAAAATGATCAGCGCCGCCAACGCCTTGCTCAAGTCTGTTCAGACAGCGCTTTCCAACGATACCGCCCTCGGCGCGCTGATCGGCGCGGGCGGCATGCGCGACCGGATCGTCGCCGGCAAACATCTGCCGGCTGTCGTCGTCGGCGAAACGACCACCACGGACTATTCGACCGCGACAGAACCAGGCGAAGAACATGTGCTGGTGCTGGAGGTCTGGTCGGACAGTGCCGGCCGGCGTCAGGCTGAGGAGATCGCCGCCCTCATCATAGGCCTGCTGCACGACGCGCCGCTGACGCTCGACGCCCATGCCCTGGTCAACCTCAGGCATGTTTCGACGAAGACACGCCAGGAGGCGAAGGCCCGTCTCTTTTGTGCCGAGATGCGGTTTCGGGCCGTGACGGAGCCAACGGGGTAAATCGAGCACCGAAGCGCTTTGCGCTGAGATGCGGTTCGGGGCTGCGAGGGATCAGGCGATCTGGTAGTCTCATGCCGCTCCTCGATCACGATCGAGGCAAATCGGGACCGGCCACGACGAAGGTGGCGCACCAATACCTTTGTGCAATTCAATTCAAGTGTGCGCCGTGCTGTGATCCGCGCGTCTCTAGGCGTGCTGCCGCTCTCAAGGCATCAACCCCAAGGAGGTCGACATGAGCAGTTCTGAACACAGCGAAACGGCAAATGGACCCGCGCACGCGAAAAAGGTCGACATGAAGTTTGAGGTGGTCGTGGTCCCCGTTTCCGACGTCGACCGCGCCAAGAGTTTTTACGACGGTCTGGGGTGGAGGCTCGATGCCGATTTCGCCTCCGGCGACGACTACCGGGTGATCCAGTTCACGCCACCGGGCTCCGGCTGCTCGGTCATCTTCGGCAAGAACGTCACCGCGGCGGCGCCGGGCTCCGCTCAAGGGCTCTACCTGATCGTCTCCGACGTCAAGGCGGCCCGCGACGACCTCGTTGGCCGCGGCGTTTCGGTCAGTGAGATTTTTCACGATGCCGGCGGTGTCTTCACCGGGCCGGATGAGCCTTTCCTGTTCGGACGGACGAGGGTTCGCGGCCCCGATCCCGACAAGCGCAGCTACCGCTCCTACGCCTCGTTCAACGATCCGGACGGCAACGGCTGGCTGTTCCAGGAGGTGACCGAGCGGCTCCCCGGACGCATCGATGCCGACGACACGACCTTCGCCTCGCAGGCGGATCTCGCGTCCGCGCTGCGGCGCGCGGAGACCGCGCATGGCGAGCACGAGAAACGGACCGGCGGCGGACGCGACGAGAACTGGCCGGAGTGGTATGCCGAATACATGATCAGCGAACAGGCGGGCAAGCCGCTGCCGCTATGATCTGACGCCATCAGGCGTTTCATGCAAGCGCGGTCGAAGCCGGCCGCGCTGCGCTTTGCGGCGGCGCTTTATAAGGATGCGAAGATGGCCGTGCGCCCGCGCGTTACTGCCGTCACCGGCCAAACAATTCCGAATGTGTTCCGAGCCTGACAAATTCGACGAACTCGTCGTCGCAGTCGTAAACAAGGAGAAAGTCGCCCCCGATATGCGCTTCCCGTGCGCCTTTCCACTCCTTGCCAGATAGCTCGTGATCGGACCATTCCGCGCCGAGCGGCTTCTTGAATATAATCAGCGCCATCAACTCGATGGCGCGGTTCATATCCACCTTCCCAGCTTTGTTGTAGCGCTCCCAATCTTTCTTGAACTCCTTGGTGTAGTCAGAAGCTCTTGGGAGCGAGGCCCGTCGGGCGGCACTTTCTTTTTTCACGTGGTCACCCGCGGGGATCTTCGATATGAACTCTACTCGCCGTTGAGATCAATAAAGAGTTCTTCGGGTGTGGCAAAACGCGCCTTACGAGCCTTCCTGATCTGTCGGGCTTCCAAGAGGGCCGCGCGGGTCTTTTCATTGGGAACCTTCAGTTCAAGCGGAAGGCCCTGGCTGGCGACGACCCGATGAAGGAAAATGCGAACCGCTTCCGACATCGTGAGACCCAGCGAATCGAGAACGGCAACTGCATCTTCACGAATGTCGTCGTCGACCCGAACGTGAAGCATTTTTGTCGCGGCCATTTTATTGTCCTTCCACGATCACGTAATTTCCGGAGGTCTAAGCGCCATCCGATCGCGTGGGGAATATGTATCTCATCTGCGATACAGTCAAGACGAGAGCCTCGCGAGCGCCAGCCCATCCGATTTGCAGGCGTTGGTCGCGTGCCGAGAAGAAGCGCACGACGGTAGTCCCGGTTAGCAGTCACCCGGTGTGGTTGAACCCGCCAATTTCCCCAATAGACATCGCGCCCGTCGAGGCGCGTTCATCGAAAGGACCACGCCATGGTGGCGCAAAAGGGCAAGGATCTGCTCCTCAAGATCTCCAACGGCAGCGCATATGCGACGGTGGCGGGACTGCGGTCGCGGCGGCTTTCGTTCAATGCGGAAACCGTCGACGTCACCGATGCCGAGAGCGTCGGGCGCTGGCGCGAGCTGCTCGGCGGTGCGGGCGTTCAACGCGCTTCCCTTTCCGGCTCCGGTCTCTTCAAGGACCAGACGTCGGACGGGCTCATCCGCAGCGCCTTCTTCAACGGCACCATCCTTTCCTGGCAGGTCGTGGTGCCGGATTTCGGCACGGTGGGCGGGCCGTTTCAGGTGACGGCGCTCGAATATTCCGGCGAGCACAACGGCGAGGTGACGTTCGATATCGCGCTCGAATCCGCCGGCGCGATCAGCTTCGTGGCGGCCTGATGCGGACGGCTTTGAGCGGCCAGCGCGCCAACCGCCGGCGCGGCGAGGTGGAGGCCGTGATCGACGGCGAGCGGCGCGTCCTTTGCCTGACGCTCGGCGCGCTGGCGGAGTTGGAGACGGCCTTCGCGGCGGAAGATCTGGCCGGGCTCGCGGCGCGTTTTTCCGCAGGCCGGCTGAAGGCGGCCGACATGATCCGCATCATCGCCGCCGGGCTTCGCGGCGGCGGCAATGTGTTTTCCGATGACGAGGTCGCGGCGGTCAGCATCGAGGGCGGGATTGCGGGCTTTGCAGCACTCGTCCGCGATTTGCTTGCTGCAACCTTCCTGGGGGACGGGGCCGATCTTGCCCCGGACCCTCTCTAGCCGCAGCGGGCAGCGGACATGACGGCAGCGAGCGGGCGGCGCCCGCCGCCTTCCCCTGGCGCCGCGCGCTGCATGTCGGCCTCTGCCTGCTGCGGCTTCCTCCCGATGCATTCTGGGCGATGACGCCGATCGAGTTCCACGCCGCGGCGGGCGGCCTTGGCGACCGCGCCGCAGGCTTCGATCGCGCAGCGCTTTCGCGGCTGATGGAACGGTTTCCCGATCGGTGACCGCCCGGCCTTGTTCCCTCGCCATTTTCAGAAGGGTTCCGCATGGACAGCGACGATAGCGACCTTTCCGCAGCCTCGGAGCAGGCGGACAGCTTGAAGAAGACGCTCGACGATCTCGACAGCCGCTCCCGTTCGTTCGGAGCGGCGCTAACGGGGGCGCTGGCATCGGCGACCGCCGGCGGCAAAAGCCTGGACACGGTTCTGCGCGGTCTCGGTAACCGCCTGGTCGACATTGCCTTGTCGGCGGGCATGAAGCCGTTGGAGACCGCGCTCGGTGGGGTGATGGGTGATCTCGTCGGCAGCCTGGGCAAGACCTTCGCCTTCGCCAATGGCGGCGTGCCGGGGAGGGTGACGGCCTTTGCCGATGGCGGCGTGGTATCCGCGCCCACCTACTTCCCGATGGGCGGCAATACCGGGCTGATGGGCGAGGCGGGCACGGAGGCGATCCTGCCGCTGAGGCGCGGCTCCGACGGTTCGCTCGGCGTGGCTGCGGCGGGCGGCGGCAAGACGCAGATCGTATTCAACGTGACCGCCGCCGACGCGCAGAGCTTCCAGAAGAGCGAAGCGCAGATTTCAGCGATGCTGGCGCGCACGGCGATGCGCGGCCAGCGCAGTCTTTAAGGGATGGCCATGACCTCCGGTTTCCACGAGGTGCGTTTTCCGCTCCGCCTTTCGCTTTCGACCAGCGGCGGTCCGGTGCGGCGCACCGATATCGTCAATCTCTCGAACGGGCGCGAGAGCCGCAACAGCCGCTGGCGGGATGCGCGGCGCCTCTATGACGCAGGCTCCGGCATCCGCTCGGTCGCGGACCTCTACGACGTGCTGGCGTTTTTCGAGGCGCGGAGCGGCGAACTCTACGGCTTTCGCTTCCGCGATCCGGTCGACTGGACCTCCGGCAGGCCGGGCGCCGCTCTAACGCCGCTCGATCAGGTCATCGGCGTCGGCGACGGCACGACCGCTCGATTCCAGCTGACAAAGACCTATGCCGACGCCGGCGCAAGCGCCGCGCGCGCGATCGCCAAGCCCCTCGAAGGAACGGTGACCGTCGCTGTCGACGGCAACGCCCAGCCGGCGTCGGCCTTCTCCTGCGACGCGGCGACCGGCGGCGTGACCTTCGTGCCTGCCGCCGTGCCGAAGGCAGGCAAAGTCATAACCGCAGGCTTTGAATTCGACGTGCCGGTGCGTTTTGCCACCGACCGCATCGATATCAGCCTTTCCGCCTTCAGCGCCGGACGCATTCCTTCCATTCCCCTGATGGAGATCGTCCCGTGAGAACGATCCAATCCGCGCTCGCCGCGCACCTTGGCGGCGCCGCCACGACACTCTGCATTTGCTGGCGGGTAGTCACGCGCGACGGCGCGGCCCTCGGCTTTACCGAGCACGACCACGATCTCACCGTCGCGGCCACGCAATACTGGGCGGCAAGCGGCTTTGCCGCCAGCGATGGAGAAGAGGCCGCGGGATTGCCAGCCTCGACCAGCAATGTCGCGGGCGGCTTCTCGCACGAGGCGATTACCGAGGCGGATCTTGCCGCCGGGCGCTATGACGGCGCGCGCGTCGAGGTCTACCTCGTCAACTGGGCCGATCCGGAGCAGCATCTGTTGCTGAAGGTTCAGGAGATCGGCGAGGTTACCCGACAGGCGGGGCAGTTCGAGGCGGAGCTGCGCAGTTTCGCCGCTCGTCTCGCCGAGCCGCAGGGACGCGTCTACAACCGGCGCTGCGATGCCGCCCTTGGGGATGCGCGCTGCGGCGTCGATCTCACCCTGCCGCGATATCGCGCCGAGGCGACCGTGGCTGCCGTTTCGAACAGCACGCGCCTCAGGCTCTCAGGCGCCGTCAGCCCTGCCGCCGGCTTTTTCGCTGAAGGCCGATTGCGCTTCTTCGACGGTGAAAACGCGGGACTTGCCGTCGATATCGACAGCTGTGCCGTGGAGGCCGGCCTGGTGGAGATAACGCTGTGGCTGCCGCTTGCGCAGGCGCCAGCGGTCGGTGACCGGGTCACCCTGACGGCGGGGTGCGACAAGTCCTTTTCCACCTGCCGCGCCAAGTTCGCGAACGCTTCGAATTTTCGCGGCTTCCCGCATATGCCGGGCGCGGACTTCGCCTACGGCTACGCCGACGGCACCAGCCGCCATGACGGGAGCCCGCTGTTTTCATGAGTAAGGATATCGGCGCTCGCGTGCTTTCGATCGCGGAAAGCTGGATCGGCACGCCCTATCGGCATCAGGGCGCGACAAAAGGCGTTGGCTGCGACTGTCTGGGGCTTGTCCGCGGCATCTGGCGGGAACTCTACGGCGAGGAGCCGGAGCGCCCGGCGGCTTACGCGACGGATTGGGCGGAACGCGACGGCGAAGAGAGACTGATCGGGGCCGCATATCGGCATTTCGGTTCCGCGCTGCCGGCCGATCGGATGCGACCCGGTGATCTCTTGCTCTTCCGCTGGCGGCCGGATTGCGTCGCCAAGCATGCGGGCATCTTCTGCGGCGGTGAGCACTTCATCCACGCCTACGAGCAGTCGGCCGTCGTGCGCTCGCCGCTCGCGCCGGCCTGGCGGCGGAAGATCGCAGGCGCGTTCCGGTTTCCTGACGGGTGAGTGCGCAAGAAAATGCAACTCTTGAAAAATGAGGCCGGTCGCGGTATTTCTGGAGTGGTGAGCGAGGTTGCGTCCTCGCTCACCGTTTGACTACGCTATGAAGCTTACCCGGACGGTGATAAACCAGCCCGTCCGGGTTTTCCTCACGCTAAGCGTAATGCTCAGTGGCAAGAACCACATCACATCACCTCCATGATCGAGAGCAAGGCCTTTGCCACGGTCGGCGCGGCCTATCCTCGCCGATGCACCGGCTGGCGCGGTGCAGGCTGCTTCGCTCTCAACCTGGCTTCAGATAATGCAATTTAAAGACGTAATTTCAAGCGCAAACTCTTGCTGGCCGCTCGTGCCGGCCTGGCAGCGGAAGATCGCCGGCGCATTCGGGTTTCCTGACGGGTGAGCGCGCAAGAAAATGCAACTCTTGAAAAATGAGGCCGGTAGGGGTATTTCTGGAGTGGTGAGCGAGGTTGCGTCCTCGCTCACCGTTTGCTTAGTGGAAGCTTACCCGGACGGCGACAGACCAGCCCGTCCGGGTTTTCCTCACGCTAAGCGTAATGCTCAGTGGCAAGAACCACATCACATCACCTCCATGATCGAGAGCAAGGCCGTTGCCACGGTCGGCGCGGCCTATCCTCGCCGATGCACCGGCCGGCGCGGTGCAGGCTGCTTCTGCTCTCAACCTGGCTTCAGATAATGCAATTTAAAGACGTAAGTTCAAGCGCAAACTCTTGCTGGCCGTTCGTACCGGCCTGACGGCGGAAGGTCGCAGGCGCATTCCGGTTTCCTGAGGGGTGAGCGCGCAAGAAAATGCAACTCTTGAAAAATGAGGCCGGTCGCGGTATTTCTGGAGTGGTGAGCGAGGTTGCATCCTCGCTCACCGTTTTGCTTAGTTAGAAGCTGACCCGGACGGCGACAGACCAGCCCGTCCGGGTTTTCCTCACGCTAAGCGTAATGCTCAGTGGCAAGAACCACATCACATCACCTCCATGATCGAGAGCAAGGCCGTTGCCACGGTCGGCGCGGCCTATCCTCGCCGATGCGCCGGCTGGCGCGGCGCAGGCTGCTTCTGCTCTCAACCTGGTTTCAATTAATGCAATTTTAGCACGTAATTTCAAGTGTAACGTCATGCGCCGCATGGCGCTGTTGGCGCTGCCATTCAAGCGGGATTTCCATGGCCACCATTGTCTTTCAGGCGGCAGGGGCCGCGCTCGGTTCGGTGTTCGGTCCGTTGGGGGCGATCATCGGTCAGGCGGCGGGCGCATTGGCTGGCAGCATGGTAGACCGCGCGCTGATCAACGGCGGCCGCACGATCTCCGGAGCGCGGCTCGCGACGGCGCGCATTCCCGGCGCGGACGAGGGCATGGCGGTAAGCCGCCTCTATGGTAGCGCCCGCCTCGGCGGCACGCTGATATGGGCGACGCGTTTCGAGGAGGAGGCGACCGTCGAGCGCGCCGGCGGCAAGGGCAGTGGGCCGAAAGTGGAGACGTTCCGCTATTTCGCCAATATCGCGATCGGGCTGTGCGAGGGGCCGATTGCCTGCGTACGTCGTGTCTGGGCGGACGGTCGCGAACTCGACCTCTCGCAGGTCGAGATGCGCGTTCATGTCGGCACGGCGACGCAGCTTCCAGATCCCTTGGTCGCCGCCAAGCAGGGAGAGGGCAACGTGCCCGCCTATCGCGGCCTTGCCTATGTCGTCTTCGAGCGCTTGCCGCTCGATCCCTATGGCAACCGTATCCCGCTCCTGCAATTCGAGGTCCTTCGGCCGGTCGGACGGCTGGAGAGCCAGATCCGCGCGGTGACGCTCATTCCCGGCGCGACGGAGCACGGCTATGCTTCGTCGCCCGTGAAGGAAGCGATCGGGCTCGGCCGCGCGCGGGCACTGAACCGCAACGCGCTGACGGCTACGACCGACTGGCAGGCCGCGATCGACGAGCTGATGGCTGTCTGCCCCGGTCTTCAGAGCGTGGCGCTGGTCGTCAGCTGGTTCGGCACCGATCTGCGCGCCGGCCAGTGCCGCATCCTGCCGGGCGTCGAGACGTTGGCGCGCCGGGGTGAAAGCAGTCAGTGGACCGTTTCCGGCATTCCGCGCGCGGGGGCTCACCTCATCAGCACCAGCAACGGCGGGCCGGCTTATGGCGGTACACCTGATGACACGAGTGTCTTCCAGGCGATCGCGGACCTGAAGGCGAGGGGCTTGAAGGTCTGCCTCTATCCCTTCCTGATGATGGACATTCCGGCCGGCAGCGGGCTGACCGATCCCTATGGCGGCGCGGAGCAGGCCGCCTATCCCTGGCGCGGGCGCATCAGCTGTTTTCCGGCCGCCGGCAGGCCGGGCTCGACGGATCGCACCGCGGCTGCGGCGGCCGAGGTCGCTGCCTTCTGCGGCAACTCCAAGGCGAGCGATTTCGCCGTCGATGGCCAGTCGGTCGTCGGCCACGGGGGTGATGGGGGCTATCGCCGGTTGGTGCTGCACTATGCGCATCTTGCCGCCGCCGCCGGCGGGGTCGACGGATTCATCATCGGCTCGGAACTCAAGGGGCTGACGCAGATCCGTGATGCAGCCGGCGCCTTTCCTTTCGTCCAGGCGCTCGCGGCTCTGGCGGCCGACGTGCGCACCATCGTCGGACCGGCAACGAGGATCACCTATGGCGCCGATTGGAGCGAATATTTCGGCTACCATCCCGCCGACGGCAGCGGCGATGTCTATTTCCACCTCGATCCGCTATGGGCTTCTGCCGCGATCGATGCCATCGGCATCGACAATTATATGCCGCTTGCCGACTGGCGCGACGAGGACCTCTCGGCGCCCAATCCCGACGGTTTTCGCTTAAGCGACGATCTCGCCGGCATGGCGGCGGCTATCGCCAGCGGCGAGGGCTTTGATTGGTATTATGCGAGCGACGAGGACAGGCGAAGCCGGCGGCGGACGCCGATCACCGATGGGCTCAACGGCAAACCCTGGGTCTTCCGCTACAAGGATATCGCGAGCTGGTGGTCAAACCCGCACAAGGAGCGCGTCGCCGGCAAGGAGCGCGCGACACCGACGGCGTGGGTGCCCGGATCGAAGCCGATCTGGTTTACCGAACTCGGCTGCCCGGCCATCGACAAGGGTGCCAACCAGCCGAACGTCTTCGTCGATCCGAAGTCGGCGGAATCGGCTGTGCCGCACTTTTCGAACGGCATGCGCGCCGATGCCATGCAGCGCCGCTTTCTGGAGGCGCATCATGACCATTGGCGCGGCCCAGGCGCGCCGGCCGGCATGGTGGATGCCGACCGCATGTTCGTCTGGACCTGGGACGCGCGGCCCTATCCGGCCTTTCCGCAGGACACCGCAACCTGGAGCGACGGCGGCAACTGGCGCACCGGCCATTGGCTGAACGGCCGCCTGGGCGCGGGAACGCTCGCCGACATCATCGCCGCCATCCTTCGCGACCAACAGTTCTTCGACTTCGACGTGTCGGAAGTGAGTGGCGATATGGCGGGCTACGTGCAGGGAGAGGTGATGTCGGCCCGCAACCTCATCGATCCGCTGCTCGAGGTTTTCCAGATCGACGTCGTCGAGGATGGCGGTCTCTTGCGCTTCCGCTCCCGTGCACGGGCAAGCCGGCCTTCGATGCCGCTGCCGGTGCTCGCCGATCTCGATGGTGAGCCGCTCTGGCGCGAGACGCGCGGTCACGACAGCGATTTCGCCGCCGAAGCGATGCTGACCTTTTCCGATCCTGACAACGACTACGAACAGGCGAGCGCCCGGTCGCGTCGGGCTCCTTCGGCATCCAATCGCGTGCTGCGTTACGATCTTGTGGCCGTCCTGCCGGAGGAGGCGGCCCTTGCCGCCGCCGAGGGGCTGTTGCGTGACAACCGCGTCTCGCGCCGATCCGTCAGCTTTTCGCTGCCGCCGACCGCGATCGGCTTGCAGCCGGGTGACGTGGTTTTCTTCGAAAGGGGGCCGCAAGGTCGCTTTCTCGTGGCGCGTATCGAGGATGGAGCCACGCGCAAGGTGGAGGCACGCGAATTCGCAAGCGCGACGGGTGGCGCTGTCGCGGTCGCTGAGAGCGGCCGAAAGACGGTGAGTGCGGCCTCCAGCGTTTTTTCGCCGCTGATCGAGATGATGGACCTGCCTCGTCTGTCAGCTGCGCAAGCGCCGAGCTTTGCCTGCGCCGCGGTTTATGCGAGCCCCTGGCGTTCCGTCGTGCTGTCGGCCTCGCCGACCACGCAAGGCTATACGAGCCGCTCCGTCCTCGACCGGCCGGCCCGGATCGGTGCGCTGGTCTCGGGGCTTGGCGCGGGCGTCAGCGGCCGATTCGACCGGGCTCAATTGCTGGAGCTCGACTTGCCTTTCGGCGGGCTGTCGTCGGCACCGAAGATCTCGGTGCTGAACGGCGGCAACGCTTTTGCGCTTCGCTCTGCCGCCGGGACCTGGGAAATCGGCGCTTTTCTCGAGGCCGAGGAGATCGCGGCCGGTCGCTGGCGACTGACCGGGCTGCTGCGAGGGCTTGCAGGCACGGAGGATGCGATGGCGGCCGGTGGTGCGGCCGGGGCGCCGATCGTCTTTCTCGACGAGGCGGTCCGGCCGCTCAACCTGGCGAGCAGCGAAATGGGCCTTACCCTCAACTGGATCGCCGAAGCGGCGGCAAGCGACGGCCGGGCGGGGCCGCTTGCATTTGCCGGCGGCATCAGGGCGGAGACGCCGCTGTCGCCAGTTCACCTTCGCGGCCGGCGCCGTGCGGATGGTTCTGCCGAATTCGCCTGGATCCGGCGCGGAAGGCTCGATTCGGACAATTGGATCGCCGCCGACATTCCGCTCGACGAGCCGACCGAACGCTATCGCATCGCAGTGCTTGCCGGCGCTGCCGTCGTGCGCGAGGTCGAGGTCACATCCGCGGCGTGGGTCTATTCGGCCGGCGACGAACTTGCCGACTTCGGCTCAGCCCAGACGGCGCTTTCGTTGCGCATCGCCCAGATGGGCCAGCGCGTGCCGCTCGGCATCGCCGCGACGGCGGTCGTCGCCTTGTGAAAATCAACTTCCAGCAAAAAGGAGTGTGTCATGGAAGACGCAAAGCAATGGTTCATGTCGAAGACGATCTGGGGCGCGCTGCTTGCGCTCGGCGCCTCGGTGGCGCAACTGGCCGGTGTCCATGTCGGCATCGCCGAGCAGTCGGCGATCGGCGATTCTGCCGTATCGATCGCCGGCGCGCTCGGCAGCCTGGTCGCGGTCTATGGGCGCGTCACCGCAAATTCGGCGATCAAGCCGGGCTGACGCGAAGCCCCAACCGGGCCCTTCCGCCGTCCTCCCGGCGGCGGAAGATCACCACGCATTCATTTGCCATTCAGGCGGGTTTGAGTACATATTTCGCAACAATGAATATCCCTGTGGAAGTTAGAGCATGGCATCTCCCTTGAGCGTCGCAGCCGCCGTCGCCATCATGGCCGGCACGGCCACGCTACCGGTCACGACGCCGACGCTGGTCGCGCGGGCGAACGGCGACTGCAGCGAGGCCGCAGCCGAGGTCGTCGCCAAGACGGGGGGACAATTGCTTTCGGCCCAGCCGTCCGGCGATTCCTGCGTCATCACCGTGCTTGTCCAGGGCAACGGCCAGCGGCCGCGTAAAGTCACCGTCAAGGTTCCTATGTAAAAGCTTCCAGTGTAGAACGGCCGAAAGGCTTGAGCGAAGCGGATAGGACAGGCGGATCATCATGCGCATTCTGGTAGTCGAAGACGACATCAATCTGAACCGCCAGCTCGCCGATGCGCTGAAGGAAGCGGGCTATGTGGTGGACGTGGCCTTCGACGGCGAGGAAGGCCATTTTCTTGGCGAGACCGAACCCTACGACGCGATCATTCTCGACATCGGCCTGCCGGAGATGGACGGCATTACCGCGCTCGAAAAATGGCGGTCGGCGGGTCGCGGCATGCCGGTCCTTATCCTGACGGCGCGTGACCGCTGGAGCGACAAGGTCGCCGGCATCGACGCCGGCGCCGACGACTACGTGGCAAAGCCATTCCATGTCGAGGAAGTGCTGGCGCGTATCCGCGCGCTCATCCGCCGTGCGGCGGGCCACTCATCGTCGGAAATCATCTGCGGCCCCGTCCGCCTCGACACCAAGAGTTCCAAGGCGACGGTCGACGGCAAGCCGCTGAAGCTCACCTCGCACGAATACCGCCTGCTTGCCTATCTCATGCATCACAAGGGCGAGGTGGTGTCGCGCACGGAACTGGTCGAGCATATGTACGATCAGGATTTCGATCGCGATTCCAATACGATCGAAGTGTTTGTTGGACGTTTGCGCAAGAAGATGGGCGTCGATCTCATCGAAACGGTGCGCGGTCTCGGCTACCGCATTCAAGCGCCCGGCAATGCGCATTAAGTCGCTCACCGCGCGCGTACTCCTCTTGACCACGCTGTGGTCTACCGTGGCGTTGGTGGCGATCGGGCTGGTGATCTCGACGCTCTATCAGAAAAGTGCCGAGCGCGGCTTCCAGGATCTGTTGCGCGCCCAGCTCTACAACGTCGTCAATTCCGTCACCATCGGCGATCAGGGCGCGCTTGCCGGTAGCCCGCAGCTCGGCGATTTGCGCTTCGCACAACCGAAGACCGGCTGGTACTGGCTGGTCGAGCCGCTCGGCACCTTCACGGCATCTCCGCTCGTCTCGCCGTCGCTGGGTGCCGCCAACCTGCCTGTACTGTCGGTGCTGGAAGCGCCTTTCGACAAGAATTACGAGCGCTACTATATCGTCACGGACGCTTTCGGAAACCGGGTGCGCGTGGCTGAGACGGAGATCGTGCTCGACACCGACGGGCGCGCCGCAAGGTTCCGCGTGACCGGCAACGTCGCGGTTGTCGAGGACGACGTGCGCACCTTCTCCCACAGCCTCTATCTGGCGCTTGCCGGCTTCGGCGTCGGCAGCCTCATCGTCAACGCCCTTGCCATTCTTTACGGCCTCAAACCGCTCGACAAGGCACGCGGGGCGCTGGAGCGCATCCGCGCCGGCGACAGCGAACGCCTGCAGGGCGATTTCCCCCGCGAGATCCTGCCGCTTGCCAACGAGGTCAACGCGCTGATCGACAGCAATCGCCGCATCATCGAACGCGCCCGCATGCAGGTCGGCAACCTCGCCCACTCCCTGAAGACGCCGATCGCGGTGCTGCTCAACGAATCGCGCGTGCTCGATCGCTCGCACGGCGATCTTGTGAAAAATCAGGCGGAAGCGATGCAGGGGCAGGTGCAGTCCTATCTGAACCGCGCCCGGATCGCGGCCCAGCGCGAGAGCGTGCTCGCCCGCACCGAGGCCGAACCCGCGCTCGAACGGCTGGTGCGCGTGATGCGCCGCCTCAACGCCGACAAGGAGTTCGAGCTCTCGGTGTCGCCCGGTCTGGCACTTGCGATGGAGCAGCAGGATCTGGAGGAAACGCTCGGCAACCTGCTCGAAAATGCCGCCCGCTTCGCAGTTCAAAAGGTGCGCGTGACGGCGAGCGAAGCGCCGCCGGATGTCAAGGGCATCGATCCGGCGCGGCGGTACTGGGTCGAGCTGGTGGTGGACGACGACGGGCCGGGGCTCGAGCCGGATCAGATCCGCGAGGCGCTGAAACGCGGCCGCCGGCTGGACGAAAGCAAGCCCGGCACCGGGCTCGGCCTCTCGATCGTCAGCGAGATCACCAGTGAGTATCAGGGCAGGCTGGAGCTTTCGCGCGGACCCTGGGGCGGCCTCCAGGCGCGTCTAATTCTTCCAGGCGTCAGCAAGGATGTTGCGTGAGACGCTGCATGATGCCAGAAAGGCGCGGTGCGTCATGGGGATGGCACCGGCCGGTTGTGCTCCGGCATCTGAGTTTTGACCTAAATTCAGGTTTGTTTGTATGAATTTTTGCATTTCACGTCCAATTGCCCCCTTGCTCGCGGCGGCCGTTGCCCTTTCTGCCTGCGGGACGACGCACAATCCCGTCGGGTCCAGCCTTGCCATGCTGAAGCCGGGCAAGCCGACGTCGACCCCCTATATCACCGGCTTGCAGGGCGGCATCATCGGGCGCATCGACCTCGACCTCAGCGACAGCGACCGGCAGCGGGCGCTGGAGGCGGAATATCGCGCGCTTGAAGCCGCTCCCGGCGGCCAGCCGGTGGTCTGGTCCGGCCGCGGGGTAAACGGCAGGGTGGTCGCGGCCGCACCCTATCAGGTCGGCTCGCAGAACTGCCGGCAATACACGCACACCGTGACCGTCGACGGCCGCGACAGACAGGCGCGCGGCGCCGCCTGCCGCAACCCGGACGGCAGCTGGACACCGCTGGGCTGAACGCAGAATCGGCTTAAAACCGTTCCTGCAGAACTTCCGGGACAATATTCTTGCCACGGCGGAAAACGCCGAGGACCGTAACCACGTCGCCGTCGACAACGAATGCGATCGAAGTGGTGCGGCGATAGCCAATGATGCGTAGTCCCGGAATGTCGCCCTCACGCACCGTGCCGCGCTGGGCAAAGGTCTTCAGGCCGCGGATCAGTTCATAGATGCCGCCGACATAGTGACTGGCGATTTCCGGTCCGGCGGCCGCGGCGATTTCGTCGTACATTCCGGCCAGCTCGGCTTCGGCAAGCTGGTGGAGCTTGATCCGGTATTCCACGCTTATTTGGCTTTAGCCAGTTCGGCGCGATGCTTCTCTTCGAAGCGGGCGACGGCGTCCTCAAGGAGAACCGCCTGTGACGGGTCGCGCTTCAGTTGCTCGTAGCGCGTCGGCACTTCCTCCCTCAGCCAGCGCTCGCGCATTTCTTCATAGTCTTCCAGCAGGCGCAGGCCAGCCCTCACCACCTCGCTGGCGTTGTTGTAGCGTCCGCCTTCTAGTTGCTTTTTGATGAAGGCTTCGTAGTGTTCATTCAACGCAAAGCTTGCCATGGGTATCTCGCGATCGAAGGGGTTCCGTGGGGCGATACTAACAACTATTGTCAACAATTCCCATCTGCTTTTGCGGGACGGAATTGCGGCCAAACGACACAAATCTTCGTCACTTCGCCTTTGGCTGTTGGAATGCGGCCTCTGTTCAAGTAATGGGGCGATATGCTGTTCTGGATTCTCGTGGCCGTTCTGACGGCGGCCGTTTGCGCTGTTCTGCTCTATCCGCTTTTGCACGGAGCAAACGCGGTTGCGGATAGGCGCGCCGGCGAGGAGGCCGTTTATCGCGACCAGCTTCTGGAACTCGATCGCGACGAGGCGGGCGGGCTGATCAGCGCCGGCGAGGCAGACTATGCGCGCGCCGAGATCGGCCGCCGGTTGCTCGCGGTCGTAGCGCCGGCAGAGGCTCCGCGCATTGCCGGCGGCAACCGGCTGACGCAGGCTTTCGTCATTCTGCTTTTGCCGGCGATCGGGCTCTGTCTTTATTTGACGGTCGGCACGCCCGGGCTGCCGTCGCAGCCGCTTTCGGCACGCCTCGAAAATCCCGGTAACGACATGGCGATCCTGGTGGCCAAAGCCGAACGGCATCTCGACGAGCATCCCGAGGACGGCAAGGGCTGGGACGTGCTTGCGCCGATCTACTTCAAGTCGATGCGGGTCGGCGACGCCGAGCTTGCCTATCGTCACGCGATCCGCCTGCTCGGTCCGAGCCCGGAGCGTCTCGATGGTCTGGCGGAGACGCTGATGGCTGTTTCGCAAGGCGTCGTGACCGCCGAGGCGAGTGACGTGCTGAAACAGTCGCTGGCGCTTCAGCCGGACAATCCGCGTGCGAAATTCTACCTCGCCCTTGCATTCGAGCAGGCCGGCAAGGCTTCGGAGGCGAAAGCAGCCTTCGAGGCGCTTGCCAAGGCCTCGCCCGCCGACGCGCCATGGCTGCCGATCGTCAACGAGCACATTGCGAGAAACGGCGGCGCGCCGCTTGCAGCGGACGCCTCCACGCAGGCGCCCGGCAATCCGACCTCGGCGGACGTTGCTTCCGCCGAGACGATGAACGCCGGCGACCGCATGCAGATGATCCGCGGCATGGTCGAGACCCTCGATGCCAAGCTCAAGGACGATCCCAACAATTTCGAAGGCTGGATGCGGCTGATCCGCTCCTACGCGGTGCTAAAGGACGACGCGCGGGCGGCGGGCGCACTGAAGCGCGGACTGGCGGCATTTCCGCCAACCGGCGCTGAAGGGCAGCAACTCGTTGCGCTCGCCAAGGAACTCGGCTTGCCGACAGAGGATGCGCAGCCATGACCCGCAAGCAGAAGCGCCTTGCCGTGATTGCCGGCGGCATGAGTTTCATCATGGCCGCGGTGCTTTTGGTGCTCTTTGCCTTTAGCCAGTCTGTCGCCTATTTCTACATGCCGGGCGATCTCGCCAAGACGCAGGTGAGCCCCGGCACGCTGATCCGTCTCGGCGGGCTCGTCGGTGAGGGAAGCGTGGTGCGCGGCGAGGGTACGGCCGTGCAGTTCGCCGTCACCGACGGCACCGATACGGTGAAGGTGAAGTATACCGGCATCCTGCCGGATCTCTTTCGCGAAGGGCAGGGGGTCGTGACGGAAGGCCGCTTTGAACCCGGTAGTTCCGTCTTCACCGCCGACACCGTGCTTGCCAAGCACGACGAGCGCTATATGCCTAAGGAAGTCGCCGACAGGATGAAGGCGCAAGGCGTCTGGAAGGGCGAGGGATCCCAGCAATGATCATCGAGCTTGGACATTATGCTCTGGTTCTGGCGCTTGCCACGGCGATCATCGTCTCCGTCGTGCCTGTGATCGGCGCCCGGCGCGGCGACGCCTCGATGATGGCGCTTGGCCCTTCCGGCACGGTCGCGATCTTCGGGCTCGTCGCCTTCGCCTTCGGTGTCCTCACCTATGCGCACGTCGTCTCCGACTTCTCCGTTGCGAACGTCTGGGAAAACTCGCACTCGATGGTGCCGCTGATTTTCAAGATCTCCGGCGTCTGGGGCAATCATGAAGGCTCGATGATGCTCTGGTTGCTGATCCTTGCGCTGTTCAGCGCCATGGTCGCGGTCTTCGGCACCAACCTGCCGGATACGCTGAAGGTGAACGTGCTTGCCGTGCAGGCCTGGATCGGCGTTGCCTTCATGCTCTTCATCCTCTTGACCTCGAACCCGTTTGCCCGGCTCGATCCGGCTCCGGCGGAGGGGCGCGACCTCAATCCGGTGCTGCAGGACGTAGGCCTCGCGATCCACCCGCCGCTGCTCTATCTCGGCTATGTCGGCTTTTCCGTGTGCTTCTCCTTCGCGGTCGCGGCCCTCATCGACGGTCGCCTCGATGCCGCCTGGGCGCGCTGGGTGCGGCCCTGGACGCTGGCCGCCTGGATATGCCTGACGGCGGGCATCGCCATGGGCTCCTACTGGGCCTATTACGAGCTCGGCTGGGGCGGCTGGTGGTTCTGGGATCCGGTCGAAAACGCCTCGTTCATGCCGTGGCTCGCGGGCACGGCGCTTCTGCATTCGGCGCTTGTCATGGAAAAGCGGGCGGCGCTGAAAATCTGGACCGTGCTTCTGGCGATAGTCACTTTTTCGCTGTCGCTGCTCGGCACCTTCCTCGTGCGCTCCGGCGTTCTCACCTCCGTTCACGCCTTCGCCAGCGATCCGACGCGCGGCGTCTTCATTCTCGCCATCCTGCTCATCTTCATCGGCGGTGCGCTGTCGCTTTTTGCTTTCCGCGCCCCGCTCTTGACGGCCGGCGGCCTGTTCGCGCCGATCTCGCGCGAGGGCGCGCTGGTCTTGAACAACCTCATCCTGACCGTCGCCTGCGCAACGGTGCTGACCGGCACGCTCTATCCGCTGGCGCTGGATATCCTGGCCGGGGACAAGATCTCCGTCGGGCCGCCCTTCTTCAATCTGACCTTCGGGCTGCTGATGGTTCCGCTCCTCGTCGCAGTGCCCTTTGGGCCGATGCTTGCCTGGAAGCGCGGCGACCTCCTCGGCGCCTTGCAGCGGCTCTACCTTGCGGCTCTACTGGCATTCGTCGGCGCCGTCATCCTCGTCTACATCAAGAACGGCGGACCGGTTATGGCCGTGCTCGGCCTTGCGGCCGGGCTGTTCCTGGTTTTCGGCGCGATCGCCGATCTCTGGTACCGCGCCGGCGTCGGCAACGTGCCGGCAGCGAGAGCGTGGCGGCGGCTGATCGGGCTGCCGCGTTCGGCCTTCGGTGGCGCGCTTGCCCATGCCGGCCTTGGCGTCACAGTCCTCGGCATCGTCGCCGTCACCACCTTCCAGACGGAAAACATCACCGAAATGAAGCCTGGCGCCACGGCCGAGCTCGGCGGCTACACGCTGCGCTTCGACGGCCTGCGGCCAGGCGTCGGTGCGAACTACACCGAGGATCGCGGCCAGTTCACGGTGAGCCGCGGCGGCGTGACCGTGGCCGAGATGTCGTCGGCAAAACGATTCTATACCGCAAGGCGCACCGCAACCACCGAATCGGGGATCCTGACTTTCGGCCTCAGCCAGCTTTATGTGTCGCTTGGCGACGCGGTGGATGGCGGCGGCATGGTCGTGCGCATCTGGTGGAAGCCGTTCATCCTCTGCATCTGGCTGGGCGCCGTCGTCATGGCGCTTGGCGGGGCCGTGTCGCTGAGCGACCGACGGCTGCGCGTCGGCGCGCCGAGCCGCAGGGCCAGGCGCGTAGCGGCCCAGATGGAGGCGGCGGAATGACGGCCGTTGCTCTTGCCTGCCGCGACAGGGGCCCGCGTCCCAGACGGACAAGCGCGGGCGCGCTGCTTGTCGGCCTTTTCCTGGCGCTTCTAGCGCCGCTGCCGGCACTTGCCGTCAATCCGGACGAGGTTCTTGCCAACCCGGCGCTTGAGGCGCGGGCGCGGACGCTTTCCGAAGAACTCCGCTGCATGGTCTGCCAGAATCAGTCGATCGACGATTCGAACGCGGAACTCGCCCGCGATCTCAGGATTTTGGTGCGCGAGCGCATCACGGCGGGAGACAGCGACCGGCAGGTTCTGGATTACATCGTCTCGCGCTACGGCGAGTTCGTGCTCTTGAAGCCGCGCGTGAGTGAAAAGACCTGGGTGCTGTGGGGTATGCCGGGAGGGCTGCTCCTGGTCGGCGCCGCGGCACTCATCTTCCTTGCGCGCAGGCGCAGCGGCAAGCCGACGGGCACGTTGCTGAGCGACGAGGAACGGCAGCGTCTCGACGAGATTCTCGGCAAGTAGTTGCCGGCAATAAAGTCTGATTTTTCAGCAATTTTTCCACATTACGAATAATTCATCGCCAAGACAGTTCGCCGTAACGTGCGCGCTCCTATATCTTCGTCATCAACTGATCACCGCCGGTCCCGCCGGGGTCACAGTCGGACGATAGAAAAGAAGGGTAACGCACAATGTTCAAGAATATTAAGGATGGGCTGTCCCGCAGCAGCGCTCTGAAGGCTTCCGCAATCGCCGGTCTTGCCGCAGCCGTGCTTGCGACCGGGATCCCCGTCGCGATCAACGCCTCCCATGCCGAAGCCGTTGCCGTCCAGGCTCCGCAGGTTCCGAGCTTCGCAAACGTCGTCGACGCCGTTTCCCCGGCCGTGGTTTCCGTTCGTGTCGAATCCCGCGTCAACCCGGTTTCCGCCGACGAAGATGAAAGCTTCGGCCTCGGCCGCGGCTTCGACGACCTTCCCGATGATCATCCGCTGAAGAAGTTCTTCCGCCAGTTCGGCGAAGAGCAGAACGGCCGCAACCAGGACAAGAAGAAGGACCATGCCCAGGAAGGCAAGGGTCGTCTGCGTCCGGTCGCCCAGGGCTCGGGCTTCTTCATCTCCGAAGACGGCTTCCTCGTCACCAACAACCACGTCGTTGCCGATGGCGCTGCCTTCGTCGTCGTCATGAGCGACGGCACGGAACTCGATGCCAAGCTGATCGGCAAGGACCCGCGCACCGACCTCGCCGTCCTCAAGGTCGACGACAAGCGCAAGTTCACCTACGTCAAGTGGGCCGATGACACCAAGGTTCGCGTCGGCGACTGGGTCGTTGCCGTTGGCAACCCCTTCGGCCTCGGCGGCACCGTCACCGCCGGCATCGTTTCGGCTCGCGGCCGCGACATCGGCTCCGGTCCGTACGACGACTACATCCAGGTCGACGCTGCTGTTAACCGCGGCAACTCGGGCGGCCCGACCTTCAACCTCAACGGCGAAGTCGTCGGCATCAACGCCGCCATCTTCTCGCCGTCGGGCGGCAATGTCGGCATCGCCTTCGCAATCCCGGCCGATACCGCCAAGGGCGTCATCGCCGACCTGATCAAGAGCGGCTCGGTTTCGCGTGGCTGGCTCGGCGTTCAGATCCAGCCGGTAACGAAGGACATCGCCGAATCGCTTGGTCTCTCCGAGCCAAGCGGCGCGCTGGTCGTTTCTCCGCAGGAAGGCTCTCCGGGCCAGAAGGCCGGCATCAAGAACGGCGACGTCGTGACCGCGGTCAACGGCGAAACCGTGAAGGATCCGCGCGATCTGGCACGCCGCATCGCTGCCATGACGCCTGGCTCCAAGGTGGAAGTATCGCTGTGGCGCGACGGCAAGGCTCAGCCTCTGACCGTCGAACTCGGCACCCTGCCGGCTGAACAGAAGGAAGCCGCCACCGACGAGGACAAGCCTGCCGAAACCCAGAAGCCGGCATCCGAGAAGGCACTCGCCGACCTCGGCCTGACGGTTGGCCCGTCTGACGACGGCAAGGGCGTTGCCATCACCACGGTGGATCCGGACTCCGACGCTGCCGACCGCGGCATCAAGGAAGGCGAAACGATCACCTCGGTGAACAACCAGGAAGTCACCTCGGCTGGCGATGTCGCCAAGGTCATCGCTCAGGCAAAGAAGGACGGCCGCACCCGTGCTCTCTTCCAGATCCAGTCCGAGAACGGCAGCCGCTTCGTCGCCCTGCCGATCAACCAGGGCTGATCGAGCAAAGCCGCTATAAAGCTGAAGCCGCGCAAGCCCTGGGCTTGCGCGGCTTTTTTCATGTAGATGTGGAGGCGTAAAGACCATGACTGTTCGCCAGGACGTATCGAACCCTTCCGATAAAGGTTGTGCGCAAGCACGGGCCACGATTAGTGTTGAGCACATGAAGATTCTTGTTATCGAAGATGATCTGGAAGCTGCCGCCTATCTGACCAAGGCCTTCCGCGAGGCCGGCATCGTCGCCGACCATGCGAGCGACGGCGAGAGCGGTCTCTTCATGGGGACCGAAAACAGCTACGACGTCATGGTCATAGACCGCATGCTGCCGCGCCGGGACGGACTTTCCGTCATCGCCGAACTGCGGCGCAAGGGCGTGCACACGCCGGTCCTCATCCTTTCGGCGCTCGGCCAGGTTGACGACCGCGTCACGGGCCTGCGCGCCGGCGGCGACGATTACCTGCCGAAGCCCTATGCTTTCAGCGAATTGCTCGCCCGCGTCGAGGTCCTTGGCCGGCGCAAGGGAACGCCGGATCAGGACGTCGTCTATCGCGTCGGCGATCTCGAGCTCGATCGCCTGTCCCATGAGGTGCGGCGCGGCGGCAGGGAGATTCCGCTGCAGCCCCGCGAATTCCGCCTGCTCGAATATCTCATGAAGAATGCCGGCCAGGTGGTGACACGCACCATGCTGCTCGAAAACGTCTGGGACTACCATTTCGATCCTCAGACGAACGTCATCGACGTGCATGTCTCGCGTCTGCGCTCGAAGATCGAGAAGGACTTCAGCCAGCCGCTCCTAAAGACGATCCGCGGCGCCGGCTATATGATCAAGGACGAGGGATGAGCCGCTTTCGCGTCCTCTTCAAGTCGACGCCCGTCCGCCTCTCCGCCCTCTATATCCTGCTGTTCGGGCTGTGCGCGGCGGTGCTGGTTTTCTATGTGACCGCTCTGTCGGAGCGGCTGCTGACGGGCCAGATCCGCGACGCCGTCCAGCAGGAAGTGACGCAGGTCAAGCGGGCCTACGATGCCGGGGGGCTCAATCTCCTCCTGCGCACGATGGAGCGCAGGTCCCGCCAGCCGGGCGCCAACCTCTATGTGATCGCAAGCCCGACAGGCGAGATCCTGGCCGGCAACGTCGCCGGCGTGCAGCCGGGCGTCTTCACCGAAGAGGGCTGGACCGAACTGCCTTTCCGCTACGAGCGCTATGGCGAGGGCACCAACGAGCGGCGCAATCTGGCGATCGCCAATATCTTCGTCCTCGACAGCGGCCTGCATATCCTGATCGGCCGCGATCTCGGCGAGCCGGAGCGCTTTCGCCTGCTCGTGCGCCAGGCGCTGATGCTGGCGCTGGCGATCATGGGTGTCGGCGCACTCGTCATCTGGTACGGCATCGGCCGCAATGCGCTAAAGCGCATCGACCGGCTGACGGAAGCGAGCCGCAAGATCATGGCGGGCGATCTGTCGCAGCGCCTGCCTTTCGGCGGTTCGGGCGACGAGTTCGACCGCATGTCGGATTCGCTGAATACGATGCTTGAGCGCATCGAGCGGCTGAACGAAGGCCTGCGCCAGGTTTCCGACAACATCGCCCACGATCTGAAGACACCGCTGACGCGGCTTCGCAACAAGGCCGCCGACGCCATCGATAGCGGCGACGGCGAAGGCAGGCGCGTGGCGCTGGAAGGGATCATCGGCGAATCCGACCAGTTGATCCGCACCTTCAACGCGCTGCTGATGATTTCGCGCGTCGAGGCAGGCTCGATGGCGGCGGAAATGTCGGCGGTCGATCTGTCGTCGATCGTTGGCGACAGCGCCGAACTCTATGAGCCGGTCGCCGAAGAGGCGGGGCTTACGCTGAAGGCGGAGATCGAACCCGGCATCGAGGTGCAGGGTAACCGCGAGCTTATCGGGCAGGCGATTTTCAACCTCATCGACAACGCCGTCAAATACGCGGCCGGCTGCCATGGCGCGGCCGAGATGACGCTCAAGCTGCAACGTGGCGCCGACGGCGTGCGGCTCAGCGTCGCCGACCACGGACCTGGCGTGCCGGCCGACAAGCGCGCCGACGTGGTGAAACGCTTCTTCCGGCTGGACGAAAGCCGATCCAAGCCCGGAACGGGTCTCGGGCTTTCACTGGTCGAGGCGGTGATGGAGCTTCACGGAGGCCGTCTCGAGCTTTCCGATACGGTCCCGGACGCGCCAAGCGCGCGGGGACTGACCGCCACCATAGTCTTCCCCGCGGCGAGCGCCTGAGATCAGGCGTCAAAGCTCCGTCTTGCGTATGCCGCTGCGATTTGGGCTTGCGCATAACCCTTTAAATCTATTTCGATTTAAAAGGTTATGCGCAAGACTGGCCGGAGAACCGTATGAAGACTGCCGATCCTCGCCTCGATCAAGTGGAAAGTCAGCTTATCCGCCCGCTGAACCAGGCGGAGGTCAAGTCGGTGCTGTCGGATCTGCGCGATATCGCCAAGGCCGAGCCGGCGGTCGCCGCACTTCTTGAAAGTGCGTCGCCGCTGCGGGACTTTCTTGTGAATGTGCTGACCCTTTCGCCCTATCTGCGCGAGACCGCCAACTACGATCCAAGCCTTGTCGCGGCTGCCATCGCCGAACCGCTGTTGCCGCAGATCGAGCGGCTCGTCACGGACGCGCGCAACGCCTGGGCACCGGGCGAAAACGGCGCAACGCCCACCGAAGCCGAAGTGATGAGCCGCTTGCGCATCGCCAAGCGCAAGGCGGCCTTCCTGATCGCCCTTGCCGATCTCGCCCGCATTTTCGACGGCCGCACCACCACGCAGTGGCTGAGCACGCTTGCGGAAGCGGCGATTACCGCCGCGATCGATCACCTGCTGCTGTCGGCCCATGACGCCGGCAAGCTCAGGCTCGTGAACACCGCCGCTCCGAGCGAGGGATCCGGCGTGATCGTGCTCGGCATGGGCAAGCTCGGCGCGGGCGAGCTCAACTATTCCTCGGACATCGATCTCGTCATCTTTTTCGACGAAATGGCCGGGATCGTCCCTAATCCGGACGATGCGATCGACATTTTCCCGCGGCTGATGCGCCGGCTCGTGCGCATCCTGCAGGAGCGCACCGCTGACGGCTATGTCTTCCGCACCGATCTCAGGCTACGCCCCGATCCGGGCTCGACGCCGCTCGCGATCCCCGTCGATGCGGCGATGATCTACTACGAGGGTCGAGGGCAGAACTGGGAGCGCGCCGCCTTCATCAAGGCCCGCCCCGTCGGCGGCGACCGCGAAGCCGGGGCCGCCTTCCTGCGCAACCTCGTGCCCTTCGTCTTCCGCAAGTATCTCGACTATGCGGCCATCGCCGACATCCATTCGATCAAGCGGCAGATCCACGTGCACAAGGGTCACGGCGCCATCGCGGTCAAGGGCCACAACGTCAAGCTCGGGCGCGGCGGCATCCGCGAGATCGAATTCTTCGTGCAGACGCAGCAGCTGATCGCCGGCGGCCGCATGCCGCAACTGCGCTGCCGCGCGACCGAGGAGACGCTCGCCGAACTCACCAAGGCGAAGTGGATCGACGGCGAGACGAGCGCGGAACTGGCGGAAGCCTATTGGTATCTGCGCGACGTCGAGCATCGCATCCAGATGGTGCGGGACGAGCAGACCCACCTGCTGCCGGAGACGGAGGCCGAGCTGAAGCGCATCGCCTATCTGATGGGATACAGCGATACGGCAAGCTTTTCCGAGGCCCTGGTTTCAAGGCTGAAGACGGTGGAGCGGCGCTATGCTCAGCTGTTCGAACAGGAGGCAAAGCTCTCCAGCGAGACCGGCAATCTCGTCTTCACCGGCCAGGGCGACGATCCCGATACGCTGGCGACATTGCGCAAGCTCGGCTTCGAGCGCCCCTCCGACATCGCCAACGTCATCCGCACCTGGCATTACGGCCGCTACCGCGCGACGCAATCGGTAGAGGCACGCGAGCGGCTGACGGAGCTGGCGCCCGAGCTCCTGCGCGTCTTCGGCGAGAGTACCCGTGCCGACGAGGCCCTGCTGCGCTTCGACAACTTCATCTCCGGCCTGCCTGCCGGCATTCAGCTTTTCTCGCTGCTGGGCAACAATCCCGCCCTGCTTTTCCTCATCGTCAACATCATGTCGTCGGCGCCTCGGCTGGCCGAGATCATCGCCGCCAAGCCGCATGTCTTCGACGGCATGCTCGATCCCGGCCTGATGGCCGAGTTGCCGACGC
The DNA here is from genome assembly GCF_052113965.1 of Rhizobium sp. RAF56. Lineage (NCBI taxonomy): Bacteria > Pseudomonadati > Pseudomonadota > Alphaproteobacteria > Hyphomicrobiales > Rhizobiaceae > Rhizobium > Rhizobium sp. RAF56. Next base: position 46,288 of record NZ_JBFRDU010000021.1, read on the forward strand.
GCGACTACCTCGCCGAACGCATTCGCGGCTTTCTGGCGCCGGCCCGGCATTATGAGGAAGTCCTCGACCGGCTGCGCATCTTCGCCTCCGAGCAGCGTTTCCTGATCGGCATCCGGCTTCTGACGGGTGCGATCAGGGGCGCCATGGCCGGCCGCGCCTTCACCCATCTTGCCGATCTCGTCGTAGAGGCGGCGCTCGACGCGGTCATGAAGGAAATCAGGGCGGCGCATGGCGACTATCCGGGCGGCCGCGTGGCGGTCGTCGGGATGGGCAAGCTCGGAAGCTTCGAACTGACCGCCGGCTCCGATATCGATATCATCCTGCTCTACGACTACGACGATGCAGCCGGCGAATCGTCGGGCCCGAAGCCGCTCGATGCGACGCGCTATTTCACCCGCATCACCCAGCGGCTGATCTCGGCGCTCTCGGCGCCGACGGCGGAGGGCGTCCTCTACGAGGTCGACATGCGCCTCCGGCCCTCGGGCAACAAGGGCCCGGTCGCCACCCGCATCAAGTCCTTCGAAAAGTACCAGCGCGAGGAGGCGTGGACCTGGGAGCACATGGCGCTCACGCGCGCGCGCCTCATCTGCGGCGACAGCGAACTGATCGGCGAAGCCGAGCGGATCATCGCCGAGGTGCTCTCCGACAAGACCGACCCGAAGCGGATCGCCAGGGAGGTGTCGGAGATGCGGGCGCTGATCGAGAAGGAAAAGCCCCCGGCGAGCATATGGGACCTGAAGCTCATTCCGGGCGGGCTGATCGATATCGAGTTCATCGCGCAGTATCTGCGGCTGACGGCCGCCGGAAAGGGCATCGCCGTTGACGGCGACGATTTCAATACGTCGGGTCAGCTGAAGCTTCTCGGCTCCGAACTGATGGATCGCAACGACCTGGAACTCTGCCTGGCGGCGCTGTCGCTCTATACGGATATTTCGCAGCTCATTCGTCTCTGCATCGACGGCGAGTTCGATCCGTCAACGGCGCCGGCCGGCCTCATCGAGGTCGTTTGCCGGGCAGGCGATTGCCCCGAAATCCGCCTCCTGGAGACGCAGCTGCGCGAGTTGTCGGGTGCCGTCCGCAGCATCTTCGAAAAGGTTACGAGGGCGGCGTAAAGCGTTCTGCGCTCAAGCCAACGCTTGTCTCGGAATACGGATCGAGATCACCGTGCCGATCCGCTCGCGCGAGCGGATTTTCATGGCGCCGCCGTGCAGGGCGGTCAACGACCGCGAGATGGCAAGCCCGAGGCCGGAGCCGCCCTTGCTCTTGGCATACTGGCTCTGCACCTGTTCGAACGGCTGGCCGATCTTGCTGAGCGCTGCTTTCGGGATACCGATGCCGGTATCGGCGATCGTCAACACCACGCCGTTGCCGCTGTCGCGGGTACGCACCACGACGCGGCCGCCGTCGTTCGTGAATTTCACGGCGTTGGACAAAACGTTGAGCAGGATCTGCTTCATGGCGCGCCGGTCGGCCGAAAGCTTGATTCCGGATCCGATGCGCTGATCGATTGCGATATCCTTGTAGGCGGCAGGGACCGCGGTAAAGCGCAGGCATTCCTCGATCAGCGGCGTCAGATCGATCATCTCGCGATCGAGCTTCATATGGCCGGCTTCGATCTTCGACATGTCGAGAATGTCGTTGATGACGTTCAGGAGGTGCTGGCCGCTGCCGTGGATGTCGTCGGCGTATTCGTTGTATTTTCCGGAACCCAGCGGGCCGAACATCTGGTTCTGCAGGATTTCGGAGAAGCCGAGAATGGCGTTGAGCGGCGTGCGCAACTCATGGGACATATTGGCGAGGAATTCGGATTTCGCCTTGTTCGCCGCCTCGGCGCGGTCCTTTTCGGCGAGATAGTTGGTGTTGGCGGTCGAAAGCTCGGCCTTCTGGCGCTCGAGGATCTGCCGGGAAGCCGAGAGGTCGTTGATGGTCGCCATCAGTCGGCGCTCGGAATCGCGCAGCCGCTCCTGGTTGCGCTTCAGGAGCGTGATATCGGTGCCGACCGAGACCATGCCGCCGTCGCGCGTGCGGCGTTCGTTGATCTGCAGCCAGCGTTCGTCGGCGAGCTGCACTTCGGTCGTCTGCGCATAGCCGGAGCGGTCCGGGTCGGCGCGGCGGCGCTCGATCACCGGGCGCTGTGCGGCGGCGTTGACCGTCGAACGCTCGGTGCCGGGCACAAGTACGCTGTCCGGCAAGCCATAGGCCTGCTGGTAGTGGGCGTTACACATGACGAGCCGGTCGTTTTTGTCCCAGAGCACGAAGGCTTCCGAGGTGCATTCGATGGCGTCCGCGAGGCGCTGATCAGCCTCGGCATAGCGCTGAGCGAGGCGATGCTGCTCCGTTACGTCCATGGCAATGCCGATCATGTGGACGCGGCCGGAGTTGGTGCGGATCACCTGGGCGCGTGCACGCATCCAGACATAGTGACCCTTGGCGTGGCGGATCCTCAGCACCTGGTCGACCTGGCTGGCATTGCCGCGAGCCGACGCGCGGGCCAGCGTATATAGGCTCTTGTCGGCGGGATGCATGAGCCGGGCGACATCGCCGAAGGTCAGCGTCTTGTCGGAGCCCGGCAGGCCGAGCATGTCGTACATCGAGCGCGACCAATAGAATTCGCGCCGGGCGAAATCGAAATCCCAAAGGCCGCAACGTCCGCGCGACAGCGCGGTCTCGACGCGCAGGTTGGATTCGAGAAAGATTTCGTCGGCATCGCGGGCCCGCTTCGCCTGGGCATAGTAGGCGTAGAGGATGACGAGCAGGGTCGAGGAAATGCCGGCAAAGAGCGTGACGTTCAGCGTCAACTCGTCGCGCCAGCGCTCTGCGATACGGTTCATCGAGGTCATCGACAGGATGAGCGAGCCGTCGTCGCCGACGAGCGACATCGCCGCATAATGGGGTTCGCCGTGGATCCGCGTCTCGATGACGCCGGCACGGTCGCCCACCCGCCGGACGGTTGATACCTCCGGAAAGAAATCGGAAATCAGCATGCCGACATAGGCGGCACCCGCAGCCGAGGCGCCGAACACACGACCGTCGGCCTTCACCATGAGGACAAAGGCATCGGCATCGAGGCGGTCCTGCGGCAGATAGTGCGCAAGCGTCCGTTCGGCGGCCGCGCGGTCGCCCTTGCCGAACGCATCGGCATTGCCGGCGAAGGCCGCCGAAGCGGCGGCGGCAGCGAGCGCGGTCGTGCGTTGTGCTGCGTTTTCCATGCGCGAATGTTCGGTGACCATCCCGAACAGATGCGAGGCGGCGATGACCGACAGGAAGGCAATGATCAGGACGGGAATGCCGCGCTTGAGAGCTTGCTCCAGCTTGGGCAAGTGTCGCGAGACGGTCTCCAGATGGATGCCGGTGCGCTCACCGAGCCCGTCCTGCCAGGATTTCGCTCCACCGAAATTTGAACGCAGCCGTCCCCCGGCCGCAGTCGCCCGCCGCACGCTCATCATCGCTATCGCCTTGATCCCTCGTGTGATTCGCGCGCCGCCCGCCCGAATCTACCCTAATGAATCATTGGTGATTCGCCTTGTCTAGAGGGTTGGTTAAACTTTCGTAACTATTTGCCGCGAGGCGCCGAATCGCCGTCGACGCGAGCCGCCGTCACTCCTTGAGCATGCGCTCGACGATATCTCGCACGTCGGTGGAGAGTTTGTCGGCCCCGGCGATTTTCCTGAGCGCTGCGTGGGCGTGGTCGGCGCGGCCTTTTTCCAACGAGCGCCAGGAGCGCATCGAGGTCAAAAGGCGTGCGGCGAGTTGCGGGTTGCGCTGGTCGATGTCGAGGATCTCGTCCGCGAGGAAATGGTAGCCAGCGCCATCGGCGCGGTTGAAGCCGGTCGGGTTTCCGAACGCGAAGCTGCCGATCAGCGAGCGCATGCGATTGGGATTGGTGCGGTTGAAGAGAGGCGACCCCATGAGTTTGCGCACACGCTCCAGGGTGTCGGCGCCCGGCGTCCCCGCCTGGATGGCGAACCACTTGTCGACGACGAGGGCGTTTTCCGCGAAGCGTTCGCGGAAGGCTGCAAGCGCTGCGGCAGTCTCGGCGCTATCAGGATGGCGATGCACGAGCAGCGCCAAGGAATGGCTGAGATCCGTCATGTTGTCGGCTGCGTCGAAGGCGACCTTGGCGCGCGCCGGTGCGTTGTCCAATAGCGTCAGGAAGGTGAGGGCGGCGTTGCGCAGCGCGCGCCGTCCGGCGCTCGCCGCATCCGGGCTGAAGGTTCCCGACGTCCGCATCCCGTCGTAGAGCGACGTAAAGACGTCCTTCCCGGCGAGAGCGATCTCGCCGAGGATGGCCTGGCGGCCGGCATGGATCGCATCCGGATCGTTGTTCGAGCCAAGCTCGCGGGCGATGTCGCTTTCGCTCGGCAGGTTGAGTGCCTGCGCCCGGAAGGCAGGCTCGAGGCTCTCGTCGCCGGCCGCCGCAAGAAGGGCGCCGACGAATGCCGGATCGCAGCTGACCGCCTTGCCCTCGCGCGCATCGCGCGCCGCCTGCATCAGGTTCGGCAGCGCGAGGTCGTTGAGCGCCTGCCAACGCGCGAAATGATCGGTTTCGTGACGGGCGATCAGGGCGAGATCGGCGGTCCCCTGGCTGAAATGCAGGTTGATGGGGGTGGAGAAGCTGCGGTTGAGCGACAGAACCGGCCGCGAGGAAATGCCGTCGAAGACCGCCGTCTGGCTGCGGTCCGTCAGGTGCAGCACATCGCCGGTGAACTCGGCGCCGGTCACCGATTGCGGCGTAACGATGCTGCCGTCCTCGGCAAGTAGCGCCAGGCGCAGCGGAATGTGCATCGGTTCCTTCGACGACTGTTCCGGTGTCGCCGGCACCATTTGCTCGAGCGAGAGTGTGAATGTCTGGGCTGTCGCATCATAGGCGCCCGAGGCCGTCACCAGGGGTGTGCCGGCCTGGTGGTACCAGAGCGAAAACTGGCCAAGGTCGCGACCGCTTGCGTCCTCGAAGCACTTCACGAAATCCTCGACGGTGGCGGCGTCGCCATCGTGGCGCTCGAAGTAGAGATCCATGCCCTTCTTGAACAGTTCGCGCCCCAGCAGGGTCGCGATCATGCGGGTGACCTCGCTGCCCTTTTCATAGACGGTGGTCGTGTAGAAGTTGTTGATCTCCCGGTATTTCGTCGGGCGGACCGGGTGGGCGAGGGGCCCGGCATCCTCGGGGAACTGCTCGGACTTCAGGTGCCTGACCTCGGCGATGCGCTTGACGGGCCGCGAGCGCTGGTCGGCGGAGAATTCGTGGTCGCGGTAGACCGTCAGCCCTTCCTTGAGGCAAAGCTGGAACCAGTCTCGGCAGGTGATGCGGTTGCCGGTCCAGTTGTGGAAATATTCGTGCGCGATGATCGCTTCGATATTGGCGTAGTCGGCATCGGTCGCGGTTTCCGGGTCGGCCAGCACGTATTTGTCGTTGAAGACGTTGAGCCCCTTGTTTTCCATCGCCCCCATGTTGAAGTCGGAGACGGCGACGATCATGAAGATATCGAGATCGTATTCGCGGCCGAAGGCCTCTTCGTCCCACTTCATCGAGCGCTTCAGCGCGTCCATGGCGTAGGCGGCGCGCGGTTCCTTGCCATGCTCGACATAGATCTTCAGAGCCACGTCGCGGCCCGACATGGTGGTGAACGTGTCTTCGACCGCGCCCAAGTCGCCGGCCACGAGCGCGAAGAGATAGCTCGGCTTCGGATGCGGATCGAACCAGGCGGCGAAATGCTTGCCTTCGCCGTAGCCCGCACCGCCGAGAAAATTGCCGTTGGACAGCAGCAGCGGATTGGCGGCCTTGTCGGCGATGATGTTGACCGTATAGGGCGCAAGCACATCCGGACGGTCGGGAAAATAGGTGATGCGGCGAAAACCCTCGGCTTCGCACTGGGTGCAATAGATGCCGCCGGTCCGGTAGAGACCCATCAACTGGGTGTTGGCTTCCGGATTTATGATCGTGGTGATCGTCACCTCGAAGGGGACTGAAGCCGGCACGTTCGCGATCGTCAGGCTTTCGGGCGTCGCGGTATATTGTGATGCGGGTATCTCGGCCTGGTCGAGCAGTAATCCGGCAAGGTTCAGTTCATCGCCATCCAGCACCAGCGGCAGCGTCGGGTCCGTGCCTTCGCGACGACGGAAGATCAGCCGCGCCTCGACCTTGGTTTCCGTCGGATCCAGTTCGAAGGTCAGATCCACGCGTTCCAGGACGAAGTCGGTAGGGCGATAATCTGCCAGATAGACGATCTGGCCGGTGTCTGTGCGCATGGTGTTTCCTGATCAGGCGTTGTTCGCGGTGCTGCGGCCCACGTGGGGAACATGGGTTCCCGAGGGAGAAAATCGACGGCATGATTGCACCAAAAGTCTGAACCAAAGCTAAAGCCATGCCGCGTGCTTGTTTCGATTTGTGGCAGGTCTTTGGCCTCTTCGTCAACATTGCCGTCAGGCCAATTGATCGCTCGGCGGCGGGACGGCACGGGCGGCGGGATCGGTGCCGCCCACCGGCGGGATCGGCATTGCCTGAAAGCCTGTCTTTTCGATCCGCCCTTCGCCAGCCTTGCGTCTTGCTATGCGGAAGGCGGCGTAGCCGGCATAGAGCGCGAAGATGAATGCCATGAAGGCGAGAAGGCCGGTCGAGCCCGCCGTCTGCATCATTGCTCCCCCAACGAGGGGACCGGAGACCGTGCCGAGGCCGTAAAGGATCATGATGCCGCTGGAAATCATCACGTATTCGTGGGGTTCGGCGCGGTCGTTGGCATGGGCGACGTTGATCGCGTAGATCGGATAGAGCACGGTGCCGGCGAAGAAGGTCGAGACGTAGAGCGCCGGCAGCGAGTTCAGGTCGAACAGCGACATCGCAATGCATGAGACGACGCCGATGATGCCGCAGACGACCATGACGATGCGGCGGTCGATGAGGTCGGAAATGCGGCCGATCGGCATTTGCGAGATGGCGCCGCCGGCGAGCACGCAGGCGAGCAGCGTCGCACCCTGAGTGGTGTTCATGCCGATCTTCTGGGTGTAGACGCCGCCAAGGCTGTTCCATGTGCCCGACAGCGCCCCTGAAAGCAGCGAACCGATAAAGGCGATCGGCGACAGGCGATAGAGCTTGGGCAGATCGAACGCCGCCTCGGTGATCGGCGTCGGCGACTTGGCTGTCGAAAGCGCCGTCGGCAGCATGGCGAGCGAAAAGATCACGCCGCACAGGATGAATAGAAAGGTCGTTTTCGGGTCGCCGAGCGGCACGAGATACTGGCCGCCGATCGAGCCGACCAGGCAGGTGACCATGTAGACCGAAAATAGGGTCGCCCGGTTTGCATTGGTCACGCGCTCGTTGAGCCAGCTTTCGATGATCAGATAGCTGCCGGCAATGCCGAAGCCGCTGATGAAGCGGAAGACAATCCATGCCCGCCAGTCGACCAGCAGCGCGCAAAGCAGGATGCCGATGCATAGAAGCGCGATCAACGCGCCGAAAACGCGCACGTGACCGACACGTTTCACGAAGAGGGGCGTGATGATGCAGGAGATCGTGAAGCCGAAAGTATAGCCCGTCGCGATGACGGAGATGGTGAAGGTCGACCAGCCTTCAGCGACCGACCGGATCGGAACGACGAAGTTCATAAGGCCGTAGCCGATCATCATCAACAGCGTTGACAACATCAGACTGGCGATCGAGACGAGGCTGGCCAGCATTGGAAGATCCCGGTCGAGAGGAGAGGCGGCTGAAGCGATTATGTCTTCTAGCCGAGCGACCGGGCGCGTTCAATCGCGACAGAGCCCGCATCCGTGATGCAACGTCCGCGCAAAACGAAAAAGCGCCGGCTTCAATCCGGCGCGTCCTCATCAATATATTGGCCTAAATGGCCGATCTCAGTATTCGCGAAAGTCCGCGAAGATCGATATCGGGCGTACGACGCGTGAGATACCGGTACCGCGAGCGGTCATCTGCTCATTCGCGGCAGCGCCGCGACGATAGCTGTGAGCCGCGCGAAGATGTTCGCTGGCGTGGCGCAGGGTTTCGAACCCGCTGTGGATAGGTCTGTGGCGTACAGTCATGGCCTTGGTTCCTGATCGTGGTTTCCTCCCAAGACACAGGCCATATATTGCAGTGCAGCATCGATTCTGCAAGGGCACGGCGTGACGTTCCGCTATGCAAAAATGACATGGCTTTTTTAATGCAATCTTCACATTGATAAAAAATTAATCGGAAACGTTGTCGAGACGTACCCTGAACGCGAGAAGATCGTTCCAAGCCAGTCGCTTGTTGACCGGGGCGGTCAGGAGTTCCTGTGGGTGCAAACTGGCGATGGCCGGTATCATGCGGCCGGCGATGCCGACATCCCGCCATTGTCCGCGCATCCCGTGGATGGTCTCGTTGCCGCCGAAGAAGAAGCGGGCGGTAAAGTTGCCGAGCAACAACAAAAGCTTGGGTTCCGCAAGCGCGATCTGCCGCTCGATGAAGGGACGGCAGATCTCCATCTCCGGCGCAGAGGGCGCCCTGCTGCCCGGCGGGCGCCAGGCAATGACATTGGTCAAGAGGATCTCGTCGCGCCGCAAGGCGATCGCGCCAAGCATGCGGTCGAGCAGCAATCCGGCGCGCCCGGCAAAAGCCGTTCCTTCGCGGTCGTCGTCGGCGCTGGGCATCGGCCCGATCACCATGACGCCGGTCTTTGGATCGCCGCTTGCAAAGATCGTCGAACGCGCGCTGGTCTTCAGATTGCAGCCGTTGAATGCTTCCAGCGCCGTCTTCAGTTCGCCAAGCGACCGGGCGCTCTCGGCGGCGAAGCGGGCCTGTTCGACAGCCTCCCCGTCGGGGATCGCCGGCGCCGTGCGGTTCGCGGCCGGCGGTGGGGCGGCAGCTCGAGGCTGGCGCGCCGCCGGCGATGCCTCAGGCGTGGCGCCAGCTGCCTCCGCCGTGGCGGACGGACGGGTAGCCCGCCGGCTGGCTTTGGCTGCCTCGAATTCCGCGAAGCGATCGACCGCCTCTTCCTCCAGCAGCCACTCCACGCCCGCATCCGCATGGAAATGCAGGAGGGCTGCGAGTTCTGCCGGGGTCAGGTCGCTTGCGGAGATCATGGCGCGACCTTAGCGAAGCCGCGCCGGAAGGGAAAGTCCGTGCAGGGCATCAAAGCAGTCGGCGTCAGGCTGTCCACTGCGCGATGTCGTCACGCTCGCCGATGAGCGCCAGGCCGTGGGCGATCGACAATAGCTCGCCGCCGGTTTCGATCCTGTCCCGGTCGAAGCGTTCCGTGAAGATGCGCCGCACTGCGGGAACGAAGGACGTGCCGCCTGTCAGGAACACCTTGTCGATATCGCGCTCCTGCATGCCGGTCTTCAAGAGTACGTCGTCGAGCGCGTCCTCGATCTTTCGCAGGTCATCGCTGATCCAGCGCTCGAAGTCCGACCGGCGAATGCTGCGGTGGCCGCCGGGACCAAGCGGCGGGAAATGAAACTCGGCTTCCTCCTCCGTCGAAAGCGCCATCTTCGTCGCCGATACCGCTTGATAGAGCGGGTAGCCCTCGTCGTGCTCGACGAGGTCGACGAAGGTCTCCAGTTTTTCCGGCTCCAGGCTGGTGCGCACCAGCGCCTTCAGGCCCGCGAATTCCCGGGTCGTCTTGAAGATGGAGAGCTGGTTCCAGCGCCCGAAATTGGCGTAATAGGACGATGGCACTTCAAGCACCTTGTCGAAGCTCTTGAAATGGCTGCCCTTGCCGATCCCAGGGGCGACGACGTTGTCGATCATGCGATAGTCGAAATGATCGCCGGCAATGCCGACGCCGGAATGGCCGATGGGGGTGGCCTTGAGCTTTCCGCCATGCGTTTCGAAGCGGATGACGGAATAGTCGGTCGTGCCGCCGCCGAAGTCGGCGACGAGCACTGTCGCGTCGGTCTTCAGCGTCTGGGCGAAATAGAAAGCGGCGGCGACCGGTTCGTAGACGTAGTGGATTTCCGGAAAGCCGAACCGCGAGAGTGCCTCGTTGTAGCGCGCCGTGGCGAGAGCCGGGTCCGGATTGGCACCCGCGAAATGCACCGGCCGGCCCGTGACGATGCGCTCGATGCCCTCCGGCCAGCCGTCGCCGGCATAGGCGCGAAGCCGCCGCACGAAGATCTCCATCAGATCCTCGAAGCTGTGGCGCTTGGCGAAAATCAACGTTCCCTGAAAGAGTGCGCTCGCCGCAAAGGTCTTGATCGACTGCAGGAAGCGGCAATCGCCGGGATTGTCGATGAACTGGCGGATGGCGGCATGGCCGGCCTCGACCTTCAGCGCCTGGGCGCCGAGATCCGGATCCTTCATGAAGGAAAGGGCGGTGCGCAGGCTGTCGGCGGTGCCGGCCGAGCTGGTGAGAGCGACGGAACGGGTCGCGCGGTTCTCTGCCAGCGCCAGCACCGTATTGGTCGTGCCGAAATCAAAGCCAAGTGCCTGAGCCATGCCCGCACTCCTATACTCTAGCGATTGAATGAGTTGTCGACGGCGGGCGCGGTTTTCGCCTTGGCCGAAGGAGCGGGCCTTCTGGCACGACAAGAGCGCCAGGGCAAGATCCCGGCGACAAAAAGACAATGCCAACGAGTCCCGGACGGAATGCGGAATAGTTGCGCCACGACTGGCCGTCAGTCGGCGAGGCCTATCATGACCGATAGCATGTTGTTCAGCACCAGTATCTCCGCCGCGGAAAGATGGCCGATCACCGGGCCGCATTTGGCACGTGGATAAGCCAGGACCTTATCCACCATGATTTGCGAGACGGTCTTGAGGCCGTTTGCAGCCGTCGGCTCGATGGTGAGCCGGTAAAGCGGGGTATCGGCAACCGAGCCGGTGATCAATGCAACCAGTACGCTGTCTGCCGCATTGAGCGCATCAGATTGAACGATGACAGCCGGGCGGGGTTTGCCGTAGTCGCCTTGCGCCGAGACCGTGACGAGATCGCCCCTCTTCACGCACCCGGCCATTCGACAGCGGAAGCGATGAAATCAAGTGCTTCGGCTTCCTCGTGCCGACCGCGCAGAAGAAGACCTTGCCGCTTGGCTTCGGCGGCAAACTCCGGCCGATGAGGGTCGGGTACCCAAATGCGCAACTGCTTCATGCCCCGATGCTGCTGCTGCTGTCGGTAGCGTTGAAACTTGGTCAAACCGTCATCGGTTTGCTTGGGGCGTGGCATACTATCCTCCATTAGGTAGCGCGCTACCCTACCACGAGGGTTGCGCGCTACCTAATGATTTTGACCTCGCCGCGAACATCGGAATCGGACGATCACTCGGCTGCGATCGCCGGCCGTTCCTCGGTCTCGGGATCCGCTTTCTTCTTCTTGCCGAGGCCGCCGAGCCAGGTGTTCAGCCGATCCATCTCGACGAAGATCACCGGCGTGATGAACAAGGTGAGAGCCTGCGAAACGATCAATCCGCCGACGACGGCGATGCCGAGCGGCTGGCGCAGTTCCGAGCTCGCGCCGGTGCCGAGCGCGATCGGCAGGGCGCCGAGGAGCGCGCAGAACGTCGTCATCATGATCGGGCGGAAACGACGCACGCAGGCTTCATGGATCGCCTCGGTCGGCGACACGCCCTTAGAAGAGCGCAACGTCTCCAGCGCCACGTCGATCATCATGATCGCGTTCTTCTTGACGATGCCGATCAGCATCAGGAGGCCGATAAGGGCGATGATCGAGAGGTCGAAACCCAGGAGTTTCAAGGCCAGCAGGGCGCCAAGCGCTGCCGCCGGCAGGCCGGAAAGGATCGTCAGCGGATGGATGAAGCTCTCGTAGAGGACGCCAAGCACCACATAGATCGTCAGCACCGCGGCGAGGATGAGCAGCGGCGTGTTGCCCTGCGACTGCTGGAAGATCTGTGCCGTGCCGCCGTAGGACGTGAAGACGTCCGCCGGCATGTTGATGTCCTTCTTGAGCTGGTCGATCGCCGCGGTCGCGTCGCCGAGCGCCACGCCCGCAGGCAGGTTGAACGATACCGTCGTCGATACCAGCTGGCCCGTCTGGTTGATCGTGACCGGGCCGGTCGTCCGTTCGACGGAAGCGAAGTTCGAAAGCGGCACCAACGAGCCGTTCGCCGAGGCCACGCGGATCTGCTGAAGCTTCTGGTCGTCCCACGGCTTGCTCGTGTCGTATTCGACGATGACGTCGTAGCTGTCGCCGGTCGATTGAATCTGTGCCGCGGCAAATCCGCCGAAAGAGCCCTGCAACGTCGTTCGCAGCTGGTCGTCGGTGATGCCGAAGGCCGCGGCCTTCTCGCTGTCGACGACGATGTTGGCCTGCAGCGCGTTGTTTTGCTCGTCCGAAGTCACGTCCGTGAAGCGGCTGTCCTTGCGCAGCGCATCCTTGATCTTGTTCGCCCAAAGGTTCGTCTGGTCGGCGTTTAGCGCCTGGATCACGAGCTGATACTGGCTGGCGGTGTTGCGCCCGCCGAAGCGCAGGCTCTGCTGCGGCGTGATGTAGGCCTTGATCCCTGCGATCTTGCTGATGCTGGCACGCAGTTCGCGCAGCGTCTGGTCGAGCGGCGGCCGTTTTTCCTTGTCCTTCAGTTGCACATACATGGTGCCGTTATTGAGCGGATTGCGGGCGTTGCCGCCGACGATCGACATCACATGGTCGACGGCCGGATTCTTGCGAACGATGGCCGCCGCCTGGTTTTGCAGGTCCTGCATGGCGGCGTAGGAAATGTCCTGACGGGCCTGCGTCGAGATCGACAGGCGGCCGATATCCTCGGTCGGGAAGAAGCTGGCGGGCAGCACCATGAAGAGATAGAGCGACAGGCCGACCGAGCCCAGGAACAGCATCAGAATGGAGCGGCGATGCCCCAGGCACCAGCCGACCGCGCGGTCGTAACCGCGAAGCGTCCGCTCGAAGCCGGCGTTGAAGAGGCGCACCGGCAAGGGCACATGGCCGCCGCCGCCGGACAGACGCGAGCCGAGCATCGGCGTCACCGTCAGCGAGACGACAGCCGAAGAGACGATGGCGATCGCCACCACCATGCCGAATTCGTTGAAGATGCGCCCGACGACACCGCCCATCAAGAGAATGGGGATAAAGACGGCGATCAGCGAGACCGACATGGATATGATCGTATAGCTGACTTCCGCAGCACCCTTGATCGCGGCCTGCCGGACCGGCATGCCTTCCTCGACGTGCCGCAGGATATTTTCAAGCATGACGATGGCGTCGTCCACCACAAGGCCGACGGCGAGCGTCAGCCCGAGCAGCGAGATATTGTCGATGCTGTAACCGAGCACATACATCGCCCCGAAGGTCGAGATCAGCGATAGGGGAACGGCAAGCCCCGGTATGATCGTCGCTGTGAGATGCCCGGTGAACAGATAGATCACCAGGATGACGAGGCCGATCGTGATCAGCAGCGTAACCTTCACGTCGGCGATCGCATCCCGGATCGGCTTTGCCGAATCGTTCATGACCGTCATGTTGACCGAACGGGGCACTTCGGCGTGCAGGCCCGGCAGCTTCGCATTGATCGCGTCCACCACCTCGACGGTGTTTGCGTCCGGCTGACGCTGGATGGCGAGAAGGATCGAGCGTTTGCCGTCGTACCAGCTCCCCGTGTAGTTGTTCTCGACGCCATCCTTCACGTCCGCCACGTCGGACAGATGGATCGGCGCGCCGTTCGGGGTGGCGATCACCAGCGAGCGAAACTGTTCGGCATTCGTGCGCTGGGTGTTGGCATTGATCGTCATGCTCTGCGTCTCGTTCTGCAGAGAGCCGACCGGGACTTGACTATTGGCGTTGGCGATTGCGTTGTTGACGGTATCGATGCCGATGCCGCGGTCCTGTAGCTTGGCGGGATCGACCTCGACGCGCACCGCGTAGGTCTGCGCGCCGAAAACGGTGACCTCGGCGACGCCCGGCAGCGTCGAGAGCGATGGCGAAATGATGTTCTCGGCGATGTCGTCCAGCTGGCTGCGGGGCATCGTATCGCTCTGCACGGCCAGAAGCATGACCGGCGCGTCGGCCGGGTTCGTCTTGCGGTAGCTCGGCGGCGTCGTCAGATTGTCGGGCAGCTGACGTGTCGCATGCGAAATCGCCGCCTGAACGTCGGATGCGGCCGCATCGATGTCACGGTTGAGATCGAACTGCAGCACGATGCTGGTATTGCCGAGAGAACTCGTCGCGCTGATTTCGCTGATCCCGGGGATCGTCTGGAACTGCTTGATCAGCGGCGTGGCGACCGAGGTCGCCATCGTTTGCGGCGACGCCCCGGTCAGCTGCGCCGAAACGTTGATCGTCGGGAAGTCCACTTGCGGCAGGGCCGCCACCGGTAGCAGCCGATAGCCGGCAAGGCCCGCGAGGACGACGCCGATCGCCAGGAGCGTCGTTGCAACGGGCCGCTGGATGCAGAAATTGGGGATCATTGGTCCTCTCCAGCCACAGCTGCCTTACCCGGCTGATCCGCCAGAGCCAAATTCTCGCCCGTCTGATCGCTGAACTGCTCGGTCACTGCCTGCCCGTCGGTGAGCTGCACCTGTCCTTCGACGACGACGTGGTCGCCCTCCGACAGTCCATTGGAGATGGCCGTGCGGCCGCCGTTGGCGCGCGCGACCGTCACCGGCGTCATGCGCACCTTGCTGTCCTTGCCGACAACGAAAGCATAAAAGCCATCGGGGCCAGGCGCGACGGCGACCGTCGGCACCACGATGACCTTTTCGTCGCTGTTGAAGTGAACCACCAGATTGACCGACTGGCCGGGCCAGACCGATCCATCCGCATTTTCAAACCTGGCCTTGGCAAGGATGGTGCCGGACGCGGGATCGACCGTGTTGTCGTAGAAGGTGATCTGACCGTCGCGTGGCTTGCCTTTGTCGCTGCGGGGGACGGTGGAGACTTTGACCGTCCCGACGGCGAGCGCCTGCTTGAGCTGGCGCAGGTAGGCCTCCTGAAGATGGAACTTGACGTAGATCGGGTCGTATTTCGCAATCGTCACGATCGCGGTTCCGGGGCTGACAAAGGCGCCGACGCTGAGCGTTACGTCGCCGAGGCGCCCGTCGAAGGGTGCCCGGATTTCGGTGTGCTCGAGCAACACCTGATCGGCGGCGAGCTGGGCGCGGTCTCCATCGACGGTCGCCGCCGCCGCGTCGCGCGCGGCGCGCGCCTGATCGACCGTCTGCTGCGTCCCGGCACCGTTGAGAAGGCTCTGCGCGCGAGTAAGCGCCGACTCCGCCACCGTCAGCGTTGACTGATCCTTGGCGAGCATCGCCCGATCCTTGTCGACAGCTGCTTGGGCAGTCCGCGCGTCGAGCTTGGCGATGAGGTCGCCCGTCTTCATCATCGCACCGTCCTGAGCGTCGATCGAGACGATCGTGCCTTCTTCCTGAGCGGCGATCGTCGTCGTGTCCTCGGCGCTTGCCCATCCGGTTGCGGTCACGTCGTTCGGCAGGGTGCCGAGGGCGGCCGCCACCGTCTTGACGGGCGAAGGGGTCGCGGCATGCCGGTTGTGCTGGTCCTTCGGGCCGCCGCCGCTGCCGTCGGCAGCCTTGCCGGCCGTTGTCGTGGTTGCGTATTTTTGCAGAAAGGGAATGTGCTCCCTTTGCGTCCAGGCGACCCCGGCAACAATAGCGAGAAGGCTGATGGTGACTAGAAACTTCTTCATTCGATGACAACCGGATCCGACGAAAATTCACGATGAGGTGCGGGATACTGCAATGCAAAAGGTTTGGGAGAAATGCCGCAACTCTTCACTTCACTGTGACCGCTAACGTGGACAGGACACTGGCCTGCCGAGAATTCCCAGACGCGCATTCGCCTACAACTTACCATCATCCGCGCCTGCGAAAAAATTAAAGCTTGGAAAGCTTGGCGACTGCCGTTGAGGCAAAACGATGTTTTGTTCGAGCGCCTTATAGAAGCGATAAAAAACAGAAACGCGACGCTGCGGTTCGCAGCGCCGCTCCGCTTCGATCAATATTTCGCGAGCGCAGGGAAGATAGGGCTCCGCGCTTGCGGATCGCGTCAGATGGAGGCCGCGGCTCCGCCGTCGCAGCGAATCAACGATCCCGTGACATAGCTTGCCGGCTCGCTGCAGAGGAAGGCGGCGACCGCTCCGAATTCTTCGACGCTGCCGTAGCGGCCGATCGGAATCTCGGCCTGCCGCTCGGCACGAATGTCCTCGATCGGACGTCCGCTGCGCTTTGCCGCGGCGCCGTCCAATTCGTCGGTGCGGCCCGTCAAGATACTTCCAGGCAGCAGCATGTTGGACGTGATCCCGTTTCGGGCGACCTCGGTGGCGAGCGTCTTGCTCCAGCCGACGAGTGCCGGCCTCAGCGTATTGGAAAGCGCAAGGTTCGGTATCGGTTCGAAAACGCCTGATGAGGCGACGGTGAGAACGCGGCCCCACCGCTGCTCGATCATGCCGGGGAGGAAGGCGTTGGTCAGCGTGATCACGCGGGAGACCATGGCCAGGAAATAGGTATCCAGCTTCTCCGGGCTCATGTCGGTCGTCCGGCCGGGCGTCGGCCCGCCGGTATTGTTGACGAGAATGTCCAGGCCGCCGAATTTATCCGCCACGGCGATTTTTACCGCTTCGACGAAGTTGTCCTCGTTGAGGTCCGCCCAGACCCAATCCGCCCTGCCGCGTTTTTCAGCGTTGATCGCCTTGCAATTGGCCTCCAGACGGTCGCTGCTGCGCCCGCACAGAAGAACGTTTGCGCCCTCGCGCGCCAGGGCCACGGCGATGCCATGTCCGATCCCCTTCGATGAAGCGAGAATCAGTGCGCGTTTTCCTTTGATGCCAAGATCCATGACTGTTGTCCTTTCGCTGCGGAGGCGCTGGTGTTCAGCCTTCTATAGAGCGCAACGGCGCGCATTTGAAAGAGCGGGACGCCATCTTGCGCATTCTGGGGCAAGACAGGGCAAAATCGGGCCTTTCCTGTCGCTTCTCGGCTCGACAATTCTTTCTCGTTTTGACAAGAGAGAGGCATAAAATGGGGGTTTGGGCCGTACGCGGCCAACTGGAGAATGGTGAATGACTGATTTGCATGAGCTGCCAGAGCGCGAGAGCATGGAATTCGACGTGGTAATCGTCGGTGGGGGACCGGCGGGGCTTTCCGCGGCGATCAGGCTGAAGCAGGTCAATCCGGATCTGACGGTGGTCGTCCTGGAAAAGGGTTCGGAAATCGGCGCGCACATTCTCTCCGGCGCGGTCGTCGACCCGATCGGCATCGACCGTCTTCTGCCCGGCTGGCGCGAGGAGGAGGGTCATCCCTTCAAGACCGAAGTCACGGCCGACCACTTCCTGTTCCTCGGCCCGGCCGGCTCCATCCGCCTGCCGAACGCCTTCATGCCGCCGCTGATGAACAATCACGGCAATTACATCGTCTCGCTCGGCAACGTCTGTCGGTGGCTCGCCGAAAAGGCCGAGGCGCTCGGCGTCGAGATCTATCCGGGCTTTGCCGCAACCGAAGTGCTCTACAACGACGAAGGCGCCGTCATCGGCGTTGCGACCGGCGACATGGGCATCGAGCGCAACGGCGAACCGGGGCCGAACTTTACGCGTGGCATGGCTCTGCTCGGCAAATATGTGCTGATCGGCGAAGGCGTGCGTGGGTCGCTTGCCAAGCAGCTCATTGCCAAGTTCGATCTTTCCAAGGACCGTCAGCCGCAGAAATTCGGCATCGGCATCAAGGAATTGTGGCAGGTCAAGCCGGAGCACCACCGGCCGGGTCTGGTGCAGCACTCCTTCGGCTGGCCGCTGGATATGAAAACGGGCGGCGGCTCGTTCCTCTATCACCTCGAGGACAATCTGGTCGCCGTCGGCTTCGTCGTGCACCTAAACTACAAGAACCCCTACCTCTACCCGTTCGAGGAATTCCAGCGCTTCAAGACGCATCCGGCGATCCGCGGTACCTTCGAGGGCGGCAAGCGCCTCTCCTACGGCGCCCGCGCGATCACCGAGGGCGGTTATCAGTCGGTGCCGAAGCTCTCCTTCCCGGGCGGCGCGCTGATCGGCTGTTCCGCGGGCTTCGTCAACGTGCCGCGCATCAAGGGCAGCCATAACGCCGTGCTCTCCGGCATGCTCGCCGCCGACAAGATCGCCGCGGCGATTGCCGCCGGCCGCGCCAACGACGAAGTGGTCGAGATCGAGAACGCCTGGCGCGCCACCGATATCGGCAAGGACCTGAAGCGGGTGCGCAACGTCAAGCCGCTGTGGTCGAAGTTCGGAACGGCTGTCGGCGTGGCGCTCGGCGGCCTCGATATGTGGACAAACCAGCTCCTGGGTTTCTCCTTCTTCGGTACCCTGAAGCATGCGAAGACCGACGCGCAGTCGCTGGAGCCGGCAGCAAAGCACAAGAAGATCGACTATCCGAAGCCGGACGGCGTGCTGACCTTCGATCGTCTCTCGTCGGTGTTCCTCTCGAACACCAACCATGAGGAGGATCAGCCGATCCACCTGCAATTGAAGGATCCGGCGCTGCAGAAGTCTTCGGAGCTCGACGTCTACGCCGGCCCTTCGACGCGCTACTGCCCGGCCGGCGTCTACGAATGGGTGGAGAAGGACGGCAAGGAGACCTTCGTGATCAACGCGCAGAACTGCGTGCACTGCAAGACCTGCGACATCAAGGACCCGAACCAGAACATCAACTGGGTGCCGCCGCAGGGCGGCGAGGGGCCGGTCTATCCGAACATGTAGTCGGATCGCTTGTGAGTTTCAGAAGCCGGGGAGGTCAGCGCCTTGCCCGGCTTTTTGCCGTATCGCATCCGAGTGCGGCTTTGCGACCGCAATCGCCTCAATTTTGTGCGCAATCGGCTTGATAAATGCCGACTAAGACTGCAATTTGCGCCCTCGTTCGAAGTCACTGGAAAGACATAAGAGATGCAAGCCGCCACATCGCGCCCCACATTTGACGTCAAGCCGAACCAGCACCCGATGCCCGAGGCAGAACGGGCCAAGGCCTTCGAGAGCCTGGGCTTCGGCACGCTGTTCAGCGACCACATGGCCGTGATCCGGTGGAATGTCGACAAGGGGTGGCATTCCGCTGAAATTACCGCCCGTGCACCTTTCCAGATCGATCCCGCGAGCAGCGTGCTGCACTATGCCCAGGAGATCTTCGAGGGGATGAAGGCATACCGGACGGCCGATGGCCGCGCCGTTCTCTTCCGGCCTGAGGAAAATGCCCGCCGCTTTGCCGCGTCGGCGGAGCGCATGGCGATGCCGGAAATACCGGAGGAGATTTTCCTCGAAGCCGTCGAACGGCTCGTCCGGATCGACAGCAAGTGGATTCCGGACGGCGACGGCAGCCTCTATCTGCGTCCGTTCATGTTCGCCAGCGAGGTTTTCCTCGGCGTGCGGCCGTCGCGCGATTACATTTTCTGCGTCATTGCCTCGCCGGTCGGCCCCTATTTCAAGGGCGGTGCGAAGGCTGTCAGCATCTGGGTCTCCGAGCATTATAGCCGGGCCGCTCCCGGCGGTACGGGCGCTGCGAAATGCGGCGGAAACTACGCCTCAAGCCTTGTCGCGCAGGCCGAAGCCGCGGCGCGCGGATGCGATCAGGTCGTTTTCCTTGACGCCGCCGAGCACCGCTGGGTGGAAGAACTGGGCGGCATGAACGTCTTCTTCGTCATGGAGGATGGCTCGCTCGTAACACCGCCCCTTTCAGGCACCATCCTGCCGGGGATCACCCGCGCTTCGCTGATCGCTCTTGCCCGCGATCAGGGACTGACCGTCCACGAGCGGCCCTATTCCTTTGAGGATTGGAAGGCCGATGCGCAAAGCGGACGACTGAAGGAAGCGTTCGCCTGCGGCACGGCTGCCGTCGTCGCCGGTATCGGCGCGGTAAAGTTCACGGGCGGGGAATTCCGCATCGGCGGCGGCGAGACCGGCCCTGTCACCAACAAGCTGCGCGAAGACCTCGTCAGCGTCCAGCGCGGACGCAGCAACGACCCGCACGGCTGGGTAAAGGCAATCGACGGTGTGTAATTGATCGTTCCTTTTTAAGTTTTTCGGCGGGTGCGGCGACGCACCCGCCGTTTTTTGTTCTACAGCAGCGTGCCGCTCAGGATCATCAGCGCGACCGAGAAGTAGATCACGAGACCCGTCACGTCGACCAGCGTGGCGACGAACGGCGCCGAGGCGCTTGCCGGGTCGAAACGCAGCTTCTGCAGCAGGAACGGCAGCATCGAGCCGCAGACCGAGCCGAAGGTTACGATACCGATCAGCGCCGCGAAGACGGTAAAGCCGACCAGGTGCCAATGTTCGCCGTAGTCGAACAGCCCAAGCGACTGCCAGACGGTGATGCGGATAAGCCCGATCAGGCCGAGGATCACGCCGAGCGTAATCCCGGACGGCAGTTCGCGCAGCAGCACCCGCCACCAGTCGGAGAGCTTGATCTCGCCGAGCGCCAGCGCCCGGATGATCAGCGAGGTCGCCTGCGAGCCGGAGTTGCCGCCGGAGCTCATGATCAGCGGAATGAAGAGCGTCAGAACGACCGCCTTTTCCAGCTCGCCTTCGAAGTGCTGCATGGCGCTTGCAGTCAGCATCTCGCCGAGAAACAGCGCTGCGAGCCAGCCGGCGCGCTTGCGGATCATGCCGAGGAAGCCGATCGACATATAGGGTTTGCCGAGCGCTTCCATGCCGCCGTATTTCTGGGCGTCTTCCGTCGTGTCGGCGATCATCGTGTCGATGACGTCGTCGACGGTGACGATGCCGAGCATCTTGCCATCGTCGTTGGTGACGGGCAGGGCGAGCAGGTTGTGCTTGCGGATCAGTCGCGCGACGTCCTCCTGCTTCATCAGCGCATCCGCGGTGACTGGGGCGCCTTGCTGGGCGACGGCGAGGATGGAATCGTCCGGCGCGCCGGTGATGAGACGGCGCAGCGTCACGACATGGATCAGCGAATGCGTGTGAGCGTCGAGAATGTAGATCGCATAGACCGTTTCGCGCGAGCGCTCCACCTGACAGACGTGGTCGAGCGTCTGGGCGACCGTCCAGGTGTCCGGCACGCTGACGAACTCCGTCGTCATGATGCTGCCGGCCGTCCCCGGCGGGTAGCCCATGAGGTTCTGGATGGCGACGCGCGTGGCGTTGTCCATGAGATCGAAAATGCGGGCATGCGTCGCCTCGTCCATTTCCAGGAAAAGATCGACCACGCGGTCGTTCGCCGTCGCGTTGAGGAGACGGGCCGCTTGCTCGGACGGCATCTCCGTCAGGATCGCGGCGGCGTTGTGAAGCTCAGGGCGGCTTAAGATCCCGACTGCCTTTTGCTGCGGCAAGGCGGCAAGCACACGGGCGGCTTCGGAAATTTCGAGTGCATTGAGCCGCTCAACGCGCTCGGCGGTGCTGATGGCGCCGCGACCGTCGTTGATGAGGCTGAGGGCAGCATGTCCTGCCCGGAGAGGAAGGCTGTTGAAGTTCATTGGCTTGCCTTTCAGTCGATCCGCCGTCGCAGCGGATCGTGGCAAGCCGACAGGAGTCGGTTAGAGCACGAAGGCCGCGGACGGCAAAGGCAATCGACTACTACTGTCGCTAGGCATCGTAAGATGGCTCCGGTTAATCGGCATGGAAGCACGCTGTCTTCCACGGCCGAGAGATGGCTCCCGCGTGCAAAAAAGTCAAGTGGCCGAAAAGGTTAATGCCACAATGCCGCACCAGTTTTTCGTCAGCGTCAGGCGTCTTTCTGTCGCCGCTCGAKAGCAACGGCGAAGGCAAAGACCAGAAGGCCGGCGAACGACAGGACCGCGCCGACATAGCCGGTCGCGGCAGCGGTGTAGCCCCAAACGATGACGAGCCCGCCGAGCCAGGCGCCGAGCGCGTTGGCGATATTGAACGCCGAATGGTTGGAGGCGGCGGCAAGCGTCTGCGCGTCGGCGGCGACATCCATCAGCCGCGTCTGGACGGCCGGGCAGGCGGCAAAGCCGCAGCCGATCAGGAACACGCAGATGCACAGCATCAGCGGGTTTGCGGCTGTCAGCGAAAACAGGACCATCACCACGATGTTGAATACGAGCATGCCGCCGATCGTACCCTTGAGCGAGATATCGGCGAGGCGCGAGCCGACGATGTTGCCGACGTTCATGCCGATGCCGAAGAGAGCAAGCACGATCGGAACCATGCGCGCCGGCATGCCGGCCACGTCGGTTGTCGTCGAGGCAATGTAGGTAAAGATCGAAAACATACCGCCGAAGCCGACGGCGGCCATCGCCAGCGCCAGCCAGACCTGAACGCGCCGCAACGCTCCCAATTCGCGCAGGATGCTGGCACCTTCCTCGACCTCGTCCTTCGGCTGGAAGAGCGCGATCAAGAGGACGGTCAGCGCACCGATAGCGCCGACCATCATGAAGGCGGCGCGCCAGCTCAGGAGCTGGCCGAGGAAAGTTGCGACCGGGGTTCCGACGAGCGTCGCGATCGTAAGCCCGAGCATGACCTGGCCGACGGCGCGGGCGCGGCGTTGGGCCGGCACCATCGAGGCAGCGACCAGCGCGGCGACGCCAAAGTAGGCGCCGTGCGGCAGGCCTGTGATAAAGCGCAGAATGGTGAAGGATGCGAAGGTCGGCGCCAGCGCGCTGGCGATGTTGCCGAGTGCAAACACCGTCATCAACAGAAGGAGGAGCGTCCGACGGGACAACTTGGCGGCAAGTGCCGCAATCACCGGCGCGCCGATAACCACGCCGAGTGCGTAGGCGCTGATGACGTGCCCCGCCTGCGGCGTCGTCACGTCGAACGCGCCGGCGACGTCCGGCAGCAAGCCCATGACGACGAATTCGCCGGTGCCGATGCCGAAGCCGCCGACGGCGAGCGCCAGCGTGACCAGGGCGACCGCTGCTTTCGACGGTTCCTGTGTGATTTCCGACGAGGCGAGACGGTCAACGGCGACATCACTCACGGGCGAACTCCTGTGCGGCGGACGTAAAGGGGGCCGCGAGACGGCGCGGTCGAGCCTGCCTGCCTCGGACGATTTCCGGGAAATACGATTGAAGAGCGCGAAGCGCCCAGAAACACTTATCCAGCGCAATCGATGGCGCTGTCGCGTGCAATTTTTGCAGTGCAGCATCCTGTTATGTGCATAGGTTCGATGCACGTGGTGGCACGACGTCTCGCGACAGGTGCTTGAAATGCCGGCGAGGCGAACCATCTCCCCAGTTGCGCCGAAGCAGTCATGGCCCAGCCGGGTCTTTGCCTTTTTGTGAAACGACCGGGGATCGATGAAATTCATCGGGTTTTTCAATCGCGACGGCGGAACCTTCCGCACGATCGACCTGCAAGCTTATGCTCTGCGAGCAACGCAGGTCTTTCGCGATGCCGGCCACGATTTCGAAGCGCAGATCGTGGGCAGCGATAACGTCGTGGCCGCCATGCAGCACGCGGCACGCCGCGACGAGGTGGACGGTATCGTCGCCGGCGGAGGTGACGGCACGGTCTCGGCGGCTGCAGCCGTCGCCTGGCGCAGCGGCATTGCGCTCGGTGTTATTCCAGCCGGCACGATGAATCTCTTCGCTCGATCCCTGCGACTGCCGCTCGACATATGGCAGGCGCTGGACGTCCTGGCTTACGGCGAGATCGAGCACGTCGACATAGGCAGCGCCAATGGGCGGCCCTTCATCCACCAGTTTTCGGCCGGCATGCATGCCCGCATGGTGCGCTACCGCAGCGCCTACACCTATCGCTCGCGTGTCGGAAAAATATCGGCGAGCGTTCGTGCGGCCTTCGGCGTCGTCTTCAACCCACCGGAATTCGACGTGGATTTTGTCGCAGATGATATTCGCGAGCGACGGCGCGTGTCGGCGGTCCTGGTATCCAACAATCCCTTCGGCGAGAATGCTCTGCTCTACGCCGACAGGCTGACGACGGGAACGCTGGGTTTCTACACAGCAAACCCGATGAGGCCGCTCGGCGTCGCCAGGCTCGCAGTGGACATGCTGAGGGGTAGATTTCGCGAAAACGCGGATGTCATGGTCATGCACACCAATGCGCTGAAGCTGCATTTTCCGCGGATGAGCCCGAAAGCCCACTGCGTGATCGACGGCGAACTCCTGCCTTTGCGTCGCGACGTCGAACTGCTGCTGCATCCCGGCGAACTCAAGGTCATGGTCAACAAGGACACCGCCGAGCGCGCGGCCGCGGAGGCGGCGCTTCAGCAGGCAGGCGCCTGACGGCCGGAGAGGCTCTAAAGCCGGGGCAGGTAGGTCTGGTAGTCGAAATCCGAGACGGTGCGCAGATAGGTGATCGCTTCCTTGCGCTTCGTGTCGCCGTAGAGCTTGCGGTAGCGTTCGCCGAAGACGTCGGCGATGAAGGGCGATGCGGAAAATTCCTCGACAGCGGTCAGGAAGTCGTGCGTCAGTCGCTCGACGCCGACCGGATCCTTGCCCGGTTCGGTGGCCGCGCCGGGATCGAGGTCCTCGTCGAGGCCAAGCAGCATTCCCCCGAGGATCGCGGTCAGTAGCAGGTAGGGATTGACGTCGGCGCCGGCGACCCGGTGTTCGATGCGCGCGGCGGGGCCTTGGCTGTCCGGAATGCGGATCGCCGTGCCGCGATGACCAAATCCCCAGTCGATATCGACGGGTGCGAAAGAGCCGGGCTGGAAGCGCCGATAGGAATTGGCGAAGGGCGCGAAGATCAGCTGCGCCTGGCGCATCGTCTTCAGCATGCCGGCGCAGACCGATTTCAGCCGCACCGGATCGCCGCCTTTGGCGTCGAGGATGTTGCGGCCCTCGCGGTCGACGATGCTGGCATGAACGTGCAGCCCAGAACCGGCCTGGTCGGCATAGGGCTTTGCCATGCAGGTGGATTTCAGGCCGTGACGGCGTGCGGCCTGTTCGGCAATCCGCTTCAGGTAGATGCAGTCGTCGGCCGCGGCGAGCGCATCGGGCCGATGCAGCAGATTGATTTCGAACTGGCCGTGGCCGAATTCCGCGGTTGTCGCGTCGGCTGGCAGTTCCATTTCGCGCGCCCAGGCGCGAACCGTCTGCAGATAGTCATCCAGCGCGTCCGTGGCGTTCATGTCGTAGAGCTGGAAACCGTTCGGCTTTCCGCGATAGGTCAGCCGCTCCGGCGGACGCGGCTTGCCGGTTTCGCGCCAGTCGTCCTCCACCACGTAGAATTCGAGTTCCGTTGCCACCACGGGCGTCAGCCCCCGTGCCTCGAAGCGCTTCAGCAGTTCGGCCAGGATCGCGCGCGGGCACATGAAGCTCGGCGCGCCGTCGAACTCGTGCATCGTGGCCAGCACCTGCTTGGAGCCGTCGGGCGCCCAGGGCATGGCCGCCAGCGACCGCCGGTCGGGAAGGACAGCGCCGTCGGGATCGCCGACCGACAGCGAAAGCCCTGTGATGTCGTCGTTGTCGTCGCCCCAGATGTCCAGCGACTGGGTGGAGGAAGGCAGGCGCACCGAGCCGTCCCAGACCTTCTTTTCCGCCTCCAGCGGAATTTGCTTGCCGCGCAGGTCGCCATTCATGCCGACAAGCAGGATCTCGATCCTGGGCGGGGCGTTGGCGGGCGCGGTGCCGGCTGCTGGGCGTTCTTTCGTCATGGTCGGCTTCGTTTCGGCTCTTGAGGGAGGCCCTTGGTGGCGTGGCGATTCTCTCGCCTGTCCCTTGCCAAATGCCTGTAGGATAGGCATTTTCCTAGCCCATTCTGCTTCGTCGTTCAATGATTTGCGGATTTTTGCGGGTTTCCGAGGGAAACGCGCCGAAGGTCCTTCATCCCCTAAGGAAGCCTTTTGATGCCGACCACGTCCGCCGCCGTTTCCAACCTTGGTGCCCTGGATGCCGCCCACCATCTTCATCCCTTCTCCGACATGGGGAAGCTGAACGCCGCCGGCACACGGATCATCGAGCGCGCCGAAGGCTGCCACATCTACGACAATCACGGTAAGCGCTACCTGGACGGCTTTGCCGGTCTCTGGTGCGTCAATATCGGTTACGGCCGCAGGGAAATCGCCGACGCCGTCATGCGGCAGATGAACGAGCTTCCCTACTACAACACGTTTTTCGGCACCACCACGCCACCGACCGTTCTGCTCGCGCAGAAGATCGTTTCGCACGCCGGACCGAACATCAACAGGGTCTTCTTCACCGGCTCTGGCTCTGAAGCCAACGACACCTGGTTGCGCATGGCCCGCGTCTATTGGGCAGCAGTTGGCAAGCCTTCGAAGAAGATGGTGATTGCCCGCCGCAACGGCTACCACGGCTCCACGATTGCCGGCGCGTCGCTCGGCGGCATGAAATACATGCACGAGCAGGGCGATCTGCCGATCGCCGGCATCGTCCATATCGGCGAGCCCTATTGGTATGGCGAGGGCGGGGATCTGTCGCCTGCTGCGTTCGGCTTGAAGGCCGCGCGCGAGCTGGAGCAGATGATCGACGAACTCGGCGAGGACAATGTTGCCGCCTTCGTCGCAGAGCCGATCCAGGGTGCGGGCGGCGTCATCGTGCCGCCGGAGGCCTACTGGCCGGAAATCGCCCGCATCTGCAAGGCCCGTAACATTCTGCTGGTCATGGACGAGGTAATCTGCGGCTTCGGCCGCACCGGCAACTGGTTCGGATTTCAGCATTTCGGCGTCGAGCCGGATCTCGCCCCGATCGCCAAGGGGCTATCCTCCGGCTATTTGCCGATCGGCGGCGTGATGGTCAGCGATCGCGTCGGTGACGTGCTGGTCAACGAGGTCGGCGACTTCAACCACGGCTTCACCTATTCCGGGCATCCGGTCTGTGCTGCCGCGGCGTTGGAAAACCTGCGCATCATCGACGAGGAGGGACTTGTCGAGCGCGTCCGCAACGATATCGGTCCTTATTTCGCGGCGGGGCTTCAGTCGCTTGAGGATCACCCGATGGTGGGTGAGACGCAGAGCGTCGGGCTGATGGGCGCGGTCCAGCTTGCGGAAAGCAAGGCGACCCGGGGCCGCTTCGAGGACCGCGAGCGCGCCGGCGTGGAGGTGCGCAACCATTGCCTCGCCAACGGTCTGGTGCTGCGCGCCACGGCTGATCGCATGCTGTTTTCGCCGCCGCTGATCATCACGCGCGACGAGGTCGATACCATGATCCGCACCACGCGCGCCGCGCTGGATGCCGTCTGGGCCGAGGCGAAAGGCTAGTCGGAAAACCGCGTACCACTTTTCCTAGAATTGCTCGAAGCCGGCTTACTTAGGATAGATCCAGGAGTAGGCGAAGGTCACAGCAGAGCCGGCCTCGCCGTTGGCGTAGCTGACGTCGGCGCGACGGACGGTGGAGCCCTCGTAGCGAGGGCCGACGGCGCTGCGCAGCCACTCGACGAGCGTTGCCGGCATCGCGCCGTTATCCTTCTCCGGCAGCCAGACGAGCAGGATCGGCCGATTGCGGCTCCATTCGTAGCCGGTCTCCAGATTGGCGAAAAATCTCGACATGACAGGCACTGTCGGCAGCTGCAGTTTGAGATTGCCGGCCGGAAGCCAGTCGTCGGTTACCGCAAGTCCCGGCTGCTTTCCTTCGCTTGCCACCACCTGTTCGACAAAGCTGTCATAGGGAACGTTGTAGGCCTCGTAACTCTTGAACCAGTGCGGAAGCGTTACCCGCACCAGGAGCGCCGCCGGGATGAGCAGCATCAACGCCAACGGAATGTAGATGAACCGCTTGGCAAATGCGTCCGGATTCACGCCGGCTGCTTCCATCTTGAGGCAGAGGTAGATCGGCAGCGGCAGCAGGAAGGGCAGGAGCCAGCGGTCGCGCAGGTCGGTCATGCCGACGGCAACGATCAGCGCCAGCACCGAAAGCGCGAGCACGGCCGCGAAGATCTCGAAGAAGCGCGTCCATTCGTCGGATTGCTTGAGGTTTTTCAAAAAGCTCCCACGGAAAACCAGCGCGTAGAGCAGCAGGGTCG
This sequence comes from Rhizobium sp. RAF56, assembly GCF_052113965.1. NCBI lineage: Bacteria > Pseudomonadati > Pseudomonadota > Alphaproteobacteria > Hyphomicrobiales > Rhizobiaceae > Rhizobium > Rhizobium sp. RAF56. The sequence goes on from NZ_JBFRDU010000021.1 coordinate 74,056, forward strand.
GCGCGCCCATCAAGATGACGAGCTTGACGAATTTCAGCGGACCCGCACTGAATTTCGAGATCGCGCTCGCGGGCGCGTTCTGCGCCATGATGCCGAGAGTGCGGCCGGAGGCAAGGTCGAGGTTGTGGACGAGCCACAGCCCATGCGGCAGGAAGATCAGCAGTCCGACCGTAATCGTCATCAAGAAGCGCTTGTCGAAAATCCGCGAACGGCCCTGCGGATGGAACCAGACGGCGACGAGTGCCGCGGCGGGGACCAAGACGAAGTTATACTTCGACAACATTCCGAGACCAAGAGCGACGCCCATCAGGAAATAGGAAGCGATATCAGGCGCTTTCAGCGTTCGGATCACGGCATGCAGGAACAGGTTGACGGTCAGGAGTTCGGCGACGGTGTGGGTGAGGTCCCGCTGCGCTTCCCAGGAGAGCTGGGGGATCGCGAAGAGCGATAGCGTCGCGATCGCTGCGAAGAATTTGTCCTTCAGGACAAGCCGCGCGAGCTTGTAGTAACTCACATAAACGAGAAAAAGCGCCGCATTCTTGACGAAGGCAAGCGTTGCGACAGACAGCCCGAAGAGAGCGACGACCGTCGCATTCACCCAATTGTAGAGCGGCGGTTGGGAATCGTAGCCAAGCGCCAGCCACTGGGAGAAGAAGGCTTGCTGCGACTCGTCGTAGCGCAGCCCCTGCGGCATCGCCAGGCGCACGAAGAATTCAAGAAGGAAATACCCGGCAAGCAGGAGAATGACCGCATCGGGCTTTCGAGCGAAAAGCCGGTCGGGACGGATGGATCCGACCGGATAGTCCCGCAGGGACATGGTCTGACCATACGCGGCGCGCCCTTCGGCACCTGCGGTAGGTGTATATTCCGACAAAGCTCCGTCCCCGAATGGCATGCCAGCAAGAAGTCAGGAAAAAACCGCCGACTCATTGGCACATGTCATTTTAGATTATTACTATGCCCGAATAAATGAAGCGGGCCCGGATTGCTACTGATTAGTAGGCGGGCGCCCTCACTCATCTCTAAATTAGATTTTCAAATGGAATTAATTCGTTACTGCATCTTCTTGATGTGGATCGTATAAACGCCGTTGCCATTCGCTTCTTAACTGTGGCCGGTCGGCCACAGTTTGCGAAGGTAAAACGACCCGCTCTGGCCGACGCTATACGTCGAGATGGTTTCGATCGAAGATCTCGCGGACCACGTAGTTCGGGGAGGCGTCGTCGCGGTAGTAGGTGCGCGCAATCATCTCCGAGAGGATGCCGGTGGTGATCATCTGCACCGAGGACAACAACAGCACCACGCCCACCATCAGGAGCGGTCTTGTGCCGATATCGTCGCCCATGACGAACTTGTCGAAGGCCAGGTAGACGAAGATCAGCGCGGCGAGCGCACCCAGTCCGAGACCGAGTGAACCGAAGAAATGGCCGGGCCGCGCCTTGTAGCGCATGAAGAACATGACCGAGAGAAGGTCGAGGATGACGCGGAAGGTGCGCGAGATCCCGTATTTCGACGTACCGTGCTGACGTGCGTGATGGGTAACCACCATTTCGCCGATGCGCGAGCTTGGAACGACGTTCGCGACCCAGGCCGGGATGAAGCGATGCATCTCGCCCATCAGCTTGACCTGCTTGATGATGGAGGCGCGATAGATCTTCAGGCTGCAGCCATAGTCGTGCAGTTTCACGCCGGTGATGCGACCGATCAGATAGTTGGCGCACCAGGAAGGGATCTTGCGAAGGAAGAGGCCGTCCTGGCGGTTCTTGCGCCAGCCGACCAAAAGGTCGAGCTGTCGCCGTTCCAGCTCCGCGACCATCGCGGGGATGTCCTTCGGATCGTTCTGCAGGTCGCCATCCATGGTGGCGATGAGGCGGCCGGCGGCGGTGTCGATGCCGGCCTGCATGGCGGCGGTCTGTCCGAAATTGCGCTGCAGCTCGACGACCCGCAACGTCAACCCGTCATTGCCGACGGCGAGCCGGGCGTTGGCAAGCGTCGCATCCGTGCTGCCGTCATCGACCAGGATGAGCTCCCAAGGCTCGGCATAACCGGACATCGCCGCCGATATGCGGTCGATCAGCGGACCGACGCTCTCTTCCTCGTTGAACACCGGCACCACGAGCGAAAGCGCGATCGGGTTCGCCGCGGTCGTAGGGCGGATGGACTCAGCCGTTGTCTGCAACTCTTCTTTCTCCTAAAAGACCGACGATATCGGTCGAAAGCGGGCATGACAGCCGCTTTGAAATTTTCAAGGTGCCTAACTACATGAAGCCAACTCCGGTTGCCAGCCGACAATCCTGGTTTATGCGCAACCGCATGACGCTTCTGACCTTCGCGGTGGTCGCGGCCTATGCGGCCTTCATCGAATGGTTCTGGGGTTGGCAGTCGATACTGGCGCAATGGGCAACGATCGGCGTGCTGCAGATCTTGACCGCACTGGTCCTGCTGACCAGCACCTATTTCCTCAGAACCTGGCGTATCTACGACTATTTTCCGCGCGAGACGGCCGGACGCTATCTGGCGCTCTTTCGCGTGACGCAGATCCACAATCTCCTCAATATCATGCTGCCGTTCCGCACCGGCGAAACCAGTTTTCCATTGCTGATGCGCACCGAATTTGGCATTCCGCTCGCACGCGGAACCTCGGCGCTGCTGGTCATGCGGCTTCTCGACCTGCATGCATTGATGAGTGCCGGTGGTATCGGGCTTGTTGCCGGATCCTCCTGGCCGATTTGGGGCGTGATCGTCTGGCTGCTTTTCTTGCTGGCGCCGGTCTTAGGCTTCGCCATGCGCCGTCCGCTCCTCCGGTTTGCCGCCAAATCCTTGCCGGCCAAGGCGCAGTCTCTGGTTCATGAGATCGAGCGCGGGCTTCCGCGCGATGCCAAAGCCTTTGGCCGGGCATGGATGACGACGATCGTGAACTGGCTCGTCAAGGTGCTGGTGCTTGCCTGGGCGCTCAGGCTGATGCAGGTGACGCCGCTTGCCGCGAGCTTCGGCGGCGCGCTCGGCGGCGAGCTTTCCTCCGTCCTTCCGGTCCATGCACCCGGCGGCGTCGGCACCTATCCCGCGGGGATCACGGCAGGCGCGGTCGCTTTCGGCGGCGGACGCGACAAGGCAGCGCTCGATCTTCTCGCGCAGGCAAGCATCAACGCGCATCTGCTGATCATCGTTTCGGCCCTGACGGGCACGGCACTGGCGCTGCTGGTCGGACGCGCGCGTCCGGCAGACCGCTAGGGCCCATCACCCCCATCAAGCTCGGCGATACGCCGGCGCAGGAATGTTTGTTCCGGCGCCTGGCGGCAGTGCGTCAAAGCCTTTTCATAGGCGCGCCTTGCCTCCTCGGTCCTGCCCAGCTGCCGCAGAAAGTCGGCGCGGGCGGCGTGCGCCAGATGATATTCGGCGAGATCTCCCCTTTCGATGATCGCATCGGCGATCTTCAGACCGCTGGCGGGGCCATCGCACATCGAGATCGCCACGGCGCGATTGAGCTCGATCACCGGCGAGGGATGATCGGCAAGGAGCAGCTCGTAGAGCCCGGCGACCCGCCGCCAGTTTGTCTCGGGCGCCGTTTCGACCCGCGCGTGCTCGGCGGCGATCGCCGCCTGCAGAACGTAGACGCCGGCCGAAGATCCTGGTTTTTCCGCGTCGACGAGCGCCAGTCCCTCCGCGATCATCGCCCTATCCCATAAAGAACGGTTTTGATCGGGAAGGAGCACCAGCTCGCCGGAGGGGTCGCTGCGCGCATTGCGCCTTGAATGCTGCAACAGCATCAGCGCCAGCAGCCCCTTCACTTCTCCATCCGGGAGCAGGCCGGCCAAAAGGCGGCAAAGGCGGATTGCCTCGCCGGCAAGATCGGACCTGACGACAGCGTCGCCCCTGGAGGCGGAATAGCCCTCGTTGAAAACGAGGTAGACGACCGTGAGCACCCGCTCCAGTCGGTGCGGCAGTTCGGCCGGCTCCGGGACCTCATAAGGAAGTTTCAGCGCCTTGATGCGGTTCTTCGCCCGTACGATCCGCTGCGCGACCGTCGGCGCCGGCACGAGAAATGCATGCGCAATCTCCTCGGTCGTCAATCCACAGACTTCCCGGAGTGCCAGCGCCGCCTGCGCATCTGCCGGCAGCGCCGGGTGACAGCAGGTGAAGATCAGCCGCAGCATGTTGTCTTCTATCGGCTCCATCGCGGATAGCTCCAGCATTTCGGCCTCAGGATAGAGAGTGCGCTGGATTTCATCGGCGCCGGCGTCGAAGCGTGCCCGTCGCCGGATCTGGTCGATGGCGCGAAAGCGCCCCGCGGAGACGAGCCAGGCGAAGGGATTGTCCGGCACGCCAGCGTCCGGCCACGCGCGGGCGGCGGCCGCAAAGGCGTCGTGCAGCGCTTCCTCCGCCCTGTCGAAATCGCCGAGCAGGCGGATGAGCGTCGCCAGCACCTTTCGCGACTGCGCCCGATAGATCTCCTCGATCACCTTCTCCACGACGAACCTCAGCACTCCTCCTTGATCGAGTAGGCCGGGCGCACCTCGATCGAACCGTATTTTGCCACCGGAAAAGTAGCGGCGATCGCGGTTGCTTCCCGCATATCCTCCGCCTCGATCACGACGAAACCGCCGAGATGCTCCTTGAGTTCGGCGAAGGGACCGTCGGTTGCCGAGACGTCGCCACTGCGCACCCGCACCGTCACCGCGTTTTCGGGCTCACGCAAAGCGAGCGCGACGACGAGATGTCCGCTGTCGCGCAGCCGGTCGTCATTGGCGATCGACTCTCTTGTCAGCGTCTCTCCCTCTTCCTTCGAAATGGCGCGGATCCTGGCGGTTTCGAACCAGACTTGGCAAAGATATTTCATCGCCGCCCCTCACACGTCGTCGCGGAAGGAATAGATCGGCCTGACCTCGATCGTCCCGAGCCTGGCAAGCGGAATGCCCGCGGCAACGCGGATCGCGTCGTTCAGATCCTTGGCGTCGATCAGTATGAAGCCGCCGAGTTGTTCCTTGGTTTCGGCAAAGGGGCCATCGGTCACCGATGTCTCGCCGCTGCGAACCGTGACCTTCACCGCCGAACGCGGCGACTGCAGGGCTTCCGCGTGGATCATGTGGCCGCTTGCGACAAGATCCTGATCGTAGGCGAATGAATCGCGGTCGAGGCTTGCCTTTTCCTCCGGCGACATCGCTTCCAACAGGGCGCTGTCGAACCACACCTGACAAAGATATTTCACACCGATCTCCCTCGTTTCACTTTCGACAGCTCTTGGACGATCAGCCTAAGCGTATTTCGACACCGGAGGAAAAGTCTTTTTGGCGAGCTTTCTGTCGAATTTTCACAAGCGCGCTCGACAACGCTCCATCAACGTCGATGAAGGAGACGGAGCGATGGGTGTTCTCGAAAGCGTGCTTGCGAGCCTGATCGGCAACGCTGAAGAAATCGGCCGGATGGAACGCGACGATGCCTATGTCATGAGGGCGTTGCTGCGGACAGCCATGGCGCTTGCGGCCTTCGCGGTCATGGTCGTCGCGCTTGACGTGGCATCGGTCGGCACGCCATCGATCACGGATCGCGCGGCAACGACGATCGCCACGCGTTAGTCAGCTTTTGCGCAATTCCTGACGGAAAACCGCGCTACACTTTTCCTGGAGTTGCTCTGGAAACCGGCTACTGGAAGGCGGTTTCGAAGAAGCTTCTGAGCTTGCGGGAATGCAGTGCTTCAGGCGGCATGGACGCAAGCTTCTGGATGGCGCGGATACCGATCTGCAGGTGCTGGTTCACCTGCGTACGGTAGAACGCGGTCGCCATGCCCGGCAATTTCAGCTCGCCATGCAACGGCTTGTCGGAAACGCAGAGCAGCGTTCCGTAGGGTACGCGGAAGCGGAAGCCATTGGCGGCAATGGTGGCCGATTCCATGTCGAGGGCAATCGCGCGCGCCTGGCTGAGGCGCTTGACGGGTCCTGCCTGGTCGCGCAGTTCCCAGTTGCGGTTGTCGATGGTGCCAACGGTGCCGGTGCGCATGATGCGCTTCAGCTCGAAGCCTTCGTAGCCGGTGATCTCGGCAACGGCTGCCTCGAGCGCCACCTGCACTTCGGCCAGGGCCGGGATCGGCACCCAGACGGGAAGGTCGTCGTCGAGAACGTGGTCCTCGCGCATATAGGCATGGGCGAGCACATAGTCGCCGAGCCGCTGGCTGTTGCGCAAGCCGGCGCAGTGGCCGAGCATCAGCCACGCGTGCGGTCGCAGCACCGCGACGTGGTCGGTGATGGTCTTGGCGTTGGACGGGCCGACGCCGATGTTGACCATCGTGATGCCGGCATGCCCCTTCTTCTTCAGATGGTAGGCCGGCATTTGCGGCAGGCGCACGGCGCCGCTGTTGCCTTCCGGCTGGCTCGATCCGGCAAGCGTCACGATATTTCCCGGCTCGACGAAGGCGGTGTAGCCGTCGCCGCCGCCCTTGGCCATAACGTCGCGGGCCCAGGTGCAGAACTCGTCGATATAGAACTGGTAGTTCGTGAACAGCACGAAATTCTGGAAATGATTGGCGCTGGTCGCGGTGTAGTGCGCAAGGCGGGCGAGCGAATAGTCGATGCGCTGCGCGGTGAAGGCGGCGAGCGGCGAGGGCTGGCCCGGCGGCGGGATATATTCGCCGTTGGCGATCTCGTCGTCGGTCGTGTTGAGGTCCGGCGTATCGAAGATATCGCGCAGTGGCACGTCGACGAAGGCGTTGGCGGACGCTTCCACATGGGCACCTTCGCCAAACGCGAAATGCAGCGGGATCGGCGTGGATGATTCCGACACCACGATCGGAACGTTGTGGCTGCTGCGCAGCAGCGCCAGCTGCTGATTGAGATAGTATTTGAAGAGCTGCGGCCGGGTAATGGTCGTCGTATAGACGCCAGGCGCCGTGACATGCCCATAGGAGAGACGCGAGTCCACGTGGCCGAAACTGGTCGTCTCGATGCTGACCTGCGGATAAAAGGCACGGTAGCGCGACTTGATCGGCGCGCCCTTGGCGAGCTCCGCGAAATGATCGATGAGAAACGCCGTGTTGCGCTCGTAAAGCGCCGTCAGCGCCTCGACGGCGAGTGCCGGATCATCGAAGCTTTGCGGCTGGAAGGGCGGAGGGGACGCAATGTCGAGAGGCGGCAGGGAAGGGATTCGTGTGCTCATGGGGCATTATAGGGTGTAGTTTTTAACAAGCAAACGACGCGGCAAAGGATAAAGAGAGAATTTCAGCGGGCGCTTCGCCCGCGCTAGGCGTGCCCGCGTTTATCGAACGACGGAACACGTCGCTCCGCTCGACTGCAGGCACGTAAAGCTCGCGCCGAAATGCGACTGCGCGCCGCTTCCGCCGTTGTACTGGACGGCTGCCGAAAATGTGATCGCGAAGACGGCCGCGGACAGCGTAATGATGGTGAAGCGTCGCGCCATGATGTTGAACATGTTCTTGATCCCTGCACTTGATCGTGCCCTATCGTGATCGCAGTTTTGCCACGAGCAGGCTGAACGGGTGCTGAGAGCCGGGTTCATCCGGCGTTCAGGTTTCAGGACCGGCGGGTTGGCGGCGTATTGGATGTTTCGATGGTTAAAGAGGAGCTATTTTTGATGACGGCAGCAATCGAACTTTACTACTGGCCGACCCCGAACGGCTGGAAGATCACCATCATGCTCGAGGAACTCGGCGTTCCCTACGAGGTGAAATTCGTCAATATCGGCAGGGGCGATCAGTTCGCACCGGACTTTCTGAAGATTGCCCCGAACAACCGCATGCCTGCGATCATCGATCCCGAGGGGCCGGGCGGCCAGCCGATTTCCGTTTTCGAGTCAGGCGCCATCCTGCAATATCTCGGGCGGAAGTTCGGCAAGTTCTATCCGGCCGATGAACGCACGCGCGTCGCCGTCGAGGAATGGCTGTACTGGCAAGTCGGCGGTCTAGGCCCGATGGCGGGGCAAGCCAACCATTTCCGCAACTATGCGCCGGAGAAGGTCGAATACGGCATCAACCGCTACACGAACGAGGTCAATCGGCTCTATGGCGTCATGAACACGCGTCTTGCCGATCGGCCGTTCCTCGCCGGTGACTATTCGATCGCCGACATGGCGAGCCTGGGCTGGGTCGTGTCCCACGAGCGCCAGGGGCAAGACCTCAACGACTTCCCCAATCTCAAGCGCTGGTTCGAAACGCTCATGGCGCGCCCAGCGGTCTTGAGGGCCATGGAGGTGGGCAAGGAAGAGCGGGCGAACAGCAATCTCGCGACCGACAAGGAAGCCCAGAAGATCCTCTTCAATCAACGCGCCCGCTGACGCGGAAGCGGCGCGTCGAACACCGGCGGAGAGCCGGGTCATGGCGCGGACAAAACTGCGACTGCTCTTCCTTCGTCATGCTCTGGCTCGTCCCGAGCATCCGCACCGTTTGATTTTATTGAGACGCAGCAGATCCCCGGCACAAGGCCGAGGATGACGCCGAGTGAGGGGCGTGGTTTTTCGTCTGGAGCTGCGCAGAATAAGCTAGAGCCGCGTCCAGGTCTGGGATTTGCAGAGAATTTTGAGCACGCAGCCCTGCAGCTTCAACGCGTCGCCCGATACGCTGCCTGAACCGCTATAGGTCTTGTCCGCTTCCGGGTCGGTCAGTTCGCCCGTGTAGCTGCCGCCGGTGCCGCTCATCTTGCCGATCTGGCGGCCGGTGAATTTGCCGCTTTTCAGCGTCACGCAGTAGGCGCTGCCGCAGAGGCCGATTTCGGCCGTTTCACCCTTGGCTGTCTTCCAGGTGCCGACGATCGGCTCTTCGGCCCGCGCAAAACCCGTTCCAAGTGCAAAGACGCAGCCGACGACGCCGGCCAACATAATACTGCGGATCATATACCCTCCCGTTCTGCAATCCTCCACGGTCTCCCACCGCGGAGTCGGCAGGAAATCTAGCTTACGCGAACGTAAAGGTAAATCATGAAGTCGCAAGAAAACGTTGGAGCGAGTTGTTTGTCTTTAGGCAATTGCGGACTGAAAAACGGCTTCGCGCTTTTCCAGTCGTTGTACCTATAGGCGCGTCCAGATCTGCGATTTGCAGAAGGCTTTCATGGCGCAGCCCTTCAGTTGCAGCGCGTTGCCCGATACCGTCCCTGATCCGTCATAGATCCTGTTCGTGACGGGGTCGGTCAGTTTGCCGACGTAGCTGCCGTTGCCGCCGGTAAACTGGCCAATCTGGTGCCCCGCGAACTTTCCGGTTTTCAGCGTGGCGCAGAAGCCCTTGCCGCAGTGGTCGACGACGGCGGTGTCTCCCTCGAGCGTCTTCCAGTTGCCGACGATCATGTCTTCGGCCTGCGCAACACCTGCCATGGACAGCGCGGCTGCAACGGCGGCGATGAGAATGGCTGTGCGTATCATCCACTATCCCCCTGGCTTTGGCGGCGATTTTGCTGCGCAAGGCTTGGCGCCGATACCTCACCATTCTCCGAGAAGAACCGGATTTATGGTCTTTCGATGGAGCGTTTTGATGATCTCACCCAGGGCTGTTCCGTTTTCACGGTGAACAAAGGGTTGAAATCGAAAACTTAATCATTCGTAAAATTCCTCGAAAAGTCCTTAATCTGCAAGGCAAGCGATGTTTAACAGAATCCCAAGTTTACCAAGCGTTTGCACTTTGTTTGCATCGAATTAATCAAGCATTTTAAGCGCTTTTTGAAAGCCGTCTGAGATAGTGAAGCCATCAGACGAGCGGGGCAAACCCGCCACCCGGAAGGGGCCCAAGAGCCGCAATAGACGGCCAGGCCCCCGACGGAAAACAGGGATAGCATACACGCTGAAACAGGGACAAAACCGATGGCACGCTTCGAAATCGCAAATTCTGAAATGGCCACGATGGCTGGCAATGCCGATACCTACTGCGAGATGGGCCTGATGTATGCAACCGGCCGCGGTTGTCAGGTCGACCTTGTCGCTGCGCACAAGTGGCTCAACATCGCCGCCATCAGGGGCTGCGATCGCGCCGCGGAGCTCAGGGCCGACGTCGCCGCCTCGCTCAGCAAAATGGAACTCGCGGCCGCCCTTCGCGCAGCTCGCGAATGGATGACGATGCACTGAAGCGGTGCCGATCTGAATAGCGGCTTCGGCCTCATGGGGACGGAGTCGAATGCAAAGAATCGCGACAGGCGAGAACCCGTCGCGGTCTTTTCATGTCCGGGCAGAACAGTTCATCGAAGCATCAGCCAAGCGTCTTGATGACAGCCGGAAGCGCTTCGGCGAAACGATCGAGATCCGCTTGCGGCCCGACGCTTACGCGTACGCAGCGGTTCAGCGGCGGAACGCCGGGCATGCGGATGAACACCCCGTGCTCAAGCAGGCCATCGACGATCGCGCGCGCATAGGTCCCGTCGCGGCCGCAGTCGATCGCCACGAAATTGGTGGCGGAGGCAAGCGGTGCGAGGCCATTCTCGTGGGCAATAGTGGCAATGCGATCGCGGGCGGCGTGAATGTTGCCGATCACGTCCCTCAAATACGCCTGGTCCCTGAGCGCGGCGAGCGCCGCGACGGTTGCAAGGCGGTTCATGCCGAAGTGGTTGCGGATCTTGTCGAAAGCCTGAACTGTCTCAGGCGTTCCGATCGCATGGCCGACGCGCGCGCCGGCGAGCCCGTAGGCCTTGGAGAAGGTACGGGTTCTAAGCACGTTCGGCCGGTCGATCAGGTCGGCGATCGCCGGAGTGGAACCCGCCGGCCCGGTTTCGCAATAGGCCTCGTCGAGGATCATCAACGTGGTCTCCGGCAGGGCGCGCGCGAAGGCAACGATACTGCCGGCGTCCCACCAGCTGCCCATCGGATTGTCGGGATTGGCGAAATAGACCAGCGGCGGACTTTCACGCCTTACCGCGTCCATCAGCCTATCGAGATCCTCGCGGTCGTTGGCGTAGGGGACCGTCACCAGCCTGCCGCCGAAACCGACCACATGGAAGTTGAAGGTCGGGTAGGCGCCGAACGAGGTTACGACGGGCATGCCGGGCTCGATGACCATCCGGACGATGAGGCCGAGGAGGCTGTCGATGCCTTCACCGACCGCGATATTGTCGGCTTTCACCCCGAGATGCGCGGCAAGCGCCTGCTTGAGGGCAAAGTTCTCCGGATCGTTGTATTTCCAGATATCGCCGGCCTCTTCGCGCATGGCCGCAAGGACGGATGGCGCAGGCCCGAAGCCGTTCTCGTTTGCGCCGATGCGGGCCAAGACCGGCAAGCCGCGCTGACGCTCGAGGGCTTCAGGCCCGACGAAGGGAACGGTGGAGGGGAGGTTGCCGATCAGCGGCGTGAAGCGCGAGAAGGCGGACATGCTGGATGGATTTCCCGTTTTCAATGGCACGGGCAAAGAGAATAGGCGCCTGGACGAGCGGTGCAAGGCCCCGAAGGGGCAACTCGGTACGGTATGTCGACGATCGGGCGCTAGCGGCGCGCCTTGATCTCCAGCCGCTGCGGTTCGTTGCTCTTGATGCCGCGCGCGGCCATGGCTTCCTTGTTGCCGGTCATGAAATCGGCGCGAACGACCCTGCGCAGCGTTTCCAGTTCGACAATATTGATGAAGCGGACGCCGATGCGGTTGCCGTTGCGGTAAACTTCGGCGCAGCCGATGCGATAGGCGAGGCCGAGAATGTTGAGGTAGTAATGGAGCGGCAGGCCGATCGCCGTCGCCACGATGAAGCTGGCGCCGCCTTGCGAAATGTCGATGATTTCGGCGCTGCGCATGGACATGCCCGTAAGGCAGGGATTGACGGCGATGAGACGGGCGGGCCGTTGAACGAAGAACCGCTCCCACTGCCGCTCGTAGACCTCGGATTTAACTCGCGCAAGGTGGGTTGCCTGCAGCATTCTATTCCTCCGGCTCTATCCGGATCGAAGATCTCGGGGCCACTTCGAAGGCTGGCACGAACACTTTGCGCTTTACTCAACGAGAATGGTTAAATTTTAGCTAGTTCTGTCTTTAGGGTGCCATTCGAGCGAGGCATCGCATCAGGTGCTTTCCTCGAAGTTCAGGCGTTGCACGTGGTGCAGGAAATCCGGGCTGATCAGCATGTTGAAGCAGACCGTCACCACGGTGCCGTTACGTTTGAGGAGTGTGCAGCCGATCTCGTCGTGAATGCCGAGAATCTCCAGGAAGAAGTTCTGCGGAATATCGAGGCCCTTGTTCACTTCGAGGACGGCGCCTGACAGCGAAATCGTGCGCACGACGCAGCGCACCTGCAACGTCGTCGTAAGATGATGCCCGATGGAAATGATATTTCCGGGGCGATCGACGACAAATTCCTCCAGCGCGCGTTCGGGTGCGGGATGCTGGGTGTCTGAATGCATCTGAAAGGGCATTGGACCCTCCATCGTTCTTGTCGTTTCAGGATAAGGTGGGAACGTTGACGAATGCTGAATTGAAATCGCCAAAGGCTGCAGCGTACCGATAGGCATCGGACTCCGGCGCCAAACAGGCTCGTTTCTTGACTTTGGCCGATCCGTCGTCCATACCGCGATCGGTCGAGGCGCCTGCCGCTCGCAAAGCGAAAGCTTTCGGTGAAGTCCTCACGTCCATGAAAAAAGCCACACTCAGTGCATGCTGACTGCAGGCAATGCGAGCCCCCTTTTGAAGTCCTAGATGCATGCCTTTGTGAAAGGCTTTCTCATGACACGGTCGCTACCGACCATCGACGAATTGAAACTGCAGGCCAAGCGCCTGCGCCAGGCCATGACCGAGCGCGGAGCGGCCGTCACGCACGGCGCGGCCCTCGAACTCGTGGCGCAACAGCACGGCGCGCGGGATTGGAATACGCTTTCAGCGCGCGCCCCTCGCGATCAGCCGAAGCCACCGTTTTTCGCGGTCGGTGAACGGGTGCGCGGCCGCTATCTCGGTCAAAGCTTCGAGGGCAGGGTGTTGTCGCTCGCGACACTTCCCGGCGGCGACGCCTACAAGATCTCGATCCACTTCAACGAGCCCGTCGACGTCGTCACGTTCGACAGCTTCTCCGCCTATCGAAGCCGCATCACCGCGCAAATCGACGCCAACGGCGTTTCGCCGCGAAAGACGTCGAACGGCCAGCCGCATCTCGTGCTGGAACATTGATGCCGAGCAGGATACCGCGTCATGCGACGCGGTATCTTTTCACGCTTTCATCAGCCACTCATGCTCCGGCGCGTTGTGAAATTTCCAGACGCGCTTCGGGCCGGCCATGACGTTGAGATAATAGAGATCGTAGCCGTGGCAGGCCGCGCACGGGTGATAGCCCTTGGGCACCATCGTCACGTCGCCGTCTTCCACCGCCATCACCTCGTCGAGCGAGCGGTCGTCCGTATAGACCCGCTGGAAGCCGAAACCCTGCGGCGGGTTGAGGCGGTGATAGTAGGTCTCTTCGAGGAAGCTTTCGTTCGGCAGGTTGTCCTGGTCGTGCTTGTGTGGCGGATAGGAGGAGGTGTGTCCGCCGGGGGTGATGACCTCAACGACCAGCAGCGAGTGGGCGGCGCCGTCGTCTTCCGGCATGATGTTGTTGACGTAGCGGACGTTCGTGCCCTTGCCCCGCGTCAGCGCCGGGTGCGTGCCGGGCGGGATCGCCCGCGCTTCGTGGGCACCGCCGCCGGGTGCCGAGCAGACGGCGAGCTCCAGATCCGTCTCCGCCGTCACCGACCAGCTCGAGCCGGCGGGTATATAAAGAGCATGCGGCGGCCCTTCGAACGGGTTCATGCGCTCGCCGATCAGCCCGAAATCCTTGCCGCCAGCCTGCGCGCCGCCCTTGCCACTGACCCAGACGAGGCAGACCTCGCGGTCGTTGGTTTCGCCCGATGCCTTTTCGCCCGGGCTCAGGCGATACATATCGAAGCCTACATAGGTCCAGCCGGCGCTTTGCGGTGTGACGCTATGAACCTTGCCCGCCGTTCCGCTCGGGCGCAGGTGAAGAGGGGACTTGCTCATTGTGCGGTCTCCTTTGGGAAATCCACGAAAAACGATAGACCGGATAGGCGGTCGCCGTTGCCGCTACGCCGGCCGGGTAAACACACGCTACCCCTTGGGAAAGCCCTCCGTTTCCACGGTGTAGCCGGCGGCCGACATGACGCGCATCAATTCGGCATGGCCGATTTCGGCCATTTTCTGAGGCGGCGCCTTGCGTGGATCCTGTTCTGCCTCGACGACGAACCAGCCCTCATAGCCGTGATCGGCCAGCCGTTGGACAATCGCACCGAAATCGAGCGAGCCATCACCCGGAACCGTGAAGGCACCAAGCGCTACCGCGTCCAGGAAGGACTGCCGGCTGCGATCCAGCCCATCCACCACAGGCTTGCGGATGTCCTTGACGTGAACATGATTGATGCGGGCGTGGTGGTTGTCGATGGCGCGCAAAACGTCACCGCCGGCAAAAGCCAAATGCCCGGCGTCGAGCAGAAGCGGAATGCCGGCGCCCGAATAGCGCATGAAGGCGTCGAGTTCCGGCTCGGTTTCGACCACGGCGGCCATGTGATGGTGATAGGAGAGCGGCATTCCGTGCTCGGCGCACCATTCCCCAAATTCGGTGACCCGGCGCGCATAGCTCTTCATCTCCTCATCGGAGAGCTTCGGCTTGGTCGCAAGCGGCTTGGAGCGGTCGCCCTGGATGGAGCGGCCCACCTCGCCATAGACGATGCAGGGCGCATCGACCGCCTTGAAGAGTTCGATCATCGGGGCGATGCGGTCCTTGTTTGCGGCAAGGTCCTCGTCGACGAGCGTGCCCGAGAACCAGCCGCCGCACAGCGTCACATCGGCGGCGCGCAGAATGGGCAGCATCACCTTTGGATCCTCGGGAAAACGGCGGCCCTTTTCCATGCCGGTGAAGCCCGCACTGCGCGACTGCCGCAGGCACTCCTCGAGGGACACATCCTCGCTGAGATCAGGTAGGTCGTCGTTCCACCACGCGATGGGCGACATGCCAAGTTTGGCCTTCATTAAACATTCTCCTCAGGCGTATTGTTGGAAGGCCGGCAACCGACCTTTCAAAGAGAGCGACAACAATCAATTAGCCGATGCGTTGGGCGGCGCGTGCGTCGACGTAGTTCTTGCGCGCCTTGTTGACCTCATCGCGTGGGCTGACCTCGGGAACGGCGACGTCCCACCAGTGGCCGCCGGCCTCCGTCGTGATCAACGGATCGGTGTCGATCACGATCACGGTCGTGCGGTCGTTGCCCTTCGAGGCGACAATCGCCGTTTCGAGCTCGGCGATCGAGGCAACCTTGACCGCGATCGCGCCCATCGATTCCGCATGCGCGCGGAAATCGATCTCCGGCATCACCTCATAGCGGGAGTCCTTCAGCAGATTGTTGAAGTTGGCCCCGCCGGTTTCCATCTGCAGGCGGTTGATACAGCCGTAGCCGCGGTTGTCGAGGAGCACGACGGTAAGCTTCAGTGCGAGCATGACCGAGGTCGCAAGTTCCGAGTTCAGCATCATGTAGGAGCCGTCGCCGACCATGACGACAACCTCGCGTTCGGGATGCGCCATCTTGACGCCGAGCCCACCGGCGATTTCGTAGCCCATGCAGGAAAATCCGTATTCCATGTGATAGCTGCCGGGCGCGGTCGCGGGCCAGAGCTTGTGCAGTTCGCCGGGCAGGCCGCCGGCGGCGCACAGCACCGTGGTGGTTTGCTCGCGGCCGATCGTGCGCGCCACCGCGCCGATCACCTGGGCGTCGGAGGGCAGGGCGGCATTGGTCGAGGCCATCGCCTTGTCCGCGGCCTCCATCCAGACGCGCTTCTCCTTCGCCGCCTTTTCCGCGAGCGCCGCCGGAGCCTTCCAGCCGGCAAGCGCTGCCGAAAGCGTCTTCAGGCCCTCGCGCGCATCCGCGACCAGGGGCTGGCTGTTGTGCTTAAGCGCATCGTAGGCAGCGATGTTGAGGCTGACGATCTTGAATTTTTCGTTCTTGAAGAGGGCCCATGAGCCGGTGGTGAAATCCTGGCAGCGCGTGCCGACGGCAATGACCAGATCCGTTTCCTCGGCGATCGCGTTGGCTGCGGACGTCCCGGTGACACCGACGGAGCCGAGCGCCAGGGGATGGCGCTCGTCGATCGCCGACTTGCCGGCCTGGCTGACGACGACCGGAACGCCGTGGGATTCGGCAAAGGCTGTGAGTTCGGCCGTTGCCCGCGAATAGAGAACGCCGCCGCCGGCGATGATGACGGGCCGTTCGGACGCTCGGATGAGGGCGACGACGTTCGCCAGTTCGTCCGCGTCCGGGCGTGGACGGCGCGTCATCCAGACGTGCTCATCGAAGAAGCTCTCGGGATAGTCGTAGGCCTCGGCCTGCACGTCCTGGCAGAGCGCCAAGGTCACCGGACCGCAGTCAAGCGGGTCCGTCAGCACCTGCATGGCCCGCTTCAGCGCGGTCATGATCTGCTCCGGCCGGGTGATGCGGTCGAAATAGCGCGAGACCGGTCGGAAGGCGTCGTTGGCCGAGACCGTACCGTCGCCGAAATCCTCGATCTGCTGCAGCACCGGATCCGGTGCGCGGTTGGCAAAGATGTCGCCGGGCAGGAAAAGAACGGGAATACGGTTGACGTGCGCGACGCCGGCCGCCGTCACCATGTTGAGCGCGCCAGGGCCGATCGAGGAGGTGCAGGCCATGAAGCGCTGGCGGAAATTTGCCTTCGCATAGGCGATCGCGGCGTGCGCCATGCCCTGCTCGTTGTGGGCGCGATAGGTCGGAAGCTCGTCGCGTACCTGGTAAAGCGCCTCGCCGATGCCGGCGACGTTGCCGTGGCCGAAGATCGCCCAGACACCGCCGAAGATCGGCAGGCGCTTGCCGTCGACCACGGTCATCTGCTTCTTGAGGAAGTGCGCGACTGCCTGCGCCATCGTCAATCTGATCGTCTTGCCCATCGGGCGCCTCCCAATTCAGTCTTGTGATATCTGAGCGCTTCCGTTTTTCTCGGGAACCACGGAAATGCTCTGTCTGTTGGTTTTTTAGCAATTCCGGATGGAAAGCCGAGGTTTTCCGGGAATTGCGCTAGTGGCCGGCGTGGGTTCTGAGCCACGCCTGGGTCAGTTGCCGGAAGCGCCCGGCCATGTCGGCGATCGCCGCTTCGTCGTCCATTTGTCCCGCCATCCAGGCGCGCGCGGCGTCGGCAAAGATCGTCCGGCCCACCGCGAAGCCCTTGACCGAAGGCGCGGCAAGGGTTGCTTCGAAGCTGCGAAGCAGCTCTTCGGCCGGAGCTTCCAGTCCGAGCAACACGATGCCGCGGCAAAGCGGATCGTTCTTTGCGATGACGGCGTCGATCTTGCGCCAAGCCGCACTGGAGGCCTGCGGCTCCAGCTTCCACCAGTCCGGCTTTATCCCGAGCGCATAAAGCTCCTCGAGCGCCCTCGGGATCGTGTCGTCCGTCAGCGGGCCGTTCTTGCTGGCGATGATCTCGACGAGCAGCTCGCGCCCGACCTTGCGTGCTGCTTCGAAGAGCGTCCTCACCTTTTCCTGCTGCTCGCTCTTCAATTCAGCCGGATCGTCAGGATGATAGAAGCAAAGGCATTTGATGCAATGGTTCGTCGGCCACTCCGTGAGTTGCGAGCCGATGTCCTGGCTGAACTCGAAGCGCAGCGGCTTGGAGCCGGGCAGCTCGACAGGACGGCCGATCCAGCTGAAGCCTTTGGTTGCCGCATCGAAGAAGGCATCGCGGCCGAAGCGTTCGTCGATCAGCATGCCGTAACCGGGCCGGCCCTCGGCGACGCGCGCCGCCGCCTCGACAGCCAGCCGCTTGAACGCCGAGATGCGGTCATGGGGAACGCCGAGTTCGTCGGCGACGCTGACCAGCTGCGACCGGTGATCGATGGCAAGCGCCATGAGAAGAGGGATCTCTCCGGAGCGTGTCGTTGCCCAATGAATGTGGTTGATCGTTTCGTCCTTGCGCAGCGCGCGGTGCTTGCTGCCGGTCGTCAGGAAGAAATCCAGCTCTTCCCAGGTCGGATATTCCGGCGAGCAGAGGAGGCGGGAGACGGCAAACGCGCCGCAGGCATTGGCCCACGTGGCGCAGGTCTTGAGCGGCTCGCCTCTCAGCCAGCCGCGCAGGAAACCGGACATGAAGGCGTCGCCGGCGCCGAGGACGTTGAAGACCTCGATCGGAAAACCCTGGCCGACGATGCCGGCTTCGAGATCGTCGGAAATCGGACCGTCATAGACAATGCATCCCATGGCGCCGCGCTTCAGCACGATGGTCGCGGGCGACAGCTTGCGGATCGCTTTCAGCGCGCCAAGCGGGTCGTCGGCGCCCGAGGCGATCATGATCTCCTCTTCGGTACCGATTATGAGATCGCAGTCGGGAAGCGTTTCCTTCATCTTCGAAGAGACGCGGTCGGACTTCACGTAACGCTCGAAACCTTCGGCGTGGCCGGCAAGTCCCCAGAGGTTCGGCCGGTAGTCGATGTCGAAAATGACCTTGCCGCCATTCTCCTTGGCGATGCGGATCGCCTTGCGCTGCGCGGCCTCGGTGTTCGGCTTGGAAAAATGCGTGCCCGAGACGAGAACCGCGTGCGACGAGCGGATGAACGCCTCATCGATGTCTTCCTCCGAAAGTGCCATGTCGGCGCAGTCCGAGCGGTAGAAGATCATCGGCGAGACGCCCTCCGCCTCGACCGCAAGCAGCACCAACGCAGTCAGTCGCTCCTTGTCGGTGGCGATGCCCTGCGTGGCCACGCCCTCGCGGGCGGCCTGCTCGCGGATGAAGCGCCCCATCTGCTCGTCGCCGACGCGGGTGATCAGACCGGATTTCAGACCGAGCCGCGCCGTGCCGATGGCGATATTGGAGGGGCAGCCGCCGACGGACTTGGCAAAGGAGGCGATATCCTCGAGCCGCGAACCGATCTGCTGGCCGTAGAGATCGACGGACGAGCGGCCGATAGTGATCACGTCGAGTGTACGCGCCGGCGAGGAGCCGGGATTAGGTTGGGCCATTATGTCCTCCCGTCGAGTTGGCAACGGACATTCGAGCGTCCGCGCCTTTCGAGTGATAATGAAACATTGGTTCCGTTATTTTGTCAATTCGGAATGTTTATTCCATTTTGTCTTTTGTGGTTTTTGCCGGCGTCATCTTACGCCGCCGTTCGGCGATGGCGACGGGAAAGGCCATGATCAGCGCCATCGATGCGGAAAGCGAGCGGAAGCCGGCGAAATCGGATTCAGCCACCTCGAACCAGTGTGTCGCGCAGGCGGCGAGCGGAGAAAAAGCAGAATCGGTGATCGCGATCACGGGCACTCCGCGATCGGCCAGCTCCTGGCTCTGCGTCAGGCTTTCGGCTGCATAGGGCGAAAAGCTCGCGGCGATCGCGGCGTCCCTGGGCGTTGCGAACTGCACCAACTCGGGATCGACGCCGTTCGGCGAGGCAACGATCTGGTGGCGTATGCCGAGCTTGGAGAAGGCGTAGGTCATGTGCGCCGTCAGCGGATAGGAGCGGCGCTTGGCGATCAGATAGATGGTGTCGGCCGCGGCGAGAATGTCCACCGATCTGGCGAAGGCCTCCGTTTGCACGGACGCGGCGAGCCGGTTGATCGACTGGCTGGCGGCCGACAGGAAACCGGAGAGGATGCTGGCATCCTCGTCTTCGGCGCCGGACTGCTCCAGCGAGACCAGACGTTCCTCGTAGGACAGCGTCCGGTCGCGAAGGCGCTCGCGAAAAATGCTCTGAAGATCGGAAAAGCCTTCGTAGCCCAGGTGATGGGCGAGCCGCACCAGGGTCGAGGGCTGCACCTCCGAGGCCGCCGCGATGCTGGCGGTCGTTCCGAACGCGATCTCGTCGGGATTGGTGAGCGCGAAGGCCGCGACCTGGGCGAGCCGCTTCGGCATGGCATTCTTGCGCTCGATGATCGTGCTGCGCAGGCTCTCGAAATCCCGCGGCACCTTCGTCGGCAGCTTGACCTCGTTATCCATTCCTACACCCCGCGCGGCAACTGCCGGTGAAACAAACATTCCATGCGTCGAACATAATGAATTCTGGAAGGAACGGGAACAATATTTTTAAGTCTAGGAAATTAAATAGATAAAGCTAAAATATTGGAGATTTGAACTCTGCTTGAGCAGATGCTCGCCTTGCCAAAACGGTCTAAATATTCCAAAAATCGCCTGAAACCAACCCTGGATGGAGGCTCGGCCGGTATGAAGCAGCTTGGCGTCGGATTGATTGGAACCGGCTATATGGGCAAATGCCACGCCTTGGCGTGGAACGCGGTGAAAACCGTGTTTGGCGACGTCGAACGGCCGCGCCTCGTGCACCTTGCGGAGGCGAACGCCGAACTTGCGGCGGCAAGGGGCGCCGAATTCGGTTTTGAGAAGGCGACCGCGGATTGGCGTGCGCTGATCGCCGATCCCGAGGTCGACGTCGTGTCCGTCACCACGCCGAACCAGTTCCACGCCGAGATGGCGATCGCGGCACTTCAAGCGGGCAAGCATGTCTGGTGCGAGAAGCCGATGGCGCCGTCCTATGTCGACGCCGAGCGCATGCTCGAGGCGGCCCGCGCCTCAGGCAAGGTGGCCGTCCTCGGCTACAACTACATCCAGAACCCGGTGATGCGGCATATCAAGGTGCTTGTCGGTGAGGGAGCGATCGGCAAGGTCAATCACATCCGCGTCGAGATGGACGAGGACTTCATGGCCGATCCGGAAGGCTTTTTCTATTGGAAGAGCGCGCTTGCGGGCGGCTACGGTGCGCTCGACGATTTCGCCGTGCACCCCTTGTCTTTGCTGTGGTTCCTCTTCGGCCATGTGGAAGCCGTCGTCACCGACATGGTGAAACCTTATCCCGACCGTCCCCTGCAGCAGGGTGGCCGCAAGGCGGTGGAGAATCACGACGGCGCCAACGTGCTGATGCGGCTTGCCGGGGGCATTTCGGGGGTGCTGATGGTCAATCGTGCCGCCTGGGGCCGAAAGGGCCGGATCGCGCTGCAGATATTCGGCTCCAAGGGCTCGATCACCTACGACCAGGAGCGAATGAACGAGTTCGATCTCTATCAGGCCGAGGGAAGGGGGACGGAGCAGGGCTACAGGAAAATTCTCGCCGCGCCAGCGCACGCGCCCTATGACCGCTTCATTCCAGCACCCGGCCACGGTCTCGGCTTCAACGACCTGAAGATCATCGAATGCCGCGAGTTGTTGCGGGCAATCGCCGGCGAACCCTCCTCGACGGTGAGTTTCGCGGACGGGCTGCGCATCGAAAAATCGGTCCATGCCATGGCCAAGGCTTTTCATGAGCGGGGCTGGGTTACGGTCGACGACTAGCGGCCGGATCCTAGGTTGACGCATCGAGAGTGAGGGGATAGGCCTCTCTCCAAGATGCGCCGGCCTGAGGCCTGAAGCGCTTTTTACGCACTGGAGCCAGGAATCGTGACGAACAGACTGGTCATCGTCGGCGCCGGCCAGGCCGGCTTCGCGCTCGCGGCCAAAATGCGCGCCCTCAAGGATACGCGGCCGATCACCATCATCGGTGCCGAGGAAAGTCTTCCCTATCAACGCCCGCCGCTGACGAAGAAGTACCTGCTTGGCGAGATGAGCTTCGATCGGCTGCTTTTCCGCCCGCAGCATTGGTATGCGGACAACGACGTCGAGATCAGGCTGACGACCTGGGTCGAGCAGATCAAGCGCGACGAGAAGCGTGTGGTCATGCAGGACGGCTCGTCGCTGGATTACGGGACGCTGGTGCTTGCCACCGGCTCGACGCCAAGACGCCTGCCGCCCTCGGTCGGCGGCGATCTCGACGGGGTTTACGTTGCCCGCGACAAGCGCGATGCCGACCTGCTCGCCGGCGAAATGCGCGCCGGTCGCCGCGCGCTGATCATCGGCGGCGGTTATATCGGCCTGGAGGCGGCCGCCGTCGCCCGCCATCGCGGGCTCGAGGTGACCGTCATCGAGATGGCGGATCGTATTCTTCAGCGGGTCGCCGCGAAGGCGACGGCCGACATCATGCGCCGGATCCATCAGGACCATGACGTCGTCATCCGTGAGAAGACGGGTTTGAAACAACTCGTCGGCAAGAACGGCCGCGTCGTCGCGGCGGAACTCTCCGACGGCACCACGATCGACGTCGATTTCGTCGTCGTCGGCATCGGCGTCGCGCCGAACGACCAGCTTGCCAAGGAGGCGGGGCTCGACGTCGCCAATGGCGTCGTCGTCGACGCCTTTGCGCGCAGTTCCGATCCGTCGATCTACGCCGTCGGCGACTGCGCCATCCTGCTTTGGGACGGCGGCAGGGCGAGGCTGGAATCGGTGCAGAACGCCGTCGACCAGGCGGAAGCCGCGGCCGCCATCATCGGCGGCGGCAATGAGCCATACGATCCGAAACCGTGGTTCTGGTCGGATCAGTATGACGTGAAATTGCAGATCGCCGGCTTCAATCTCGGCTATGACGAGACATTGTTTCGTGCAGGCGCGCGCGAGGGAGCCGCCTCGATCTGGTATTTCAAGGCGGGCAAGTTCATCGCCGTCGACGCGGTGAACGACGCCAAGGCGTATGTCACGGGCAAGAAACTCCTGGAGAGCGGCGTCCAGCCGGATCGCGCCGTCCTCGCCGACCCCGCCTCCGATCTCAAGCAACTCCTTGGATTGATGAAATGACCCTTGCCCCAAACGCCTTCAAGGCCGCCCTTCGCGACCGCCGTCCGCAAATCGGGCTGTGGCTCGCCATGGCCGATGCTTACGCCGCCGAGCTTGCGGGACACGCGGGTTTCGATTGGCTGGTGATCGACGGCGAGCATGGCCCGAACGACCTGCGCAGCATTCTGGCACAGCTTCAGGCGCTGGAATCCTCGCCCTCCGAAGCCGTGGTGCGGCTGCCCGTCGGCGAGACGTGGATGATCAAGCAGGCATTGGATATCGGGGCACGCTCGCTGCTCATTCCGATGGTGGACAGCGCCGAGCAGGCCGAAGCTTTGGTGCGCGCGGTGCGCTATCCGCCCCATGGCTTGCGCGGCATGGGCGCGACGATCGCCCGGGCCTCGCGTTTTGGCACCATCCCGGACTATGCCGCCAACGCTTCCGAAGAGATATGCCTCGTCGTCCAGGCCGAAAGCCGCGCGGCGATGGCGGATCTCGAGCGAATTGCGGCCGTCGACGGCATTGACGGCGTCTTCATCGGTCCCGCCGACCTCGCCGCCGACATGGGACTGCCGGGTCAGCTGCAGGCTCCCGAGGTTCAAGCTGTCATAGAAACGGGAATCGCAACGATTCTCGCCGCCGGCAAGCCCGCCGGCATCCTGACGATGGATGAGACGCTGAACCGGCGCTATCTGGAGCTCGGCGCGACCTTCGTCGCGGTCGGCGCCGACGTCACCGCGTTTTCGGCCGCCCTGCGCCGCCTTGCGACCATCTACAAGTCGGACCAACCCGGCGCGTCCGGCGAGGGGAAGCCAAGCAGCTACTGAGCTTTGATGAAGCGCCGGGGGAAATGCCGCGACAGGCAAATTGCGGCTTGATTATCCCCGCGAATAGCCCTATCAGGGCCGCACCGGAGAGGTGGCCGAGTGGTCGAAGGCGCTCCCCTGCTAAGGGAGTATACGTCAAAAGCGTATCGTGGGTTCGAATCCCATCCTCTCCGCCATCCACCCAATAAGTCTATTTTACCCTTTAATAACAGTTGCTTAGCTAGGTCGTTCTAAATCACTTGTGCCAATCACTTGTGCCAATTTAATTGTGCCAGAGTCGATTCGGCTCGGGCGTTCCTTGGTTCGACCTCTTGGGTTAGTCGAGGGTTCCACAAAAAAGTTCGTCGCGCTGAGGCCCGCACCCGAGAAATCTCGGAAGGTCAGCCTTTCAGCCACCCAAGCGCCCTTTCGCGCACCTCGGGTCTATCCTCCAGCATACCGTGGACGACCTTCGCCGTATCCTCGGCGCTGATGTAGACGCCGGAGATGTTCCAGTCGTTGATCCGCCGGTCCTTCCACTCGATGAACCAACGAGCCCTCGGCTTCGTCTTGCGGACAAGCCGTGTGTCTCGGTTGATGCTGAAGGTGTTGCTGTTCAAGCTGTGGTCGTCGATGGTGTCCATTGAATATTGTCCTCTCGTTGTCGTTCAGAATGATGGAGGGTGTGTGGTGCCGTAGCGGCCATAGAAGCGCGTCGTGGGTCGGCTGGTAGGTCGACCCAACCAACCCACAAAACGCTCTAGAATGGCCCTACGCGTGCGCGAAGAATGACGGTGCGTAGGCCTTGCGGTGGGGCGACTTCGTATCGCTCTCCACCCAGTCCTCTGCGGCCCATGCGCCGAGGGTCCGGTCACGCTTCAGGACTGCGACGTAGCCTTCCTTGTTGGCCTTGGCCCGCCTGACGTGGACGACAGTGTCGGGGTCATGACCAAGGTTGATGAGCTTCCTGCACAACGGCGGGATGGCGCTCTTGGTGGTGCTGCGGTTCCGCTGTGACGTACGGTCTACAGTCTCGTCGGTTTCAACGTGGTAGGCCGTATGCGAGCCAAGAAGCTCGATGGTAGACGGCTGCATCTCAGCGCTTGCGGCGAAGTGTTGCGCGAATGATGCTCGCTGCCGAAGGTCGGGCTGAAGGCGTACGATCCTCGCGGACCTTCCAGCCTTTATTACCCACCCGCTGCATGCCTGCTTCGATCCCACGGGCGTACTGGTCCCGGGTGATGAGGCATTTCTCGTAGAGCGTCTTGGCTTGCTCGGCGGACATGGCAATGCCGTCAACAATCGTGTCCACAGTGCTGGGGTCGTGCGATGCGAACATCTCGCTGGCCATGTCGCTGGACACGTAGGACGGCTTGTAGATCGCCCGCGTCTCCTGATGAAGCTGGATCGCCAGCTGACGTTCGCGCTCGGGGTCGTTGCCGTTGTCGGAAGACGTGGAGAAAGAATGAAAGTTACCCATAGTCGTGTTGTCCTTAAGGTTGGTTCGACGTGTCGCGGCTGAGCGCGGCGAGACGGTCGGAGTGGTGTTCGAAGTAGAAGTGGAGGGAGCGGCTCGACAGCTTGTCGTAACCGTGGTTCATCGAGAGGTTGCGGCAGGCCTGCATTAATTCGGCTATGCCGCAGCCGAGTGTGGTCGCGAGGGCGTCGTAGGAGATCGCCTTAGCTTCTTCGATTGCAGCTATGAGGGCTGCTGCGAACTCAGCGGGGTTGCTTGGTTCTTGTGCGTCGGGAGGCCAGATGAAATTGTTCTCGTCTGCCTTGACCGGAGCGGAGGGCAGGCTGAAGCCATGTTCGTCCTGCCCCGCTCGGTACTTGGCGTCGGCCGTCTCCTTGATGACCTTGGCATTGCGACGGGACAGGAAGTCCTCGTTGGCGTTGAGCTTGGCCCCGACTTCCCCCGGACCCGCCTGCCACATCCCGTGGAACCTCTGAAGCCTCTCGGAGACGTTCCAGAGCGTCTGTTCGTCGGTCCCGAGGTGCTTCCCCAGATCAGCCCAGTCGGTCGCTGTGTAGTGGACTACGGCCCACAGGATTGCCGCCGCAGCATCGTGAGGTCTTTCGACGGGGCCGCCGGTGAGCGTGAAGAGGACGGCGGTGTCCTCGGGTGTCGGAGGTGTTGCCGGAACGTAGATCGCGGTCATCTCAACCACCTGCCGGAACCCATTGCGCCCCCGAGAACCGCGCGATGATGGCCATCTGACGGGCTTCGGCCTTCTCGGCTGGCAAGTCTTCGTCACGGATCCAGCGATGACCGTCGGGCAGCGTCGGGGAGACCCTCGATAGACGATCCGCTTCGGGATCACTTACGCGGGTGTCGATCTGGCTGAACGGTTCGGCCTGCCGGATGTCCTCGACAATGAAGGCGTCCGCTTCCTCCCGAGCCTGCCGCAACAGGTCACGGGCTTCGAAGGCGTGGGTGTCAGCCATGATCTGGTCGATGACGCTGTTCGGCACCGAGCGGGCTTCGTTGGCCAGCCTGCGCCGCTCCATGATCTTGTCGTAGTATCCCGGAGGCGTGAGCCGTTCGATCTGGCGTCCGGTCTTGCGCTCCCAAGCCCTGCGAAGCTCCCAGGTGTGCTGCGACTTCGCCTTGAAGCTCGCGTCTGCCGCTGGGGTTGGTGGAAGCTGGGCCATGGGAATGCCCACCTTGAGGCACTCCAGAAGCCAGTTGGGTTGGGTTCTGCGGGTCGTTGCATCTGCCCCGCTGCGAATATCTGCTCTCATTCTTGCTCATGTCCTTTCGATGAATAGAAGAAGGCCCGGATTGCTCCGAGCCCTCATTGATGTCGTTCTGTGTGCTGCTGAAATAGTGAAGCGCAACCGCTACAAGCCCTGCGTAGTAAGGCATTGCAGGCTATTGTGTCGCCCCAGAGCGGCTAATTAGCCACTTCCGTCGTAAGTCATTGAAATCTAAAGAACTACCCTAGAACTCTGGCTCGAAAGCCACCCTAGGCCACTCTCGCTTCCCCGTGACGGCCTCGGAGACTTCGGTGACCAGTGCCGCTGCCACGGTCAGCACCTGCCGAGCCTTACGGCTATCCTTCATGGCACGCATGCAGGCCATGTACTCGTCCAACGCTGCCCGTGCTGCCTTGGCGTATTCCTCGTCCATGTCGGGTCCCTTCACCTCTGCATCGTTACCCTGCTCCAGCCCGTTGCCATTCATGGCCGCGTAGATCGCCGGGAAGTCGGACTGCATCCACTTCGGCAACTGGTGCCGCGATACGATCCCGTTCAGGTCCTTCTCCATCTCCCTCGCTGACTTCACGGCGCTACCTCTGCCCGTGCGATGCCTCTTCGCTCTGACGTAGGCGCGGAAGACGTTCCGCTTGTCCGCCCGCGACAACGGCAACCCGTGCCGCCTATTCGCCTCCGCAGCCAACCACGGGATTTCATCGAGTCCCGTCGGTGTCACCAGAACGGCGTCGATCTCCCGAAGGCCATTCCGCCGTGCAGCACTGACGCGATGCCACCCGTCCACGAGAGCGAATCCTCTGGTGTCATCGGTGGCATCAATCCGCGCGACCTTGATCGGCACGAACTTCTCGCCGCCTCGCATCAACTCGGCGTACTCCCGAACCGTACGCAAGCACATCTGCTCGCGGATCTGATTGTCGGGCAGCAGCACCAAGGCATCTAGCGAGACGGTGATCAGGTCGCCGGGAGACAGGCCTTGCGGTGTCATCGCTCGTTCCTGTCCTGCTCGTGGATGTCGGCAGCCTTCCGTGCCAGCTTCCTGCGCTCCGCCTTCTCGATGGCATTGCGGGCGGATGCCATGATGCTGCGTTCCATCCTCTGCTTCGCTGTGAGCGTCGGCTTCTTCCATTGTCTGTATGCCATTCTAGTCCTCGTTGGTGTCGTTGGGTTCCTCATGTGCCGGAGGGGTCTCTGCTCAAGGTCTGAAACATAGATCGCGAAACACGCGGTTTCGACGATTTCAAGCAATCCAGCCGGTTCTGTGCATCAAAAACATGCACACGAAGGCGCTCAAGCCAGCCTCGCCCGATGAGGCGGCGGGTCCGACCAGCGAGCGACCTCGTCTAGATGTCGATATGCAGCTAGGGGTGTCCCAATTCATTGTGATCGCGCTAGGGGTCATGGAATTATCCAGAGGAGCCGCAAGAACCCCTGCACAACCTAAATCACGGGCGTTATCCCCCACGCCGGACTACTTCAGTCCACGCGCGATCACCCGAGACACCTGCGTTGCCCTCACTCGCTCCTGAGGATGCGGAAGACGCTTGACCGGCTGATGCCCAGTTCGACCACGATCTGATCAGCGGTCTTGCCTTCAGCCTTGAGCTTCTTGACCTCATCCGCCTTGCGCTGGGCAGTCGGTGCGCGTCCCTTGTACTTGCCGTCCGCCTTGGCGTTGGCGATGCCTTCTCGTTGACGCTCCAGCATGATCTCCCGCTCGAACTCCGCGATAGAGCCCAGTAGGTTCATCATGAGCTTCCCGGTCGGGGTGGCGGTGTCGATGTTGAGGTTCAGGATCTTGAGAGTGACGCCTCGGGTCTCCAGCGTGTCCTTGAGCTTGACGAGGTCCGCCATGGAGCGAGCTAGTCGGTCAAGCTTGGTGATGACGAACACGTCACCATTACGGGCATAGTCAATTGCCTTCGCCAACTCTGGGCGCTGCTTATCGACCGAGGAGAGTTGCTCTTGGAAGACCCTCTCGCAGCCAGCGGCCTCCAAGTCCCGTAGCTGGGCAGCAAGGCCATAGGTCTGGTCGAGGGTCGAGGTGCGAGCGTAGCCGATGATCGTAGGTGCCATGATGTTGCCTGTCCTGAAGTGCCGTTGACGTTAAGGACGTTGTGACACTGCCAGTACCAGAAGTCAACTAGCATGTGTGTGGCACTACTTCTGGCACCTTTCAGGGTGAGTCACATGGGCAGGGTTCATTGGCACTGCGAAGAGAGAGGCGAGGTCTGTCATCACCTGTCGGATTACGCTTCATGCAGCTAGGGGTCAGGGTATTCCTTGCGGGGTTCAACCTCGCTTGGTGCTGAGGGTCAGCGCATTCGGCGCAGGCCTCCGACTTCGAATTCTCAACGCAGCGTCTCCATTGATGCTACCGTCGCCTATGGAAGACAATCGCTACGTCACCCGCCGACACCCGGACCATACGTGGTCGGTCTTAGACAGCGCCACCGGAGACGCAGCCGAGACCTGCGACTTCACCATGGTGCGGCTCACGCAGGAACTCGCTGAGGAACTGGCCGATCTCCTGAACGTCGACCCCCGGTATCTCGATCCGGAAGACCAGCGCCACGCCAGACCACCACGGCCCACCTCAGCAGCCCACGGTCCACCGAGCGTCCGGTAAGGCTGCCTTGAGGTGAACGAGGGTGCCACGGGGGGTCTCCGCGCGGTCCATCCTTATTCATGCCACTTCGCATTTTCGTAGCGCAGACATTCTGCCTCCTCGTTGACCTCCCAGGTTGGCTCTGCAATCTTGGCATCGGGAATGGGGGGAAGGGCATGCGGAAATATGTGGGGACTGTGGTGGCATCGCTTTACCTAGCTATCGGTTGGGGATGCAGCGCGGAGGCGGGCTACCAGAACGACTATGCGTCATGGAAGGGGCTGTCTCTCATTGAGCGGTACGCCTACTTCGAGGGTCTATTCGATGGTCAGCAGAATGGCGGCTTCATAGGAGACCCGCCGTACGCAGTGGCCCTAAGGTCAGCGCTCAGCGATTGCGCTGTAGGCCTGCATCTTACCCCTGCTATGATCGAAGGCGGCGTTACGCGGCACTATGAGGCCTTTCCGCGTGACTGGGGCTTCTCGCCTGCCATGATCGTCAGCAGGGTCACCCAGGAGGTGTGCATAGACTACATCAACGCAGCTCGTAGCAAGTTGCAGCTGGCCCCATGGGAAGCACCATCAGGCTCGATCTCCGAACATTTGAAGCACGACTAGCGGTGTCAACCAGCTTCGACCAGCGCTGCTTGCGGGCGGCGGACCCTAAGAACTTCTTAGCCCGTTGACCGCAGCGTCCTCGGGACCACCACCGCCTCCACACACTTCACCTTCTGTTGCCAACTTGCGTCCTTGGCGTAGCTCTCCCGCAGGACTGACTTCTTCTCTTCCTTCTTGCCGGTATCGTGGCCAATCACGTCTTGGATGACCTCCAAGGGGATGTCGGCATGGCGGGCCTTGGTCGCGAAGGTGCGCCGGAAGCTATGGAAGTTGACGAGGCTGCGCCGCTTGCCGTCCCGCTTTTCATCGACACCTAGCGCCACCCGCCGCCGCGTGAAGGCCGTCGAGAGCGTGTCCGATGGGTTGGGCAGGTCCTCGAACTCCTTGAACAGCAGTTCCTTCCCCGCACGTCCCTCGCAACGCTTAGCGATGAGGTCAGCCAGCTTCGAATGAATGGGCACGACACGGACACCCGCATTCGTCTTCGCCTTCGATAGGTCGAACTTGCCGCCGTGGCATGCCTCCACGGTCAAGTCCGTGATCTCAGCCAGCCGCATTCCGCTCAAGGTCGAGATGAAGGCCAGTTCCTTCAGTTGCTGTTCCCACTCAGGCTTGCGCTGCCGTTTAGTTGGAGTGTCGAGGTGGAGGACCTTCGCAAGCTCTTCGTCCGTGAAGGCTCGCTCTTCTTCCGTAGCCACGCCCTGCTTGCCACGCTCGGGTGCGATCTGGTCCGCCCACGGGTTGGCGCTGGACTTCCCCAGATGACCACGGCGGCGTAGGTGGTCCCAGTAACCCACGAGTGCCCCGAGGTGCTTCTTCGCCGTCACCCTCGTCATCTTGTCGGGATCGAGAAGTTCACCCGAGACGTACTGCCCTGCGGTCTTACGGTCGATATCGACAACGGTATGGCCCTTGGCCTTGCACCACACTGCGAGCCTCTTGACGATGCCTTGGTAGTCCAGGGTGGTCTTGGGTGCGAGCTTGGCCTCCTTCAGCCATGCGCCGAGATGGGTGTCGACTTGTTCGTGCCCAGACCAAGCTTTGTCGAATGCCGCTTGAACATCCGGCTTCCGCTCAAGCCGCTCGCTGTGTTCTTGCGCGATCTCCACCATGAGGGCCCTCTGGTCGCGGTCTTCCTCCTTTATATATACCTCCCGTGAGAACCGCCCATATTCAACGGCCTTGGCAATCTGATCTGACACCACCGTGCCCGAGGGGACCAAGCGCCCGCTTCGGATGTCGTCAAACATGTCCTGCATCTCCCGCTCGCGCTTATTGCGCCACTTGCGGGCCGTGACGATGTCGCCGGTTCCGGTGCTTTCCACGTAGTTCTGCTGCCCCTTGAAGAAGGCGCGGCACTCAGCAGGAATGCCAATCTTGAACTGGTAGGTCTTGCCCTTCATGCGTAAGTGCCTGCTCGGCTTGCCGCGAAATCCTGCCATGTCTGGTCCCTCTGAGGCACTTGTGCCAAGAACTTGTGCCAATTTCAGAGGTGATTGGCAAGTAAAATCAATGCCATCAATGGCTTGAGAGCTACTGGCGGAGCTTCCCATCCTCTCCGCCATCCACCCAATGTCCGACCCGGATACATAGGTAACAGTCTGTACCTAAGACATGGGTGACAACCTCGTGCCGAACGGGGTGTCGTCATTTCCCGGAATTCTTCCAGCGAGCGGCCGACTTCAGCGACCACAAGTTCCGAATAGAATATGGCTCCGCGCGGCGAGAACGCTTTGCGCCCAGATCATCGTGATCGACGCCTTCCATGGAATTGAAGAGCGGTCGTTAGCTCGACCGCAAAGTGCCTTCCCTAACGTCATCCTCCTGACGCGCTCGAATCAATCAACGGTGTTCGATTCGAATGACTGCCGTGCACGCGCCCTTGAGCGCCCCGACAACCGGAGCCCGGCGAAGAGGTTCCGTGCAAAACGGCGCGCCCATGCCGCCCTAACTCCCGGAAACCGCTGAGAAGTGGCGGAAAATGGCCGCCGCCTTCTTTGTCCAAGCACTGCCCGCAGGGCGTAAGTGCCCGGCAGATAAGGATTTTCTTAACGAATTCTAAACAAGCGGAAAGGCCGTGTGTCGACTTTGTGTCCTTTCAGCAACATGAACTAATGAAGCGAGAGGTAAATAAGTAAATTAGGCCGAATGCAGATTGCTTGGTGACCGCCGTCTTGTATTTTCAAATTCGGAAGCAAGGGCGGTTGATCGTCCGACTTCTTGAAACATGGGGATGGGGCAGGGAATGCCTCTTGGCAAAAAACCCAGACCCGATCGAAACTTTGAATTGGAGGTCAATATGAACATCAAGAGCCTTCTTCTCGGCTCCGCTGCTGCTCTTGCAGTAGTATCCGGTGCTCA